>NZ_JBKOPS010000010.1:0-131359 GCF_047272945.1 Rubrilithobacter danxiaensis
AGTATAGGTATAGGCTCCTGTAGTGGCATTGATTGTTACGCTTCCGTGTGCAGGATCGGTGCCTTTGGCATATGTCAAAGTGCTGCCCTCGGCATCCGTTCCTGATAAGCTGCCGCTCTTAGGAGTATCTTCTGCGGTGGTGATGCTTTGAGGGGTAGCTACAGGGATTGTATTAATAGAAATCTGAACCTGGTCAATACTTGAAGTACAACTTCCGTTGCTTATTGACCATTGGAAGACATAGGTCCCAGATGTAAGTCCGGTAACTGTAGTATTGTTCAAGGTCGCATTTGTAATAGTAAAGCTTGCAGGTCCTGATATTTTTGCCCAGATACCGGTGCCAACAGTTGGACTGTTGGCATTTAGTGTAACTGTTGCAGTTGCTGTTGATTTATTGATAGCCTGATCAGAGCCAGCATTTGCGATAGTTGGAGTTTGATTGACGTTTAACGTAACAGCATTTGATACAACAGAACACCCGTTTGATGTAACAATTACACGAAACTGATATCCATTGTAGGCTAACGGAACATTAGATCCTGAAATAGTAGAACTTGTAGCTCCTGAAACTCCAGTCATCGCCGGAACATTAATCCAGCTACCTCCACTGAATGCCTGCCACTGGTAAGTAAGACCCGTACCTGTTGCTGAAACTGTAGAGGACCCATTACCTCCCTCACAAACTGTAATGTCTGATGGTTGTGTAGTAATAACAGGCAAAGGATTAACTATAATGGTTCCAGTTGCGGTTGTCTGAGTACAGGTTCCTGTAGTAGTTACCGTATAATTAAAAGTACCTGACGTGGTAGGTGTTCCACTGATAGAAAATACACCTCCACTGAAATTTCCTGTTACACCTGCCGGCAAGCCGGTTACACCTGCTCCGGTTCCTCCACCTGTTACTGAATAAGTAATTGGTGTAATTGGTGTATTAATACATAATGTTTGTGCAGTGGTTCCCGCGGCTGAGGTCAAAGTAATTACAGCACTTGGATTTACCGTTACTGTAACTGTAAAGGTATTTCCTGTACAACCGCCTGCTGCAGGAGTTACTGTATATGTCGCAGTCTGAACCGATGTAGTTGGGTTAGTAAGAGTCTGGCTAATAGAAGATACCCCTGTTGCCTGAGCGCTTCCTCCGGTTAACCCTCCCGTTACTAAAGGCGCGGACCAGGTATAAGTCGTTCCTGCCGGAACTCCTGACGGAGTAACTGTAAAGGATGATCCACTACAAATAGTAGCGGTTTGACTGGTTACACTCGGTTTAGGATTTACCGTTATCGTAACTGTAAACGTATTTCCAACACAACTTCCCGATGTGGGAGTTACTGTATAGGTTGCTGTCTGAACTGATGTTGTTGGATTAGTAAGAGTTTGGCTAATCGAAGTTACTCCTGTTGCCTGGGCACTTCCTCCGGTTAATCCTCCTGTTACTACAGGAGCAGACCAAGTATAAGTTGTTCCCGCCGGCACTCCGGTTGGAGTAACGGTAAATGCTGCTCCACTACAAGTGGCCGCTGTTTGATTTGATACATTTGGTTTTGGATTTACTGTAACAGTTACATTTTGGGTATTACTACAACCATTGGCAGTTATTGTATACGCATAAACAACATTTACCGGAGAAGTTGTCGTATTTGTAAGAGTTTCATTTACACTGCCAGTACCGGTAACTGCCGAATTACTAATACCTGTTACTGCAGCACGACTCCATGAATAAGTTACAACAGGAGTACCATAAACCTCGAATTCATACATTGAAAATCCATATCCCGTTCCTCGGGCAGTTCCATACATTCTAACATACCTACCAGAGCCTGACAATCCCGTGTAGTCGTTCGCTAAAAGAGTATTTCCTGTTACTACTTTTAAATCAGTCCATGTTAGGTTGTCATCAGAAACTTGGATTTTAAAATCTTTACCATAAGCATTCTCCCAGGTAATTTTAACCTGATTTACATTATAGCTTGCTCCTAAATCTACTGTGATATATTGAGGATCAGAAAAGGCGCTGGACCAACGAGTGCCTGTGCTATTACCATCTATTGCATAAGATGCAGGCATCGTAGTTATATTTTCATAGGAAGAGGCAGTTGCAAATTTATTTAGTGCTAGATTAGTTGAACTGGTAGCATTACTTGTAGGTGTATAAGCAAAAGCAGATTCACTGCATATTGCTGAAGGAGTTAAGCCGCTTGTTAAAGCCGGAACCGGATTAACTGTAAGGGCTAAAGAGTTAGTTGATGTACCGCAGGAACTGTTAACTGTTACGACTAAATTTCCTGAAGTAGCTGTAGAACTGAAATTGACAGTTATCGATCTGGTTGTTCCTCCGGTAATTGTTGCTCCGGTACCACTATAAGACCACGAATAAGAAGTTGCACCCGTTATTGCACTTATGGAATAGGCCTGCCCGGTAGAAGGTGCGCACACCAGATTGCTGCCTGTAATTGCCAAAGCAGAGCTTGGAACAGAACCTACCGTAATAGTTAAAACATTACTGTAATTTGAACAGCCTCCGGATGTTACTAACCTTCTGAAATATCTTGTTGCAGTAACAGTTCCGGGAGAATAATTCTGTGCGGTAGCACCACCTATATTAGTAAAAGTAACGTTGTCTGTAGATATTTGCCATTGAAAGCTATATGTAGATGAACCGCTGCCCGCCGGATAAGTTCCCTGAAGTTGTCCCGGATTGAAACTGGCGCATGAGGTTACAGACCCAGTAGCTGAAATAGTATTATTTGTAATACCTGTTGTATTTATAGTAAATGTAACCGGACTGCTAACATCACTACATGTTCCCGAATAAACTATTCTTCTAAAATAAGTAGTGGCAGAAAATTCTGGCGGTCCATATCCCTGTGAGGTTGCTCCGGAAATGTTAGACCAGGTAACATTGTCTGTTGAACTTTGCCATTGAAAAGTATAAGTACCAGAAGGTCCGCCTGTAGGATAACCTGCATTTATAAAGAAAGGAGTACCTGCACAATTATAAGAAGCAGCTGCGGTTGTTATTATATTATTGCCAATTGCGGCATAAACCGTTAAAGTTGCGACACTACTTGCTGTGGAAGGAGTACATTGGTTAGCAATTAACGCACGGTACTGATAACCCGATATGGCGGCGGAGGCAACGACTTTAAGAGAACTTGTTGTAACACCACTGTATGTAGCATCATTACTTAAATCAGCCCAGGTACCCGAAGAACTTGTTCTGTATTGCCATTGATAGCTTACACCCAAGCCACTTGCTCCCACTGTAAAAGTTGCGGTAGTTGCCGGACAAACAGAAGTATTTGACGGAGATGAATTCAGAGTTGCGCCCGTGTTAACTGTTAAGGTAGCAGCATTGGAAGCGCTGGAAGTACAGGCGGTTGTTCCACTTTTTACTGAAACCACGCAACGATACTGATAAGTATTCATACCAACAGTAGCACCTGTAATAGTTAATGTAGAAGTAGTAGCAGTAGAATACACTCCTCCGTTGGCTATATCACTAAATGTGCTACCGCCGTCAGTTGAAACTTGCCATTGGTAGCTGAATGGTGGATCGTCGGTAGCAGAAGCTGTTACACTAAAAGTAGTATTACTCCCTGAACAAATTGCCTGGTTGGAAGGCTGAGATGTAACTGTTGGAAGTTGTGCTACCCATAAAGTAACAACATTACTATAAGACTCGGGAGTCGACTCTATTTTTCTACGATAGTAAGTGGTGGCAGTTATTACCGGCGGATTAAATGTTTGACCAGTTCCAATCCCGGTTGTCCAATTAATGTTATCGGTCGACCTCTGCCATTCATATGTCGTTCCAGCACTATTGGCGATATTAGTTAATGTCACAGGATCTGAACCTGTACAATAAACTGCATCTGTACCAATGACATTAGTTCTGTTGCTATTCAGGAATCGAATCCTGATATAATTAGTACTTGCATCAGCACAAGTACCTGCATTTACTATTCTTCTATAGTATATATACTGCGCTGTTGTTTGTGAAGCCGGATACAAATATTCGCCTGTGGAATTGGTAGTACCATAAGCAGAAGTAATATTTTGCCACATAGCCTCTGTAGGCGTAACTACTCCGGCGTTGGTAAAATATTGCCATTGATAAGTATACCCTGCTTTTTGAGCAGTAGTACCTGTCAAAACATTTGTGCCGAGTGCACCAGGAGTACTTCCCGTACGAACCGTTATGGAAACAGGTGCAGTACCGGTAGCCACATCATCGAATGATTTTAGTGTATTAGTCGTAATGGTGGGCTGTACCGTAACGGCTACCGTATTACTGTAATATATTGTCCCTCCCGCTGTGGTAGAAGTGGCAACACGACGATAGTATGTAGTTGAAGTTAAGGTGCCGGGATTGTAGTTAGCGGATGTTGCACCTGAAATATTAGTAAATGTTGTTCCGTCGGTAGAACTTTGCCATTGTAAGGTATACCCTGTAACAGAATTACCGGTAATTGCTGCAGGGTTTCCGTTGCCGGCACAAAAAGAAGTTGTTGCCGGGGCAGTAATGCTCATATCAGGTGCTGTTCCTGTATCAACAGTAACCGTCAAAGTGGCGGTGTTTGACTGAAAACCGTAATTATCTTTGTAATTATAAGAAACAGAAGCAGTGCCGGTAAATCCGCTGACCGGCACGAAAGTCACCTTTCCGTCGGAATAGAAGTCGGAACTAACGGAAAAAGTTCCTTTTCCAGGAACAAGCAAAGAAGTTTGTTGTCCGGCTGTACCCGGATCCAAATCTATTGAACTCCGGTTATAGTCTTTCGGCTCATTAGAGAGAACATCATTATTAAAAACATCGATTATTGCTGTGATATCCTTGAAAACAATTACGTCATCGTTAGTCGCCGTTGGATTAGTGAGCCCTGTCCCATCGGAGTAATTGACATCCATCCCCCGGATTTCGTGATAATTCGTTGAGCCCCCCGTTGAAGCAGCAAAACCCGCTTTTAAATAGGTCGGTATTGAGGTTGGAGCATACGTTGCCCCATTTATAACTGTAATAATCCTTCCAAGTTCTCCAACATAAACCTGGACTGTAATAGTAAATGAGGTTGGATTGGGAATGCTGTTAGGTACAATATCAACATATACTTTTCGATAACCAGCTTGAGTAGGATTTGTTACACGTGCAGTTCCTCCGGAAATAGGGAATCGATCAGCACTTGCGAGCCTAGGAGTATAAGTTCCACTACTGGTATGAACTCCGGCAATAAAGGGATAGCCCCCTCGAGAGCCATCGTCCTGCCCCCTAATTACAATGGAATTAGCAACCGTTCCAGTGGTTGTACTAAAGCTATTAGAACCGGCTCCCTTTCCTTCTGTTCCTACTCCATAATTACCATACTCATCAAAACCTACCCCGAGAAAACCACCATTCATTCCCAATGTGGGCGGATTACTACTTTGTGCATATCCTAAGCTTCCTCCATATGCTCCCTGGTCAAAAGCAGTTATACTTGCATCAAACAGGAAAAACGTAAAACCATCAGCTCCCGTTCCCCCATAAGTAAAGTACTCAAAATTAGCCTTTATACCATGAGCGGAAGGGAATTTAGCATCACTGTAGGCATATCCCTTCTGATAACCAGCATTGCTTGTTAGACGCAGATACCCATCTGTCCCGGGATCAATTGTACCACCGGTTAAAGCTGCACTCTGACCGTAAACAGTACCTGGGGCTGTAGATCGTTTATATGTTTCTCCGTACGGGAATTGCGCCTGAGCAAACTGAAAGAACCCAAATAAACAAATTAACAAAACGGGAAGCGTTTTCTTAATTTTATCAATCTGGAATATATGTAATGGAGCCATCGTAATTAAAGCGTAAATGAACAAGCTGCAAATCTGCAGAGTGCGAAAAATAATACACACGCGCAATAAGGCAATTTCTATTCCACGCAGCCAATCAATGTTTAAGCTATGATTTCGATTTTACTGAGTGGATTTTTTGCCCCAATTTTCCCCACCTATCCTTTCACACTTTTTTCACAGTTTCAATTTTACTAAAACTTTTACGAAAGTTTACATAAAAGGTTTTCTTAACAATTAAATCCACTTTACCATTCCTCAAAAAGATACACCTGTCCAGAAATTTTTTCTAAATATTTTTCAATAATATTTGCTCGGATCTTTAACCGCTCTTCATCAATTTTTTATAACTTTGCGTGTTTCCATTTCTCTTATAATCTTAAAGATCAAACATTAACATGGCATTTGACTTAGACATGATCCAGGAGGTTTACAACAGAATGAGCAGCAGAATTAATGCTGCCAGGAAAGTCGTAGGTAAACCTTTAACATTAACTGAAAAAATACTATACTCTCACTTATGGGGAGGAGAAGCAGATAAAGCGTATGAGCGTGGAGTTTCTTACGTTGATTTTGCGCCAGACCGGGTTGCTATGCAGGATGCCACAGCACAAATGGCCTTATTGCAATTTATGCAGGCTGGCAGGCCGCAGGTAGCTGTGCCTTCTACCGTTCACTGCGACCACCTTATTCAGGCAAAAGTTGGGGCTTCTGAAGATTTGAGTACCGCAAATAATACAAACAAAGAAGTTTACGATTTCCTTGCATCTGTTTCCAACAAATACGGAATTGGTTTCTGGAAACCAGGAGCAGGAATTATACACCAGGTTGTACTGGAAAATTATGCCTTCCCCGGCGGTATGATGATCGGAACCGATTCGCACACACCGAATGCCGGCGGCTTGGGAATGGTTGCTATTGGAGTAGGTGGTGCAGATGCATGTGATGTGATGGCTGGCTTCGCCTGGGAATTAAAATTTCCAAAACTTATAGGTGTAAAACTTACAGGTAAACTATCGGGATGGGCTGCAGCAAAAGATGTGATCCTAAAAGTTGCAGGAATTCTGACCGTAAAGGGAGGAACCGGTTGTATTGTTGAATACTTCGGCGAAGGGGCAAGATCACTTTCAGCTACCGGAAAGGCTACTATTTGTAATATGGGTGCTGAAATTGGCGCTACCACTTCTATTTTTGGTTACGATGAAAAATCTGAATCTTATTTAAGAGGTACTAACCGTTCTGACATCGCCGATCTTGCGAATCAAATAAAACAGGATTTAACAGGAGATGAAGAAGTTTATTCAAATCCCGAACAATATTTTGATCAGGTAATTGAAATAAATCTTTCTGAACTGGAACCTCATGTAAACGGACCATTTACTCCGGACCTTGCATGGCCTATTTCCAAATTTGCTACCGCTGTTAAAGAACATAACTGGCCTGCAAAATTAGATGTAGGATTAATTGGCTCCTGCACAAACTCATCTTATGAAGACATTACCCGTGCAGCATCTCTTGCACAGCAGGCTATTGATAAAAAATTAAAAGTAAGATCAGAATATACTGTTACACCTGGCTCTGAACTTGTTCGTTATACTGTTGAACGAGATGGCTATCTTGATACTTTTGAGCAAATCGGAGGTGTTGTATTAGCAAATGCCTGCGGACCATGTATCGGGCAATGGGCTCGTCACACAGACGATCCGAGTAAAGCTAACTCCATAGTAACTTCTTTTAACAGAAACTTCGCAAAAAGGAACGATGGTAATCCAAATACGCATGCGTTTGTAGCTTCGCCTGAAATCACAACTGCTTTAGCTATTGCCGGTGATCTTACCTTCAATCCTTTAACAGATACATTAATAAACGAAGAAGGCCAAGCGGTTAAACTGGACGAGCCTAAGGGTTTGGAAATGCCGATTAAAGGATATGCAGTTGAAGATGCCGGTTACCAGGCACCTGCTACCGACGGAAGCCAGGTTCAGGTTCTGGTAGACCCAAAATCAAGCCGTTTACAGTTGCTGGATCCATTTCCTGCATGGGAAGGAACAGACCTGAAAGGTTTGAAACTCCTTATTAAGGCCAAAGGAAAATGTACAACTGACCATATTTCTATGGCCGGCCCCTGGTTAAAGTTCCGCGGACATTTGGATAATATTTCCAACAACATGCTGATCGGTGCGATTAACTATTTCAATGACACGGCTGATTCTGTTAAAAACCAGCTAACAGGAGTTTATGGTCCTGTACCTGCAACTCAGCGTGCTTATAAAGCAGCCGGAATTGGAACTGTAGTTGTAGGAGATGAAAATTACGGAGAAGGTTCTTCACGCGAACATGCTGCCATGGAACCGCGTCATCTGGGTGTTCGTGTAATTCTTGTTAAATCTTTTGCTCGTATCCACGAAACAAATCTGAAAAAACAAGGTATGCTGGGAATTACTTTTGCAGACCCTGCTGATTACAATAAAGTTCAGGAGGATGATGTGATTGATGTATTAGGGTTAACAAGTTTTGCACCAGGAAAACAGTTAACAGTTGTTCTTAATCATGCTGATGGTTCTCAGGACTCATTCCAGGTAAATCATACGTATAATGAACAGCAAATAGAATGGTTTAAAGCAGGAGCAGCTTTAAATATTATTCGCCAGAAACAAGCTGTTTAAGGTTAATTTTTAATAAAAAGTCCTGCTTAACTAATTTTAAGCAGGACTTTTTATTGGAGAGATCTACAAAGTTTTTAAACTTTTGGAGATCTTTTATTTTAATGTAAACCCTGCTTCTTTCACATCTGCAGAACTGGTGCCAACAAACACCTTAAACTTTCCTGGCTCTGCTCCAAAACTCATATCGCGTTTATGAAATGCCAGATTATCTGAACTTAGCTGAAACGTTACCTCCTTTGATTCACCCGCTTTTAATTTAATTTTCTTAAATCCCTTAAGTTCCTTAACCGGCCTGGTTACACTTCCAACCAAATCCTGAACGTACAGTTGAACTACTTCTTCCCCATCTCTTTTTCCTGAATTCTTTACTTCCACAGACACTTCCAGTTTTTCGTTCATACTGATTTCAGTTTTACTTAATTTAATATCTGAGTAATCAAAACTGGTATAGCTTAACCCGTATCCAAACGGATATAAAGGAGAATTTAAAACATCCAGATATTTAGAAGCATATTTCACATTGCCCTGCGGATCTTTTGCTTCATCATAAGGCCTGCCGGTATTTTTGTGATTGTAATAAACGGGAATTTGTCCGACATTCCTTGGAAAAGTCACCGGTAATTTCCCGGAAGGATTGTAGTCACCGAACAACACACTTGCTACCGCCGGTCCGGTTTGTGTACCAAGAAACCATGTTTGCAGAATTGCCGGAACGGTTTTATCAAGTTTTTCAATCGTCAAAGGCCTGCCGCTGGTTAAAAGTACAACCAAGGGCTTACCTGTTTTAACCAGTTCGTCGGTGAACTCCTGCTGTACTCCCGGCAAATCCAGCATGCTTCTTGATGCGGCCTCTCCACTCATATCAGAATTTTCCCCGATACAAAGAACAACTACATCGGCTTGTTTTGCAACATTAACGGCCTCTGTAAATTTATCCCGTGATTCTCCCTTTATGTCAGCCCCTTCTGCAAAGAGCACTTTTGTATTTTTAGATACCTTTTGCTTAATTCCTTCTAAAATTGAAACAGGGTCATTTGCATTACCGAAGAACGCCCATGTTCCGTTTAAATCTTTTTTATTATTTGCCAGTGGTCCGATTACAGCCAGTGTTTTCACTTCTTTACTTAAAGGCAGAAGATTATTGGCATTTTTCAGCAATACCATAGATTTTTCTGCCAGTATTTTTGCTGCGTCCAGATGCTCTTTAGTTAAAATTTCATTCTGCTCTCTTGCAACGTTGCTGTATTTATAAGGATTTTCGAATAATCCCAGATCAAATTTCAGTTTAAGAACTCTGCGTACAGCCTGATCTAAAGTTGCCATACTAACTTTTCCTTCTTTAACCAGTTTGGGTAGCTGGTTAATATATGCTTCGCCCTGCATATCCATATCAACCCCTGCTTCTATTGCCAGTTCAACAGCTTCTGGTTGATCTGAAACCACTCCATGAGAAATCATTTCGTTAATGCCGTTATAATCTGAAACTACCAGGCCTTTAAAACCCCATTCTTTTCTCAGTATCTGATTGAGAAGATAATCACTTCCATGAGCCGGTACACCTTCAACTTCATTAAACGCTGCCATAAAAGTGGCTACTCCTGCGTCAATCGTAGCTTTGTATGGAGGAAGATATACGTCTCTGAAGGTCCGTTCTGACATGTCAGCCACATTATAGTCACGCCCCGCTTCTGCTGCACCATAAGCGGCAAAATGTTTCGTACAAGCCAAAATTGAACTTGCAGATTTAAGATCATTTCCCTGGAATCCTTTAACTCTTGCTATTGCTATTTTAGAACCCAGATACGCGTCTTCTCCCGAACCTTCCGCTATTCTCCCCCAACGCGGATCTCTGCTGATGTCAACCATGGGAGCGAAAGTCCAGTTAATACCGGCGGCAGAAGCTTCAATAGCGGCAATTCTTTCCGCCTTTTCTATTTCATCCATATCCCAGCTTGCCGCCTGCGCTAAGGGAATAGGGAATATTGTTTTAAACCCATGTACAACATCACCACCAAAAAGCAAGGGAATTTTTAGTCGCGAGTTTTCCATTGCAGTCTGCTGCAGCCTACGGGTAAATTCTGCACCATAACCATTAAAGAATCCGCCTACCTTGCCCTGTTTTACCAGGTCTTCTAAAACTTTCGCTTCCATTGGTGTTGCCGTTGGACCCGTTACCACACCCGCTACGCGAAAATTCAACTGACCTGCTTTTTCCTCAAAAGTCATTTTCGCAATTAAATCGTCAATTTTTTTTGTGGTCGGATCTTCTTTCTCTTTGCTAATCCATCCTGCTAGCAGGAGTACTCCCGAAAGCAGTATCAGGGAATAAAAGAAGTTTAATTGGCGTAAACGTTTCATAAATGATTTTAATTTTATAGACGAGTTTAGTTAGTTTAATCAATTCTAAAAATTGATATTTATAAAAATGGAGATTTCTTTCCAATTACTCGAAAGAAAATTTATTTTATTGCCTTTAAAGAAAATAATATAAATTAAAGAAATTGAAGATCAGCTTGCTTTCTGTTGGAAAAACAGAGGAAAAATACCTAAAAGAAGGAATAGAGAAATATTTTAAACGGTTGCAGCACTACATTTCATTTAAACTGGCTGAACTGCCTGAGATAAAGAACACGAAAAATCTCACTGCGGCCCAACAGAAAATAAAGGAAGCTGAGCTCTTATTAAAACATATTAATCTGCAAGACTATGTTATTTTGCTGGATGAAAAAGGTGTAGAACTTACTTCCTTAAATTTTTCAAATTTTCTAAACAAGAAAATGACGGGAGGAGTGCAAAACCTGGTATTTATAATCGGTGGCCCTTATGGATTTGATGAAACACTTTACAAACGTGCAAATGAAAAAATATCCCTGTCTAAAATGACATTTTCGCATCAGATGGTACGATTATTTTTTACCGAACAATTATACCGGGCATTTACTATTTTAAAAGGAGAGCCCTATCATCATGAATAAGTTGGATGTTGAAAGTTAAAGGTTGAAAGTTCACTTTAGGGGAACAAAAGTATATTGCTTGTGTTAATTTTAAGTATATGGAATTCGGAAAAAGAAATTACCGGTATAAGGGAATAAATCCGGGGCAGGAGCAAAAAAATTTCTGGCTGTGGATATTAATTGCACTGGCAATTGGTGCCGCTATTATTTATTTCTTTTAATCTATACAATTAAAAAAGACTGAGTTATTCCTCAGCCTTTTTCTTTCTTTTAGCTTTTGCAGGAGTTTTAGTTTCTTCAGCAGGAACAGTTTCCTGAACTTCTGCTACCGGCTCTTCAGCAGATTCTTCAGCGTTTTCTGTAAAAAACGGCTGATCCTTAATTATATTAAACCAATTAATAATTTTCTTAATGTCAGAAGAGTACACCTTTTCCTCATCATGGTCCGGAGCAACTTCACGGAAGAAATTACGCAATGTCGTTCCATCTGCTTTTGCCTCGGGTATAGAAGAAGTACTTTTCATTTTCTCCAGAATGTCCTGAAGTTTCAAATCATCATCTTCACCAAAAATGGTGATATCTTCCAGTGATGCTAACTTGGCTGTTGATAAATTTACAACCAGCTTTAGCTTCTGTCCGTCCAGGCTTTCTAAAACAAATCCCGATTTATTTTGTCCGATTACTTTAAATAATCCCGGTTTACCGGATACAGCTACGATTCCTCTTAAATTCATATTTTATAGATTGAAGAAAAGAGATATGAGATTAAAGAGTCATGTTCCTTTCTCATATCTCCACTCTCTATTCTCACATCTATTCCTCAATAACTTCTATTCCTAAAATTTTATCTCCCTGACGGATATCATCAACCACATCCACATTTTCAATCACTTTACCGAAGCAGGTGTGGTTTCTGTCAAGATGTGCCGTATTTTGGCGACTGTGGCAAATAAAGAACTGGGAACCTCCTGTATCACGTCCGGCATGTGCCATTGACAATACTCCCCTATCATGATATTGGTTTTCACCATCTAACTCACATTTAATTCTATAGCCCGGGCCGCCGGCACCTGTGCCTGTAGGATCACCGCCCTGAATAACAAAATTGGGGATAACACGATGGAAAGTAACTCCATTATAAAATCCTTCTTTAGCCAGCTTTAAAAAGTTAGCCACTGTGTTTGGCGCATCTTTGTCGTAAAACTGAACGGTCATGTCGCCTTTTTCTGTTTTTATTATCGCTTTGCTCATAGCTTTAGAATAAGCCGCAAAGTTAGTATTTAATTTAAACGGATAAAATCATATTGATAATGTAAAATGAAGACGGTTTTATACCTTTAAAAGATTATTAACGTTGAAACAGAATGTTGAGAGGATTTTGCTGCATTGTATTTCTTTTTATATCGCTTGTAAGCCGGGGCGCTTCTATCCTGATTCCGATGGATGAGGACCAGAAAAATCATCTGAAAGCGTATGGCATTACTTACTGGACTTTAAAAAACGGACAAGAAGCCGACTGGCTGCTGAATTACCGGGGAGGAAGTTTCCTTATGAAATATTCAACTGATGTTGAAAATGAATGTAAGATAAGGGGTGTTTCATATGAGGTACTGGCAGATGCAAAAGTAAATCTTATACTGAATGAAATTTCTGACCCACAGGTAAACATGGACCTGGTAAAGCTGGAGAAGGTTCCTAAAATTGCAGTTTATTCTCCTAAAAATAAATTACCCTGGGATGATGCCGTTACTCTGGTTTTATCTTACGCAGAAATTCCCTACGATATTGTTTACGATGAAGAGGTTTTAAAAGGCGAGCTCCCGAAATACGATTGGCTGCATCTTCACCACGAGGATTTTACAGGGCAGTACGGCCGCTTCTGGCAGAGTTTCAGAAATGCTTCCTGGTATATTGAGGATGTGAAACTGCAGGAAGCGACGGCAAAAAAAATGGGCTATAAAAAAGTCTCGCAGATGAAACTGGCAGTTGCAAAAAACATTCAGAATTTTTGTGCAGGAGGAGGTTTCCTTTTTGCCATGTGCTCGGGAACAGACAGTTTTGATATTGCTTTGGCTGCGGAAGGAATTGATATTTGTCAGAGCATGTTTGACGGAGATGGGATTGACCCGGATGCACAATCAAAACTGAACTATTCAAAGACTTTTGCTTTCCAGAATTTCAAGCTGGACATGAACCCTTACAATTATGAGTTTTCTGATATTGACGTAACTCCTGTAAGAACTATTGACCAGTCGAATGACTTTTTTACCCTGTTTGATTTTTCAGCAAAATGGGATATTGTTCCAACTATGCTTACACAAAACCATGATAAGGTAATAAAAGGCTTTATGGGACAAACTACCGCTTTTAAGAAAGATCTGATCAAACCCGACGTGCTGATTTTAGGGGAAAATAAAGCTGCAAATGAAGCACGATACATCCACGGAGACTTCGGGAAAGGTCAATGGACGTTTTATGGCGGGCACGATCCGGAAGATTACCAGCATGCGGTAGGCGATCCGCCGACTGAGTTAAGCTTACACCCTAATTCTACCGGTTACCGACTTATTTTAAATAATGTTTTATTTCCGGCGGCTAAAAAGAAAAAGCAGAAGACATAGAAAAATTGCATTGAAAAATGTGCAATTAGCTTCTAAGCGGTACATAATTTAATCAATCATAGAACTTCCAACTTACGCCAAAAGTTAACAGGGCATCCGGCATGGGATATTTATTTACAGTATAATATCCCTTTGAAAATAAGCCCTGGTTAGCATAATTATATTTAAAGAAGAGATTGGCCCGGTTTAAGGTTCCGCGGAACCAAACGTCAGCTACCGGATAATTTGAAAAGGTTGCAGCAGTGCCGTTATAAAACTGACTTATATTAACGGCATAAGAAGGAGCAAGAAACGAAGTATTATACCTCACATCAAACCCGATATCAGCATACAGTACCTTGAAATAGCGATTACTGAAATAAAAGCTATTGTATGAATAAAACTCAGGGGTCCGAAGCAGATCCTGGAAATCTGTTTTCTGATAAACCAGGTAATTATCCAGGTTAAATTTACCAAACTTGAAATCCTTTTTTAAGGTAATTTTCAGCAGATTGATATTGGTTCCAAACTGTCGTGGCTGTACAAATTGAGGCAAGGCGCCTTCATCTAAATATAAATAGTCAGACACAAGGAAGTACTCGGCTTTTGCCTGCATTCTGAATTTAGGATTTAAGTAAGAAAAAGAAAGATTATTAATTTTTGTACGGTCAAAATTATACCTGCTTTTTCCCTCTATGTCCGAAGGCCAGTTATGATATTGGTAATTTATTCTCTCATAAATCTCCTCAGGAGATCTATTCTGAGAGTATGCTCCCAAAACTATTCGCCCTACTGACTTACTTAACAAAAAATTGGCGTTTGCTTCGTATAAAAAATCTCCCGCATTTCTCCCTTGTACAATTTGCTGAAGGTCTCCTTCAATATAAACCCTGTTGCTGAAACGGTAACCCGGAGAAGCTTTCAGTGTAATATTCTGAAATGTAGTTTTATATCCCATTTGGTTGTACGAGTATAAATCGTGCTGCAAACCTACATCCAGTTTCATCTCATTTTTGATAAACTTTACTGCCCTGCCTCGCAGGTAGAAGCTATACATAAATTCATTCCGTAGATTTTTAACTATGGTAGAATCATTTGCAAGATTCGCGGTTTCATCGTCTGCATCTGAAATACCGGGCAATCCAGGAAAAACTCCATAAGGATCTTCCTCATTTTTAAAGAACTGATATTTCTTTGTGCTATAGCTTAATAAATGAGAAATACGTTGAGTTGGCAGTATGCTGGTATGCGAAGTATCTGTTGAACTACTGTCAATTCGCCCCAGGTAGTAAAATTGTTTAATGAAAATGTTTTTCTGCTTCCAGATCTGCCTGGGCGTATTACCTCCTGTTCCATTCAATCTTACTGTTTCTCCTGCTTTACCAATGGTTGTTACTGTATCCGGAAGGTTAAATACGTCACGCACTACTGAGCCGTTCTCATTTGCTTTTAATGTATTAAAAAGGCCATTTGCCAATAGGTTATATCGCTTATTTTTTGATTCGTACCAGGTAAAAATAGCCGCGTTCAAATGATTGGCCTGCTGGTTTTTATAAAGTCCTTCAGATCCATTTCTGAAATAATTAGCACCAAAATTCCAGTTAGGTTTTATATTTTGCGAATGGGTAACTTTAAAAAGCTGTATGTTTTTACTGCCTGCAACGTAGTATAATTCTGTATAGGGCGCCCGTGCACGGTAATAATGCAAATCATCCTGGGTTAACAGGTACGCATCCAGCGAGTGAAATCCTGCATCAAAACCTATGGACTTTGAAGGATTGAAAAGCATTTCGCGGTAAGGTAAGCCTACGCTGCCAAGGTTAACCGTTGGATTATCTGGCTGGCTAATAGGGCTAAAATTCTGAAAATTAGTTACGGTGGTATCTATAGGTAAAACACGGGTACTGTCTTTAAGTAAATCAAGAGTAGTGTAGCGGATATAACGGGCTGTATAAATTACGGTATCCTGTCCCCCTTCTTCTCTTTTGCGCAATGAATCAAGCAAATCGCCGTTTTTAGAAGCCCCGGGCTTTCCGTTTGTTCTTGGCCTTACCTGCGCAAATAAATCAGTGCCGCAAAATACAAGCAGTAAATAAAAAAGTATCAGGTAGCGCTTGTTCATTATAAAGTGTCCAGTAACTCTTTTAAAATTAATGTCATTTTAGGTTCCGCTTCCGTGGCTACCTGTATTATTTCTTCCACTGATACCGGCTTAAGTTCTTCAGGGAAACCTTCGTCTGTTATAACTGAAACAGCAAATACCGGAAGACCCATATGATTTGCTACAATTACTTCCGGCACGGTACTCATTCCTACTGCATCTCCACCAATTATACGCAGATATTGGTATTCTGCCCGGGTTTCTAAATTTGGCCCGGGAACTGAAACATAAACGCCCTGATGACAGGATATCATATTTTTTTTCGCTATCTCCATACCCTTCCTTATCAGGTCTTTATCATACGGCTGACTCATATCCGGAAACCGTGGACCCAATTCATCAAAATTTCTGCCTCTAAGGGGATTATCATGATGAAGATTGATATGATCATTAATAATCATCAGATCACCTTTTCGTATTTCGGGATTTAAAGAACCGCTTGCATTTGATACAAACAGATGCTTAATTCCAAGCATTTTCATTACCCTTACGGGGAAGGTAATCTGCTTCATATCGTAACCTTCATAATAATGCAAGCGGCCCTGCATTGCTACTACCCGCTTTCCTTTCAGCAACCCGAAAATCAATCTTCCCGAGTGAAACTCAAGGGTAGAGATAGGGAAATTAGGTATGTTTGAATACATCAGCTTGTGCTGAATCTCGATATCGTTTACAAGCCCGCCTAATCCGGTGCCAAGTATAATTCCAAACTCGGGTTCAAATTCTCCTATTCTTTTTTTTATGTATTCAGTAGTTGTGTAAATGCTTTGCAACATACGTTTTTATTAAATTGTCAAGCTTCTGTGAAGGCGGATGAAGTTTAGAAACTACAGGCAGGTAATAAACCGGTAAACCTTCTAAAAGTTCAAAGCCACCGGCGAATCGTAAACGCTGATAATCTTTTTCGGTTGTAACGATGATTTTGTCGTTGCCTGCGTCCTCTTTAAAAGCCTGTACAAGTTTAAGAATATTTTTCCTGGTAAACTGATGATGATCCGGATATTCATGATGGCGAACCTCCGATGTATATTTTTTCAGCTCTTTAACTAAAGGATCTGCATTTGCGATGCCTGTTAGCAGGAAAACAGTAGTGCCTGCACGAAGAGAAGTTAAAGAACGAGATTCTTTTGCTTCCGCCGGCTCCAGATTTCCATAATCTACATACGAAAAAAATATTTCCTGTTCGGGAAGAGGTTTAATACGCTTAATTATCTTTTCTTTTTCCTCATTTTTCAGCTCCGCCGGTGTCTTTGTTATTACTATCACATCCGCTCTTGCCCTTCCTGCTAAGGATTCCCTTAAATTACCGGTCGGCAGATACCACTGCCACTTAAACAATTGATTATAATCAAAGAGCAAGAGACTGAAGCCCGGTTTTGCTGCCCGGTGCTGGTAGGCATCATCCAGAATTACGAGGTCGTGATTATCTTTTAAAGCCTCAATTCCGGCAACCCTGCTTTCGCAAACTGCCACTGTAATTTCGGGAAACTTTCTTTTAAACTGGAGCGGTTCATCTCCGGCCTGCTCTACTGTTGATGTTTCGTTAACCAATAAAAAGCCTTTTGAAGTTCGTCTGTAGCCGCGGCTAAGAGTTGCAATTTTATAATCCGCTTTAAGAAGGCGGATAATGTATTCCGTCATAGGGCTTTTCCCTGCTCCGCCAACAGCAAGGTTACCCACACTTATTACCGGAAAATCAAATCTCCTTGAAGGAAGAAAGCCTTTATCGTAGGCAAAATTTCGAACAATTACAGCAAGTGCATAAATCAGGGAAAACGGGAATAATAGCAATCTTAGTAATTTCACGGCATAAAAATAAGAATCCTATTGCATTAAACTGGTTTGCAATGCAGCATCTTCCCAGGATTTGAATTTAGCAGCATAAATATTTTCCGCGGCAGTAAACCTATTCCTGTTTCCCATCGTCATAAAGATATAAGCGGTTGCTTATACTTAAATTTAAACGATATGGAATTTCTAATTAAATCGCGATTATTTTTCCTTTCTGCCTTTATCGTATTCAATCTTATAAATCCTATACAAACAAATGCCCAAAGCGGCGCCAGCGTTTCTTTTCAGACTTTTTATGATGAATTAGAACCTTACGGGCGGTGGGTTAACGACCCTGAGTACGGCTACATCTGGAGCCCGGACGCAGAACCGGATTTTCATCCATACGTAACCCGCGGGCATTGGGTTGTAACAAACTACGGCAATACCTGGATTTCTGATTACCCCTGGGGCTGGGCGCCTTTCCATTACGGAAGATGGAGCTACAGCGATTACTATGGCTGGTTTTGGGTTCCCGATTACGAATGGGGACCAGCATGGGTTTCATGGCGTTCGGGCGGGGAGTATTACGGATGGGCCCCTCTTCCTCCAAGATCGGGAATACACATCTCTGTTAATATCCCTTTAGTGCGCTGGATTTTTGTCCCTTCCCGTTACATTACACATTATCGTGTATATGATTACTGTATTCCACGTACACGAATCCGTACCATTTACCGCAACACACACTATCTCGATAATTATTACGAGCGTAATAATCGCAGGTATGTATATGGCCCACGGCCCCGCGATATTGAACATGCAACACGTAGCAGGGTTGTAGTACGGAACATACAGGAAACATCGCGGCCGCAACGGGTAGTTGTTAACAACAATTCGGTTAAAATATACAGACCTGAAGTTAACCGGGATGACAGGAATAATTCCAGGCCTGCCAGGGTATGGAATAATACCAGCCGAAACGAGACTCTTGCAGACCGGCCTGAATTGAAGAATAGCAACGAACGTACCGAAAGAAATACGGCCGACAACAGAGCACAAAGACCTTCAAGAAATACAGACAACCATCGAAACTCTCCCGTGCAAGTTGATAATTCACAGAGAGAAACTCGCCCCGCTGTTACTTCAAGACCAGAAAGAGTTTCGCGGGAAAGAGAGCGCAGGGAGCAGCAGCCTCAGGAAAACCGCAGTATTGAACGGGAGCGCAGGCCTTCGCAACCTGAAAGAATTCAGCAAAACACTCCTCCAAGACAGGAGCAAAAACAAAACGAAAACCGCCGCGAGGATCGGGAAAGCAGGCCTTCGCAACCGGCAAGGTCTTCATCTGGAAGACCACAAAGAGGTTAAATACATTTTAAGGTAAAAAGAGCTGTTTGTGTTCAAACAGCTCTTTTTTTATTGCAACTTTGTAATTATAAAACAATCTTGGTTTTTGAGATTATTTAATAAATCCCTTCACAACACCTTCAATAATTAATAAGTTATGCTAAAAGGATTTTTTAATGTACCCGCACCGGTTAACGAACCTATCTTAAATTATGCTCCCGGTAGTAGGGAAAGAGCCTTGTTAAAAGAAGCTATTGAGGCTGCTTATCAGCAGGAAGCGGATATACCGATGTTTATAGGTGGTAAAGAAGTCCGTAGCGGTACAAAAGTCGCTATTCATCCCCCTCATAATCATCAGCATGTTTTGGGTTATTTCCATGAAGGTGACCGAAGCCATGCCGACAAAGCAATTAGTGCGGCGCTTGCGGCAAAGGATAACTGGGAAAGGCTTCCATGGGAACAACGTGCTGCAATTTTTTTGAAAGCTGCCGATCTTATCTCGGGCCCTTACCGGTACAAACTAAACGCTGCTACCATGCTGGGCCAGTCAAAAAATGCCTACCAGGCAGAGATTGACTCCGCCTGCGAAATAATCGACTTTCTTCGCTTTAATGTTAAGTACATGGAAGAAATTTATATGCAGCAACCTCCTGTATCCCCCAAGGGAAGCTGGAACCGGGTAGAACAAAGGCCTTTAGAGGGATTTGTCTTTGCCATAACTCCCTTTAACTTTACGGCTATTGCCGGGAATTTGCCAGCAGCTCCGGCCTTAATGGGAAATGTAGTTGTGTGGAAACCTGCCAATACTCAGATCTATTCAGCACATGTGCTGATGGAAGTTTTCAGGGAGGCGGGATTGCCTGATGGAGTTATTAACCTGATTTTTGTTGATGGCCCCGCGGCCGGGGATGTAATATTCAGTCATCCTGATTTTGCCGGTATTCATTTTACCGGATCAACCAAAGTATTTCAAAGCATCTGGCAGATAATAGGAAACAACATCCATTTGTACAAATCGTATCCTCGCATAGTGGGCGAAACAGGAGGAAAAGACTTTATACTGGTACACGGGTCGGCCGATGCCAAAGCAGCAAACACCGCTTTAATAAGAGGCGCTTTTGAATACCAGGGACAAAAATGTTCTGCAGCTTCCCGGGCTTACATTGCTAGGTCAGTGTGGCCGGAAATAAAAGAATTAATGCTCAAAGACCTTTCCTCAATAAAAGTGGGCCCTGTTGAGGATTTTGGCAATTTTATCAATGCAGTGATCGACGAAAAATCATTTGATAAAATAACAAAATACATAGATGCTGCAAAAAATGACTCCAGACTGGAAGTAATTGCAGGAGGAAACTTTGATAAGTCGAAAGGTTACTTTATAGAGCCTACTGTAATTGTAACAAAAGATCCGTACTACGTGACTATGTGCGAAGAACTTTTCGGGCCTGTGCTAACGCTGCATATCTACGAAGACGACCAGTTTGATCAGGTCCTGAAAACCATTGATAAAACTTCTGTTTATGCTCTTACAGGCGCTGTAATAGCACAAGACAGGTACGCCATTGATAAAGCAACATACGCTTTGCGCAACTCTGCCGGAAATTTTTATATAAATGATAAATGTACAGGCGCTGTAGTTGGCCAACAGCCTTTTGGAGGAGCAAGAGGATCAGGTACAAACGATAAAGCCGGATCCATGATAAACCTGTTGAGATGGGTATCGCCAAGAACAATTAAAGAGACCTTTGATCCGCCAAAGGATTATCGCTATCCTTTTCTTCAGCAAGATCAGTAAAGATTTTAAAAGAGGCTGCATACATTGAAACGTTACAACGGAACGAAGCAATGGCATTTTTATCTGCAGCCTCTTTTCTGTTATTAGTCTAAAGCGAATACTTTGCCCAGATTCTGCGAATTACTGCAAGAAACACCCAGATCTCTTACCAAACCTGTGTGTATATCAATAACCCATCCGTGTATTTCCAGATCTTCACGCTCTTTCCAGGCATTTTGAACTATGGTTGTCTTGCAAAGATTATATACCTGTTCGATAACATTCAGTTCAACAAGCCGGTTAACTTTTGCCTTTTCATCGGTAATCCGGTCAAGCTCATTGCTATGTAAGCGGTAAACATCTTTTATATGCCGCAGCCAATTATCAATTAAACCAAACTGTTTTGAACTGATTGCTGCAGCAACTCCACCGCATTCATAGTGTCCTGCAACAATCACATGCTTAACTTTTAACACATTTACCGCGTAATCAAGCACACTCAGCATATTCATATCCGAATGCACGCACACATTGGCAATATTACGATGGACAAAAACTTCACCGGGTTTGGTATTCGTAAGCTGATTGGCCGGCACTCTGCTATCAGAACATCCTATCCATAAAACTTCAGGATTCTGGCCTAAAGACAATTTCTTAAAATATTCCGGGTCTTTATCCAGCTGGCTTTTCACAAAGTCACGGTTACCCTGAAGCAATTCATTGTATGCCGTCTTTTTCTTTATTTTTAAATCATCGGCCATATCTGAATGAGTATTTTTATTATTGAATTGCATAGTTATTAAATTTTTTCGGGTTTATAGACTGATTTTTTAAGGCTGGGAACTTTATATTCTTCACGAATATTTTTCAGGCTTACTTTTATTTCTTTCGTTTTTGCATTGCATCGGAAATCCTTAATAATTTCCAATACATCCATATCAATAAACCGTGCCCTGCTTCCGTCAATTATCACTTCTGATTGGGAAGGCAACTGATTTAGAGTATGTTGTATAGCTGCCTTGTTCAGAAAGGAAACCTCCTCTGCAAGCCGGATAATCATTACCTTTTTATCTCCGTTTGCTTCCATTTCGTAGAAATAAGGATTGCGAAGGTTGGTACGCAAAATAAAAAACACGCCCACAGCCATTCCAATAGCTACTCCTGTTAAGAGATCTGTAAATACTACAGCGGTAACAGTTACTATAAAAGGTATAAATTGCTCTTTGCCATGTTTCCACATTTTTTGGAACAAGGAAAGCTTAGCCAGTTTATATCCTGTTAAGAGAAGAATTGCCGCCAGACAGGATAAAGGGATCTTGTTTATTAAAGCGGGAATAAGCAGCACCGATAACAACAGCCATAAACCATGCATTATTGCACTTTTCTTTGTTTTTCCTCCTGCATTTACATTTGCTGATGAACGAACAATTACAGCTGTTAAGGGCAATCCGCCAAGCAAGCCACTGCAAATATTACCTGCACCCTGTGCCACTAACTCGCGGTTGGTTGGAGAAACCCGTTTCATTGGAGCTATCTTGTCTACTGCTTCCAGGCTTAAGAGAGATTCAAGGCTGGCTACAATGGCTATGGTAACCGCAATGGTCCATACCTCCTTATTAGTTATTTGCGAGAAATCAGGAAAAGTAAACAGGCCGGTAAATTCATTAAAGGAATTTACCACAGGAATTATAACCAATTGGTTGGGCGCTAAAGCAAAAGCAGAATTTTTAAATGCTTCACTCAACACAACACCAGCAATAACAACCACCAGTGCAGCCGGAACAGTACTGAGCTTTTTTATTTTAGGCCAGTAAATCATAATCAGAATTGAAAGTGAACTGATTATTACTGCTCCATAATTAATCCTGCTGAGTGCGGCAGTAATTGCCGAAAAAGTGTTCCCAGACTCGCTGTAAAAGCTTTCATTCCCCTCATAATCGGCGTCGTAGCCCACAGCATGAGGAAGTTGCTTAAGAATCAGTATTATTCCAATTGCGGCCAGCATTCCCTCAATTACCGCCACCGGAAAATAGCTTGCTATTGTGCCTGCTTTCAGCAGGCCGAGAATAATCTGTAAGATGCCTGCAATTACAACAGCCAAAAGAAAAACTTCAAAAGCGCCTAATTTTGTTATTGCGCCTAAAACAATTACTGTTAGTCCGGCTGCCGGGCCACTCACGCTTAACTGCGATCCGCTTAAAGACCCAACTACTAACCCTCCGATTATACCGGTAAGGAGCCCGGAAAATAAAGGGGCACCAGAAGCAAGGGCGATGCCTAAACAAAGAGGCAGAGCAACCAGAAAAACAACGATACTGGATGGAAGGTCTTTCCGAAGATTATTTATAAAATGAAATTGAGATGCAGACTCATGAGACGCTGCCATAATAAAGCTATTTAATTTAAAAGATACATGAATTATTTCCCGGAAATATTATCCGGGATAAAGAGTAAATTTTAAATTAAGCGTTAGGAGGCGGGGTAGGAATGGAAGGATAAAAACTTCGTCGATGATTGAAATCTTCAAGAATGCTTGCTGGTTTAAACAAAACAAGCAAGGGTGGAAAAAAAGAATACGAAAAATTTGAAGTATTACATAGCTCTTTCCCTATTTTCTCTTTTGCACCATCAGAACCTTTCTCATTTTCAATCTCCAATTGCATAATTACAGAATAGATACACTTCTGATCAAAATTCTCTAATACGAAAGGAGCAATGGCAATAACCATCTTTGCAAAGAAGATAAAGAGAAATATGCTGCAGAAAATTTTCTTTGCAAATCCTTTGCTCATGGTTCTTTAACAGGTAAATCCTTCAGGTCGCAAAGTTAAATAAAATGACGGGTCCTGAGAGTTGTAAAGTAATTTTTACAATTTTAAGCTTAATCGCAGATTAGTCTCTTTAATTTTTAAATTTATAGAATTCATCAACGGCACATATGCAGGAAAAAATAAACCAGTTGCAAAAGACTCAGGAAAAGGCCCTTTCCGGAGGAGGCGCCAAACGGATTGAAAGCCAGCATCAGAAAGGAAAACTAACAGCAAGGGAGAGGCTTCATTTCTTATTGGACGAAAATTCCTTCGAAGAAATTGGAATGCTGGTAACACACCGTTCTTCCGATTTCGGACTTGAGAAAGAAAAATACTATGGCGATGGCGTGGTAACAGGTTATGGCACCATAAACGGGCGACTTGTTTATGTGTACTCTCAGGATTTTACCATCTTCGGAGGTTCTCTCTCAGAAACCCATGCAGAAAAAATCTGCAAAATAATGGATCTTGCTTTGAAAAACGGTGCACCTGTAATTGGATTGAATGATTCTGGCGGAGCAAGGATACAGGAAGGTGTTGTTTCCCTTGGTGGTTATGCCGATATTTTTTACCGAAATACGCTGGCTTCAGGTGTGATTCCTCAAATTTCTGCCATTATGGGGCCCTGTGCAGGCGGTGCTGTTTATTCTCCGGCTATAACAGATTTTATTTTAATGGTTGAACATACTTCCTATATGTTTGTAACAGGCCCTAACGTAGTAAAAACGGTTACACACGAGCAGGTTTCATCAGAAGAACTGGGAGGAGCTTTTACACACGCAACCAAATCAGGCGTTACTCATTTTGCATGTGGAAATGAAATTGAAGCTATCGGGCATATAAAAAGCCTTTTAAGTTACCTTCCGCAGAACTGCGAAGAAAAAGCTCCGGCGATACCTTATCAGGCTGGCGATGAGTTAAGACCTGAATTAAATACTTTTCTTCCCGAAAACATTTCGCAACCCTATGATATCCGCGATATTATTCTTCCGGTAATTGATCCCGGTTCTTTTTTGGAAGTGCATAAAGACTTTGCCGAAAATATGGTAATAGGTTTTGGCAGACTTGCCGGCAAAAGTATCGGCATTGTTGCTAATCAGCCTGCCTACCTTGCGGGAGTGCTTGATATACATGCCTCGACCAAGGCGGCCCGTTTTGTACGGTTTTGCGACAGCTTTAACATACCCTTGCTCGTTTTTGAAGATGTTCCCGGCTTTCTGCCCGGCACCGATCAGGAATGGAACGCCATTATAACTAACGGAGCAAAATTGTTATATGCTTTTTGCGAAGCCACCGTTCCGCGTATTACCGTGATAACCAGGAAAGCTTACGGAGGTGCCTATGATGTAATGAACTCGAAACATATTGGAGCAGATATAAATTTTGCCTGGCCTTCAGCTGAAATTGCAGTAATGGGAGCAAAAGGCGCTGCCGAAATAATTTTTAAAAGGGAAATTTCTTCGTCGGCCAACCCGAATGCGAAATGGCTCGAAAAGGAAAAAGAATATTCAGAAATTTTTGCAAATCCATATCGTGCTGCCGAACGTGGTTTTATTGATGAAATAATTGAGCCGGCACAAACTCGTATAAAATTGATAAAAGCATTTAAAATGCTTGAGAATAAAGTTGTAAATAATCCACGGAAAAAGCATGGGAATATCCCCTTATAATAAATATTGGAAATAAAAAGGTAAAAAGTACCATAAAAGAAGTAAACGCAGCAATGGGCTCTTGTGTAAACTTAGTAATTTTGCAGGGTGAAGCAAGACATCCCTGTTTATGACCTTTGTTCTCTTAAAAATATTCATCATGAAGATCTGTTGATCAGCCGCTTTGCATCGTATCTTGAAAATCATTCCAAATTAATTCTTCCTCACCGGCATTCTTTTTTTCATGTAGTTTATTTCACCAGCGGAAAGGGTAATCACACCATTGATTTTAAGCAATTCCCTGTAAAGCCTTTTCAAATTTATTTTATGATTCCAGGCCAGGTTCACAGCTGGAATTTTGAAGGCCAGGTTGATGGTTATATCATAAATTTTTCTGCCACTTTTTTTCAATCCTTTCTGCTAAAGCCTGGTTATCTACAAAAGTTTCCTTTTTTTAGCGGTATTGCTGATGAGTGCGTTTTGGATGTTCAGCCCTTTTTACAAGAAAGGACAAGGCAATTATTTGAAGATCTGATAGTTGAAACATCAGTTTCTAAAAAAACTGATCTGGATAAATTGAGGATACTAATTCTTCATATTTTTATTCTTGTTGATGAAATAGCTTCAAAACCAAAACAAAGCCCAGCCGCTTCCTATAACTATACTATTCTTAAAAATTTTCAGAAACTCATTGATTTAAATTTCAATAATCTGCGCTTACCTAAAAACTATGCAGAATTACTATTTATTACTCCCAATCACTTAAATGGACTATGTAATGAAATATTAGGAGTTTCTGCAGGCGAACTTATCCGTAACCGAATTGCCCTGGAAGCAAAAAGATTATTAATTAATGCCGATTTGTCTATCTCACAAATCGCGTTTAAACTCAATTTTAAAGACAATTCTTACTTTACCAAATTTTTCAGGAAACAGACGGGAATCACTCCCGAAGAATTCAGAAAAAAAGAACTAAATATTAAAAATTAATATTTATTTAAATAATATATGGCAAAATCATCCGAGTTTTCAGCATTCCTAAAAGCAAAGTGTCCGAGATGCAGGAGAGGTAACATGTTTTCAAATTCCATGTATGGATTAAAACCTCAGAAAATGAATGATACCTGTCCTCATTGTGGCTTACGCTATGAACGCGAACCAGGCTATTTCTATGTTTCCATGTTTATAAGTTATGGATTAAGCGTGGCAGAAATAGTGGCTGTGGGAGTATTGACTTATTTTATTACCGGCAATTCTGAAGATCCTTATTTGTATATCATTGTAACGCTTATTGCCATTATACTGCTTGCACCGGTTAACTACCGATATTCAAGAGTAATTCTTCTTTACTGGCTTACTCCCGGATTACATTATCAACCGGATATGGATAAAGAGAAAATTGTCTGACGCAAACAATTTTTAATTTTTTCCAAAATTCATCTTGATTTCATGTTCCCGGCCGACCTTTGGTTCATCTGCAATTTATCTATGAACTAAAATCAATTTTATGGAACATAAAGGTGCATTATTAGAAAAAGCCGTTAGAAACAGCGATGTTAGCATTACTGACTTAGCAAAGAAACTCAATGTTAACCGCAGGACTTTGTATTATTGGTTTAACAAAAAATATGTACGTGTAGATGTGATGCACGAAATAGGCAAAATTATTCACCGTGACTTTTCGGACACTTTTATTCCTGCAAGGTCCGGTTCGTCAATGAATGAAACAAGGACTTCAGGCAATATCAATCCGGATATCAATTATTGGAAAGATAAGTACCGAAACCTGTTAGACAAATACGAAAATCTTTTACAGAAGCAATAAATAGAAAGATGGTTACCAGGAAAAGGGTTAGAGAAATTTAACCCTTTTTATTTTTTAATACCTTGCTGTTACCGAAACCGAAACTGATTTAGATTGTTTATCATAGACAAAAAATAACTCTCTATGGTTACTATCAGACCCATTTCCCCTAAACAAACCTGACCGGTTCGTTATAAAGTTCTGGACCCGCAAAAGGAATACATTGAAGTTACACCTTTAGACGATTCGCAGGGTGTTCATTTTGGGCTGTATGAAAATGATGAGCTCGTGAGTGTTGTATCTTTATTTAAACATGGCGAAAAGGCCTGGTTAAGAAAATTCGGAACGGTAGAAGAAAAACAATACAAGGGTTACGGAACCCGACTCTTAAATTACCTGATTAACTTCAGCCGTTCTTTTGGTATAAAAAAGCTGGCTTGCAATGCCTGCGATACTGCAGCTTCTTTTTACCGCCGGTTCAAATTTCGCGAAACCAAACGCATCACTAATCAGGACGGATCCTTTATTGAACTGGAACTTGATCTGATATAACAAAGTTCTTTTGTTATTTCATCCTTCTATAAAATTAATCCTCGCAAAAGTATATTTGGCGAATGATTTTACGCCGCACCGAAGTGCTCTTTATGGCTGTTTGTACAGCTTTTATTGTTGCTAATATTTACTATTGTCAGCCTCTTATTATTTTAATAGCCAAAGAATTTCATATACAGGAAGATGTTGCAGGTAAAATAAATTATCTTACCCAGGCCGGATATGCTTCGGGACTTCTTTTCCTGGTCCCTCTGGGGGATATGTTTGAAAGAAAGAAACAGATCCTGATATGTACAGCCTTAACTATAGCCGCTCTGTTGCTGGCAGCCTCTTCGTCCTCTTTTCTTATACTCGAAATTGCTTCTTTTCTAATCGGCTTCAGTTCCATTGTTCCCCAACTTATCCTTCCATTAGCTGCCCATTTAACAAGCGATGAAAAACGCGGGCAAACGGTAGGAACAATTATGGGTGGATTATTAATCGGCATCCTGCTGTCGCGAACGTTAAGCGGAGCTATAGCACATTGGTTAGGGTGGCGCTCTGTATTTTACATTGCTTCGGTAATTTGCCTCCTGATCCTTATTATTATTGCTGCCGCTTTTCCAAAAAGCAAACCCGAATACAAAGGAAGCTATGGGCAGCTAATGGCCTCTTTAAAAACACTTATCCGAACCCAGCCTCTGCTAAGGGAAACGTCGCTTATAAATGTACTTTCGTTTGCAGTTTTTAGTGCTTTCTGGTCAATAATGGTTCTTTTACTGGCAAACTCCCCTTTTGAATATTCAAGCGATCAGATAGGTTTATTTGGTCTGGCAGGTGTTGCCGGGGCCTTTGCTGCTCCCTTAATTGGCAAATTAAGCCACTCAAAAGAACCGCGGGCGGTGGTAAGAATCGGATTATTCTTACAGCTTATCAGCTTTGTCCTGATGTACTTTGTCAATTATTCCGTACTGATTCTTATTCTGGCAATAATTATTCTTGATATTGCACAGCAATCCGTTCACGTTACAAACCAAACTCGTATTTACTCCCGCTTACCCGAATCACGAAACCGCTTAAATACTGTATTCATGACGGCGAGCTTCATTGGGGCAGCTTTAGGGTCTGCCGCCGGTTTAGCGTTATGGAATTTAGGCAAATGGCACGGGACAGTAACCGGCTGTATTGTTCTTATTGTTGTAAATCTGATTCTCTTTACTATCTTAAAAAGAAAAAATTAACTCTCCTCTTTATAAAATACTTTGTAATAATTCATTCCTTTTTCGTCGTCAAATCCTTTCTCTATTAATTCCCTGTCACCATGAATATAAATATGAAAGTTCCTGTCGAGCTTTAAAACACTCTTATATACTCTCGCCTGCTTTTTTACGGCAGGGGCAGAAATATCAAAGCTATCTGCTAGTTCCAGGTTAAATTTTTCTTCAAACTGTTGTTTGTAGTTTTTAAATGAAGCCTTTGCCTCTTCATTTCCCAAAACTACTTCAGTAAACTCATCCTCGTTAAAGGCCTCTTTCTCTTTAAAATAATTAATGGATTTATTCAGCAGGTCTATTTTATCCGCTTTATTCAAATCAAACTCCTGGTCGAGTTGTTCGGTTACATAATGCTTATACATGGATAAATAATTCTGCGTATGCTGAAAGTTATCCTCTCTGATCTTCAATTGTAAGAATTCATCCGTCCAGTAAAGCGCTTCGGTAGATTTATTGGTATTATCAATAACACAAACCTTATACCCCTCACTTTTATCAGTATTAAAAACCAGGCAACCTTTATCCAATTTATTAATATTAATAGCCTGGGGTTCGTACTCAATGGAAAAGCCATTCTTTTCAGGAAACACTTTTAGATACGTTTCTTTATTTTCAGACTTGAATATGCCCATGGCCTTATGCTGCTCTCCTTCAATCTGAAGATTTTCGAAAACCGCTATGTACAATTCACCACTTTTTATTTTTGGATGTTTAGCTATCTGATGCAGATGTCGTGCAATAGATTCGGATGTTGTTAAAAATCCGGAAGGATCGTCAAAAACAGCAGTTGCAAAATTAAAAATCTCATTCAATTCCAGATTTCCGCTCGAATGATGTAACCGGTAAACTTCATTCACCTGCTGAAATGATTTCAGGAGATACGACGTTAGCAATCCCTTCAGATTCTCATCTTCCAGCCGGATCTCATTCTCAGAAATTACAAGATGTTCTTCAAGAGAAGGATTTCCTACCCAATGTACAATTAATTGATTTATCGAAGATTCAAAAGCGCTAACCATTCGCCAAAATAAGGCACGAAATTTTAAAGCAACAAATCTTAATCATTTTTATTTTAATGATATTAGCAAAACTATTTAAAAACCTACAGCACGTATATTTACATTTTTAATAAAAAGCTATGGCCAAAGAAACTGAAGAAAACAATCACGTAAAAGTTGTTAACGACGATTCATTAAAGTTTTTTGAAAAATATATCAATAACCCGTCTCCTACCGGTTTTGAGTGGGAAGGGCAGCGTTTATGGCTGGACTATATAAAACCGTATATAGATGAACATTATGTTGATAATTATGGAACAGCGGTTGGTGTAATAAACCCACAAGCGGATTTCAAAGTAGTTATTGAAGCTCATGCCGATGAGATTTCCTGGTTTGTAAATTACATTACAAAAGACGGACTGATCTATGTAATCCGCAACGGCGGATCAGATCATCAGATTGCTCCGTCAAAACGTGTAAATATTCATACCGAGAATGGTATTGTAAAAGCCGTCTTCGGCTGGCCCGCAATTCATACCCGCAGTGGTGAAAAAGAAGAAGCACCTACGCTCAAAAATATTTTTCTTGATTGCGGCTGCACTTCTAAAGAAGAAGTAGAAGCTTTGGGCATTCATGTAGGTTGCGTGATCACTTACGAAGATGAATTTACAGTGCTGAACGATCGTTATTATGTTGGAAGAGCATTAGATAACCGTGCAGGAGGTTTTATGATTGCCGAAGTAGCCCGTTTATTAAAGGAAAATAATAAACAGCTTCCTTTTGGTTTATACATAGTTAACTCTGTACAAGAAGAAGTGGGACTACGCGGTGCAGAAATGATTGCCAACAGGATAAAACCGAATATTGCAATAGTTACCGATGTAACGCACGACACACAAACACCCATGATAAATAAAGTGGTTCAGGGCGACCTGGCCTGTGGGAAAGGGCCGGTTATTTCGTACGCACCATCCGTTCATAATAATTTAAATAAGGTGTTGGTAAAGGCTGCTGAAGAAAACAAAATTCCTTTCCAGAGGCAGGCATCTTCTCGTTGGACAGGAACAGACACCGATGCATTTGCTTACTCAAACGATGGCGTTGTTTCTGCACTTATATCTCTTCCGCTACGTTATATGCACACTACCGTTGAAATGATTCATAAAGAAGATGTCGACAACGTTATCCGCCTCATCTATGAGTCTTTATTATTAATTGAAAACGGGCAAGATTTCAGATATATCCGCTAATACAGAATAAACCGTATCTGAATGCGTTATAGTATTTCATAGGAACCCCAAAAGGCAGCGAAAAAATAGGTATTTCGCTGCCTTTTTCCATATACAGTCAAACAATTTCTGCTTAAAGTGCTTATTAGTACGTTTTTCTTCTTTAAATATTTAGTAATATCGCAATCCTTAACTACAAAAAATGAAACCAACCTTACTAATTTTAGCTGCCGGAATGGCCAGCCGCTACGGAAGTATGAAACAAGTCGACGGATTTGGGCCAAATAACGAAACTATTATTGATTATTCTATTTACGACGCTATCCGTGCAGGCTTTGGAAAAATTACCTTTATTATACGTGAAGAATTTTTAGATAGCTTTAAATCTATATTCGAACCTAAACTAAAAGGCCGTGTTGAGATAGACTATGTATTTCAAAGTTACGACCTCACTCCTTTCGGCATCAATAAAACTATTGAAAGACAAAAGCCATGGGGTACAGGACATGCAGTACTATCCGCAAGAAACCAGATAAATGAACCTTTCTGCGTAATAAATGCAGATGATTTTTATGGATATGATGCTTTTGAGAAAATGGCTGCTTTCTTAAATAATGAAGTAAGAGATGATCTTTATTCACTTATGGGATATGAAGTAGATAAAACGCTTTCAGAGCATGGATCTGTATCACGGGGCATTTGCAAAGTTTCTCCGGAAGGAAATTTGCAGCAAATTAACGAGCGCACCAAGGTTTATATGAAAGATGGACAGATTGTTTATGAAGACGAAGACGGAACAGTAACTCCTCTGGATGAAGATGCACGTGCTTCCATGAACTTCTGGGGTTTTACACCCGCAATTTTCGGACAAACTGAAGCCATATTCAAACGTTTTGTTGAAGCAAATGAAAACAATCCGAAAGCAGAATTTTTCATTCCGCTTATGGCTGAAGAACTCGTAAAAACCGGAGTTGCCAATTTTAAAGTTATTCCTACTTCTTCAAAATGGTTTGGCGTAACTTATAAGGAGGACAAGCCTATTGTACAAAAAAGTTTGGCAGATTTAGTGGCTAACGGCACTTATCCCGAAAAGTTATGGGATTAAGAAAATAGCTCATAAAAATTCATTTGACCGATCCCGCAAAGCGGGATTTTTTTATTTCCTAATAAATCACAGTTATCTCTTCTAATAACATAACATAACATAACATAATCTAAAAGCAGAAAAAGCTGCTCTACGAGCAGCTTTCCTATCATAATTAATGTATAACCGACTTAAGGTCTGACTTATTTTTTGTCGTCTTTTACTTCTTCAAAATCTACATCCGTAACATGATCTTCCGGTGCTCCGCCAGGATTTGCTGAGGCATCTGCCCCTGCTGCCTGGTCAGGTGCTCCCTGAGTTGCTTTATACATCTCTTCAGAAGCTGCATTCCATGCATTTTGAAGTTCGGTCTGTGCACTTTCCATTTCTGCAAAGTTTTTAGAAGCATGAGCATCTTTCAAGCGTTTCAATGCACTTTCTATCGGATCTTTTTTATCAGAAGAAATCTTTTCGCCATATTCTTTCAGTTGTTTCTCTGTCGAGAATATCAAGGCATCAGCAGCATTTAACTTATCAACCTCTTCTTTCGCCTGTCTGTCTGCTTCTGCATTTCTTTCGGCTTCTTCACGCATCTTTTTGATCTCTTCATCGGTCAGGCCGGAAGAAGCTTCAATACGTATTTTCTGCTCTTTATTAGTTGCTTTATCTTTTGCTGAAACATGCAGAATACCATTCGCATCTATATCAAATGTTACTTCAATTTGAGGGATACCACGAGGTGCAGGTGGAATTCCGTCCAAATGGAAACGGCCAATAGTACGGTTATCTCTCGCCATTGGGCGTTCTCCCTGTAAAATATGAATTTCTACAGAAGGCTGGTTATCTGAAGCTGTTGAGAAAGTCTCTGATTTTTTTGTTGGAATGGTTGTATTTGCTTCAATCAATTTAGTCATTACGCCACCCATAGTTTCAATACCAAGAGAAAGCGGAGTAACGTCAAGAAGTAACACATCCTTAACTTCGCCTGTTAATACACCACCCTGAATAGCCGCACCGATTGCGACCACCTCATCGGGATTAACACCCTTTGAAGGTTCTTTTCCAAAAAAGCTTTTCACGGCTTCCTGAATCGCAGGAATACGGGTAGAACCACCAACCAGGATAATTTCATCTATATCACTTGTTGATAATCCGGCATTCTTAAGGGCAGAACGGCATGGTTCAATAGTCCTTTTAATAAGGCTATCTGCAAGCTGCTCAAATTTTGCCCGGGACAATGTTCTTACAAGGTGTTTAGGCCCGGTTTGATCGGCAGTGATATAAGGTAAATTAATTTCAGTTTGAGTAGAGCTTGAAAGCTCGATTTTAGCTTTTTCAGCAGCTTCTTTCAAACGTTGTAAAGCCATAGCATCCTTGCGAAGATCCATTCCATTTTCATTCTGGAATTCTTCTGCCAGCCAGTCGATAATTACCTGATCAAAGTCATCACCACCTAAATGGGTATCACCATCCGTTGATTTTACTTCAAAAACCCCGTCGCCCAATTCAAGAACTGAAACGTCATGAGTACCACCACCGCAATCAAATACCGCGATTTTCATATCCTTATGCGCTTTATCTAACCCATAGGCAAGAGCAGCTGCAGTAGGCTCATTAATTATACGACGAACATTTAAGCCTGCAATTTCACCGGCTTCCTTGGTAGCCTGGCGCTGAGCATCATTAAAATAAGCAGGAACTGTAATTACTGCTTCTGAAACTTCCTGTCCAAGAAAATCTTCTGCTGTTTTCTTCATTTTCTGAAGAATCATAGCTGAAATTTCCTGAGGAGTGTATTTACGGTCGTCTATTTCTACACGTGGAGTATTATTATCACCCTTTACCACAGAATATGGCACACGCTGTATTTCCTTTGTTACTTCATCATAACTATTACCCATAAAACGTTTTATTGAGTAAATAGTCTTTCTAGGGTTAGTAATAGCTTGACGTTTAGCAGGGTCTCCTACCTTACGTTCTCCGTTTTCTACAAAAGCCACAATGGATGGCGTAGTGCGTTTTCCCTCACTGTTAGCTATTACAACGGGTTCATTACCCTCCATAACGGCTACGCATGAGTTTGTTGTTCCTAAGTCGATACCAATAATTTTTGACATTTTAATATATCCTTTCTAAGATTTTTAATTCAGATAGATTGTAAATCCGAAAGGAAACAGCAAGGGTTATGCCAATTTCACATTGTCAGTTGATTTGGGTAAGTGACAGTCAAATGATATTTAAGATTAAACGCTGTCGAATTAAAAAATGACAGCTTGTCAGAATAAAACTAAAAGCGGCAATGATTAGGTTCATTGCCGCTCTTAAAATAATAGTAATAAGTATTATTTAGCTTCTTCTGCAGAATCTTCAGATTGTGGAGCTTCAGGTGCTTCTTCAACAACCGGAGTTTCTACAGCTGCTTCAGCTGCAGCGGTATCCGATTTCTTAGCCTTACCTGAACTACGACGACGTGTTGCTTTCTTCTCTGGCTGAGCAACACCGTCATTTTTAAACGTTTCATTGTAGTCAACCAGTTCGATCAATGCCATTTCTGCATTATCTCCCAAACGATTGGCTAACTTTAAAATCCGGGTATAACCACCGGGACGATTAGCTACTTTTTCAGCTACTTCGCGAAATAGAAGAGTAACCACCTCTTTGTTTTGAAGGTAACTAAATACAGTACGACGAGAGTGTGTAGTATCGTTCTTAGATTTAGTAATTAAAGGCTCAACGTATTTGCGAAGTTCTTTCGCTTTTGCCAATGTTGTTTGAATCCTTTTATGCAGGATTAAAGATGATGCCATGTTAGCCAGCATTGCTTTACGATGGCTATCGGTGCGGCCTAAGTGATTGTGTTTTTTTCCGTGTCTCATTTTCTTAGTGTTTCGTGCATACCGTTTCGCAAAAAGGCGAAGGAATTATGCAACAGGTCGCTTTTTATTAAATTATTCTTCGTCTAATTTATATTTAGAAAGATTCATTCCGAAAGAAAGTCCTTTTGACTTAACCAAATCCTGAATTTCTGTTAACGATTTCTTACCAAAGTTTCTGAACTTCAGCATATCTGCCACATCGTAGGAAACAAGATCGGCAAGCGTGCGAATATCTGCTGCTTTAAGACAGTTCAGCGCACGTACAGAAAGATCAAGGTCAACCAGTTCAGTTTTAAGGATTTTACGCATATGAAGGATTTCTTCATCAACTTCCTTAGTTTCTTCTTTAGCCTGCGCTTCAAGCATAATATTCTCATCAGAAAATAACATGAAGTGGTGGATAAGAATTTTTGCGGCTTCTTTTAAAGCGTCTTCCGGATGAATAGAACCGTCAGTATTAATATCAAGAACTAACTTTTCGTAGTCAGTTTTTTGCTCTACACGATAGTTCTCAATAGTATATTTAACGTTCTTAATAGGAGTATAAATAGAATCAATTGCTATTACACCTACAGGTGCATCGGCATTCTTATTCTCTTCGGCCTGGATATAACCTCTTCCTTTGTTTACCGTAAGTTCAACTTCAAGTGTAACTGAAGTTTCCATGTTACAGATAACCAGATCAGGATTTAAAACAGTGAAATTACTAGAGAATTTAGTAATATCACCTGCAGTAAATTTATCCTGGCCGTTAATAATTACAAATATTTTTTCAGAATCGCCAGACTCGCCGGTCTTTTTAAGACGAACTTGCTTTAAGTTCAGGATGATCTCAGTAACGTCTTCAACAACTCCTTTAATAGTTGAAAACTCATGAGAAACACCTGAAAAACGAACGGAGGTAATTGCATATCCTTCTAATGAAGATAACAAAATACGTCGTAAAGCATTACCAATAGTAACACCGAAACCAGGTTCCAACGGGCGAAATTCGAATGTGCCGTCGAAATCAGTTGATTTCTGCATGATTACTTTATCAGGTTTCTGAAATGCTAAAATTGCCATTTATTTCGTGTTAAATGTTTGAAAATGGATAAAGCTGCCTCTAAGGCAGCTGATATATTGTATTACTTAGAGTATAACTCGACGATAAGGTTTTCCTTAATATTTTCAGGAATCTCATCACGGGTTGGATAATTCAGGAACTTACCTGAAAAATTAGTTGCATCCCACTCTAACCAATTGTATTTATTTATTTTTCTTCCTGCTACTGAATTTGTAACTGCTTCTAAAGCTTTAGAACGTTCGCGAACAGCTACTACATCGCCTGCACGTAAAGAATATGAAGGAATGTTTACAACTTCACCATTTACAGTGATATGTTTGTGGCTTACAAGCTGGCGGGCAGCAGAACGAGTTGGTGCAATCCCAAGACGATAAACCGTATTATCTAAACGCGCTTCCAGAAGCTTCAACAAATTTTCACCTGTGATCCCTTCTTTAGATGAAGCTGTATGGAATAAGTTTTCGAACTGACGCTCTAAAACACCATAAGTATACTTTACTTTTTGTTTCTCCATCAACTGGATTGCATATTCGGATTGTTTTCCTCTGCGCTTTGAAGCACCATGCATTCCCGGAGGATAATTTTTTCTTTCTAATGCCTTATCAGGGCCAAAGATAGGCTCTCTGAATTTACGGGCGATTTTGGATTTTGGACCTGTGTATCTTGCCATTGTTTTCTCTTTAAAGTATCATGCAACCTGTAGCCGCAGAATCTTATCTTTAAAATTATTGTTAATTAAACTCTTCTTCTTTTAGGAGGACGACAGCCGTTGTGAGGCAACGGAGTAATATCCTTTATAGTTGTTACTTCAATACCCGCAGTTTGTAAAGTACGTATAGCCGACTCGCGACCAGCCCCCGGGCCTTTTACAAAAACTTCAACTTTGCGTAAACCTAAGTCGAACGCTACTTTACCACAATCTGCAGCAGCTTGTGACGCAGCGTAAGGAGTATTCTTTTTAGAGCCTTTAAAACCCATCTTACCAGCAGATGACCATGAAATTGCCTGGCCCTGGCTGTTGGTTAAGGTTACAATGATATTATTAAATGTAGCGTTAATGTGTGCCTGACCTACCGGTTCTACTACAACAATACGCTTTTTGGTTACTTTTTTAGTCTTAGCCATTTTTTTGAGATTTGAGATTTGAGATGATGAAACCTGGAATATTTAAACTCGCAGCTCCGGTACCCCATATCTTTTTTTATCTTTTTATTCCGAGAGATCTGACAGCATGATGTTGCCATCTGATGCCCATCTCTCATCTATTATTTTCTATTTAGTAGCCTTTTTCTTGTTAGCAACTGTTTTACGTTTTCCTTTACGTGTACGGGAGTTATTCTTTGTTCTCTGTCCGCGTACAGGTAAACCTTTACGATGGCGTAACCCTCTGTAACAGCCAATATCCATTAAACGCTTGATATTTAACTGTACTTCAGAGCGTAAAGCACCTTCTACTTTTATCTGATCGTTGATAATACCACGAATGGCTGTTAATTGATCATCGGTCCATTCTTGTACTTTTACATCATAACCAATACCAGCCTGATCTAAAATGCTTTGAGCTGTAGATCTGCCGATACCATAAATGTAAGTAAGTCCGATCTCTCCTCTTTTGTTTCTTGGTAAATCAATACCTGCTATCCTTGCCATTTATTATTTCTTGATAGTTTACTATTATAATTAACCCTGACGCTGTTTGTACTTAGGATTCTTCTTGTTTATCACGTAAAGCTTTCCTTTACGACGAATAATCTTGCAATCAGCGCTGCGTTTTTTTATTGATGCTCTAACTTTCATCTTATTTATATCTATACGTTATCCTGCCTTTTGTTAGGTCGTAAGGAGACATTTCCAATTTTACCTTATCACCCGGTAAAATTTTAATGTAGTGCATTCGCATTTTCCCGGATATATGAGCAATAATCTCATGACCATTTTCCAGTTCAACGCGAAACATTGCATTTGATAATGCTTCCTTTATTATACCGTCTTGTTCAATAGAGGCTTGTTTAGCCATATTTTATTGATTTTTACTTAATTAAGCCCAAACTTTCGGGGACGCAAAATTAAATAAAAAATTTTATATTTTACTTTTTTTGTTCTAAAACTTCTTCAATATACTCGAATGTGGTTAATACATCCGCTTTACCCTTTTTAATAGCAACAGTATGTTCAAAATGTGCAGAAGGCTTTCCGTCAGAGGTACTGACTGTCCAGCCATCCTTCCAGAACTTCACTCCTGCCCTACCCAGATTAATCATCGGCTCTATAGCCAGCACCATTCCTTCTTCAAGCTTTATTCCGGATCCTCGCTTACCATAGTTTGGTACTTCAGGTTTCTCATGAAGTTTCAATCCGACACCATGACCAACAAGTTCCTTCACAACTCCGAATCCGTTCTTCTCAGCATGCTCCTGAACTGCAAAACCAATATCTCCTATCCGATTCCCCACTACCGCTTTCTGAATGGCAAGGCTTAAACACTCCTGAGTTACCTGTAATAGCTTTTTCACTTCGGATGTTACTTCACCTACAGGAAATGTATAGGCAGAATCTGATATATACTTATCAAGGATTACTCCACAATCAACAGAAATTATATCTCCGTCTTTCAGCTCATAAGTTCCCGGAAATCCGTGAACTACCTGGTCATTAACAGAAATACAAAGAGACCCGGGGAATCCGTTATGATTTAAGAAGGCCGGAATACCACCATTATCACGAATATACGCTTCGGCAATTTTATCAAGTTCGATAGTTTTGACACCAGGCTTAATTGCTTTAGCGATTTCAGCATTCGTTTTAGAAAGAAGCAAAGAACTTTTTCTTATAGCCTCTACTTGCTCTGCAGACTTATAATTTATCTTTGGCATGAGGCTTTACGTTATATCACCGGACCCGAACCAGTAGAAATCGCCGTGCGTCCTTTAACTCTTCCGGTTTTCATTAATCCGTCATAATGACGCATTAATAAATGGCTTTCAATCTGCTGCAATGTATCCAGCACTACTCCTACCAAAATCAGTAAAGAAGTTCCCCCATAGAAATGAGCGAATTGAGAATTTACTCCCAATAAAGTTGCAAATGCAGGCAATATCGCTATAATAGCTAAAAATATAGATCCCGGAAGTGTGATTTTTGAAATAACCGCATCAATATAATCACCCGTAGCCTTACCTGGTTTAACACCAGGAACAAATCCGCCGTTCTTCTTCATATCGTCAGACATTTGAACCGGATTTATTGTAATTGCTGTATAAAAAAACGTAAAAGCAATGATCAGGATGGCGAAAGTAACATTATAAGCAACAGAAGTATAATTGCTTAATGAAGTTAAAAACGAACCCTGCATTGAAGGAAAGAACTGCCCTACTGTAGCCGGAATAAACATAATTGCCTGAGCAAAAATAATAGGCATTACACCTGCCGCATTTACTTTTAACGGAATATACTGCCTTACACCACCATACTGCTTGTTTCCAACAATTTTCTTTGCATATTGTACAGGTACCTTTCTTGTACCCTGAACAATAAGAATGGTGAAAATCACTACGAAGAAAAGAGCTACAAGCTCAACAAGAAAAGGAATTATTCCCCCTTGTCCGCCCATACGAGAAGCAAACTCCTGAATGATTCCGCTTGGCAACTGGGCAATAATACCGATCATGATGATAAGAGAGATACCGTTGCCAATTCCTTTATCAGTTATTTTTTCACCAAGCCACATAACAAACATAGTTCCGGCTGTTAAAATAACCATAGATGAAATAGTAAACAGAGGCTCAGCCATCATTTTAGCCTCAGGTGCAATTTGGGTACGAACATAAGCAGTAGCTTGTACCGCAGCAATCAATACAGTTAAATATCTTGTTATCTGATTGATTTTCTTACGTCCGCTTTCACCCTCCTTTTGCATTTTCTGGAAGTAAGGAACAGCAATACCGAGAAGCTGAACAACAATGGAGGCAGAAATGTAAGGCATCACGCCAATCGCAAATATAGATGCTCTTGAAAATGACCCTCCCGCAAACATGTTAAGCAGCCCAAGAAGTCCTTCCTTGGCCTGTGTATTTTGAATAACATTGGCGTCAACTCCTGGAAGTACAACAAAAGAACCAATGCGATAAATTAAAAGAAATAAGAGTGTGTTTAAAATACGCACTCTTAAATCTTCAATCTTCCAGATATTGGATAAAGTTGTGATTAACTTTTTCATTTACTACAATTTTACAATTGCTCCACCAGCTGACTCGATTGCTTTTTGAGCAGTTTGGGTAAAAGCATGTGCTGTAATTTCCAGTTTGCTTGTCAGTTCTCCACGACCTAAGATTTTAACTTTGTCGTTTTTAGAAACAAGACCATGCTCTCTTAAAGTTGAAAAATCAATTGCAGTTAAATTAAATTTTTCTGCCAACCCCTGCAATACATCCAGGTTTACACCTACGTATTCCACACGATTGATATTTTTAAAGCCTACCTTTGGCAAGCGGCGCTGTAAAGGCATCTGTCCGCCTTCAAACCCAATTTTAGTTGAAGTACCTGAACGGGATCCCGCACCTTTATGACCACGTGTTGAAGTACCTCCACGGCCCGAACCAGTACCACGGCCTATACGCTTTTTATTTTTGGTTGAACCTTCTGCAGGTTTTAAGTTACTTAAGTTCATGATTAAATACTTTCTACTGCTACTAAATGATTAACTTTCCTTACCATCCCGATAATTGCCGGGGTAGCTTCTACTTCTACAGCCTGGTTGATCTTTTTCAAGCCCAATGCCTGCATAGTTTGTTTCTGGCGCTCGCTTCTGTCGATAACGCTTTTAATTTGAGTTATTCTGATCTTCGCCATGATGATTATCCGTTAAAAACTTTTTTAAGATCCACACCACGTTGCTGTGCTACTGTATAAGCATCACGCATTTGCGATAATGCTGAAACAGTTGCTTTTACCACGTTATGGGGGTTAGATGATCCTTTTGACTTTGCCAATACGTTATGTACACCGGCACTCTCCAATACGGCACGCATTGCACCACCGGCAATTACACCGGTACCGTTTGCTGCCGGTTTAATGAAAACATAACCGCCTGAAAACTTTCCGTATTGTTCGTGAGGTACTGTTCCGTTAATTACGGGAACTTTTACCAAATTCTTTTTTGCATCATCAATACCTTTAGCGATAGCTTCAGTTACCTCTTTTGCTTTACCAAGACCGTAGCCTACAACACCATTTTCATCTCCAACAACAACAATTGCTGAAAAACTGAAAGTACGCCCTCCCTTAGTAACTTTCGCTACACGCTGGATACTTACTAAGCGATCTTTTAATTCAATTTCGCTTGATTTTACTCTTTTTATATTAATTGTTGACATTCTTCTGAGATTAAAAGTTTAAACCAGCTTCACGTGCACCTTCGGCCAGTGACTTAACACGGCCATGATACAAATAACCGTTTCTATCGAAAACAACCTGATTGATGCCAGCCGCTACCGCCTTTTCACCCACCAGTTTGCCAACAGCTTTTGATTGGTCAATTTTAGTTCCGTTAGCAGAAAATTCTTTTGATAAAGATGACGCTGAAACTAAAGTTTTACCTGTTGTATCATCAATAATTTGGGCATAAATACCTTTATTGCTTCTGTACACTGATAAGCGTGGACGTTCAGCAGATCCGGACAATCTCTTTCTAATGCCTTGTTTAATTCGCTCTCTGCGAGATAATTTAATTCCTGCCATGATGATTATTTTTTAGATGCCGATTTACCTGCTTTTCTTCTAAGCTCTTCACCCACAAACTTAATACCTTTTCCTTTGTATGGTTCAGGAGCACGTAAGGAGCGTATTTTAGCAGCAACTTGTCCTAATAATTGTTTATCTATACTTTCTAAAATAATAGTTGGGTTTTTACCTTTTTCTGCAGTTGTAGCTACTTTAATTTCTTTTGGCAACTCAAATACATAATGGTGAGAATAACCAAGAACTAAGTCTAAGGTATTTCCCTGATTTGTTGCACGGTAACCTACACCTACTAATTCTTGTTCCAGTTTATATCCCTCGGTAACGCCTTTAACCATATTATTTATTAAAGCACGGTATAAACCATGTAATGCTTTATGGCGTTTCTGATCAGAAGGGCGCTGTACTAATACCTGTCCGTCCTCCTGAGCGATAGTTATATCTGAATCAACTTTTTGAGTTAATTCTCCTTTTGGTCCCTTCACTGTTACTACATTATCGTTAGATACTGTAACTGTTACACCAGCGGGGATTGCGATTGGGGCTTTTCCTACTCTTGACATCGTTAAGGCTCCTTATATTTAATAAACGTAACATAAAACTTCGCCACCGATGTTCATATTCCGGGCTTCCTTATCAGTCATTACACCTTTAGAAGTGGAAAGGATAGCGATCCCTAAACCATTTAAAACACGTGGCATATCGCCAACACCTGCATACTTTCTCAAACCGGGTTTACTCACACGTGTAATGGTGCGAATAGCAGGAACTCTGGTAATTGGATGATATTTCAAAGCTATTTTAATAATGCCCTGAGTATTGTTATCATCAAATTTATAGTTCGCGATGTAACCTTTGTCAAAAAGAACTTTTGTGATTTCTTTTTTGAGGTTTGATGCAGGAATTTCTACAACCCGATGGTTGGCCTTGATGGCATTCCTTACTCTTGTAAGATAATCTGCTATTGGATCTGTATTCATTTTTATTTGTTGTGATAGTGGTTTCCAGTGAGGACCTTCTACCGGTTAATATTTATATTATAAGTTGTATGTTATAAGTTTAAGCATAAGTGAAATACTTACAACTTAAAACCAAAAAACTTACAACTCTTTTTACCAGCTTGCTTTCTTTACGCCGGGAATTTTTCCAGCTAAGGCCATGTCACGAAAAGTAACACGGGAAATTCCAAACTGACGCATATATCCGCGGGGGCGGCCAGTAATTTTATCACGGTTATGCTGACGAACCGGAGAAGAGTTTTTTGGAAGTTTATCTAATCCAACCCAGTCTCCTGCGGCTTTTAAAGCAGCACGTTTTTCTGCATATTTGGCAACTAACCGTGCACGTTTAACGTCACGTGCTTTTACACCTTCTTTAGCCATTAGTAGTAGTATTTTGATTTTTAAATGGTAAACCAAATTGTTTTAATAACTCCAACGCTTCTACATCATTAGTTGCTGAAGTTACAAATGTTATATCCATACCCATTATCTTATTGATCTTATCAATATTGATTTCGGGGAAGATAATCTGTTCAGATATACCTAAAGTATAATTTCCGTGGCCATCAAATCCTTTATCGTTGATTCCTTTAAAATCGCGGATACGAGGCAATGCTACTGCAATTAAACGGTCAAGAAACTCATACATCTGGTTATCACGTAAAGTTACACGAACACCGATCGGCATTCCTTTACGTAATTTGAAGTTTGAAATATCCTTTTTGGACTTTGATGAAACAGCCTGCTGACCTGTAATGGTGCTAAGCTCATTAATTGCATTTTCAATTTGCTTCTTGTCAGTTGTGGCAGAACCAACGCCCTGGTTAATCGCAATTTTTTGCAATTTAGGAACCTGCATTACGCTTTTATACTGAAATTTCTCTTTCAGAGCGGTGCGGATCTCATCTTTATATTTTGATTTTAATCTTGGTACGTAAGTCATTACTTAATTTCCTCCCCAGATTTTTTTGCTATACGAACTGATTTACCCTCAGCATTTTTCTTTTTACCTACACGGCTTGGTTTTCCTGATTTAGGGTCAATAACCATCAGGTTAGAAATATGAATAGGAGCTTCTTGTTTTATTATACCGCCATTTGGATTTGCAGCACTCGGCTTAGTATGTTTAGATACCAAATTAGCACCTTCCACTATTGCTCTGTTTTCTTTCAACAGTACTTCCGAAACTTTTCCCTGTTTCCCTTTTGAATCTCCGGCAATAACCTGTACCAGGTCTCCTTTGCGGATTTTCAATTTAGGTTGTGTATTACTTTTTCTTTCCATTTTACAAAACCTCCGGTGCTAATGATACAATTTTCATGAATTGTTTTTCACGCAGTTCTCTCGCTACCGGACCGAAAATACGTGTTCCACGCGGCTCGTCCTGGTTGTTAAGTAATACTGCGGCGTTATCGTCGAAACGGATGTAAGAACCGTCTTTACGTCTTACTTCTTTTTTGGTTCTAACAACCACTGCTTTAGAAACAGTTCCTTTTTTAACGTTACCTGATGGAAGCGCACTTTTTACGGTCACAACAATTTTGTCACCCAAAGAAGCATAACGCTTTCCGGTACCGCCTAAAACACGGATCACTAAAACTTCTTTAGCTCCGCTGTTGTCAGCAACATTCAGTCTTGATTCCTGTTGTACCATGTTACTTAGCCCTTTCTAAAATTTCAACTAATCTCCAGTTCTTTGTCTTACTCAGAGGACGAGTTTCCATGATTAACACAGTATCACCAATACCACATGTGTTAGCCTCGTCATGAGCCATAAATTTGGTAGTTTTCTTCACGAACTTACCATAAATCGGGTGCTTCACTTTCCGCTCAACAGCAACTACGATAGATTTATCCATCTTGTTGCTAACCACCAACCCGATACGAGTTTTTCTTAATTTTCTTTCCATTTCGACTCTAAAGTTATTCAGTTTCAGAAGCGGACTGAGTGTCGGCAGCTGTTACCGCCTTACGTTTAGTCAATTCTGTGTTTAAGCGAGCAATGTCTTTTCTGATCTTACCTATACGTGAAGGATTTTCAATTGCAGATACCGCGTGGGCAAACTTTAATTTTCTAAGGTTTGCTCTTTCTTCGCTGATCCTCGCAACGATCTCTTCGCTTGAAAGCTCTAAAATTTCTGAGTTTTTCATCTCTTTTATAATATTATAAGTTGTAAGTTTTAAGTTGCAGGTTGTAAGTGTTGACTTATAACTTAGAACCTAATCTTATAACTTGTTTATGCTTCTACGTAATCTCTACGTATTACAAATTTAGTTTGAACTGGTAGTTTTTGAGCGGCTAAACGTAATGCCTCTTTAGCTACTTCTAAAGGCACACCTTCAGCTTCAAATATCATTCTTCCAGGACGCACAACTGCCACCCAATATTCAGGTGCACCTTTACCTTTACCCATACGTACCTCTGCAGGTTTTTTAGTAACCGGCTTGTCAGGGAAAATACGTATCCAAACCTGACCTTCACGTTTCATAAAACGGGTAACTGCAATACGTGCTGCTTCAATCTGACGGCTGGTTATCCAGGCTGGTTCTAATGATTTTATTCCAAAAGAACCGAATGCAAGCTCTGCCCCACGAGTGGCCAGACCTTTCATTTTGCCTTTTTGCATCTTTCTGAACTTCGTTCTCTTTGGCTGTAACATGTTCTTATTTTTTTATCGAAACGACGTCTTTAATTAATTATTTCTTTCCTCTGAAGCCACCCTGACCTCCGCCACGGTTTTGCCCGCCACGATTTTGTCCCTGACCTCCGCGATTCTGTCCGCCGCGATTATCTCCACCACGTCTGTCATTACCTCCGCGTCTGTCATTGCCACCGCCACGTCTTTCACCGCCACCAAATGAAGCAGCACCTTCTGCTCTTCCTCTTGTGTTTGAAGTTTGTCCGATGTTTGGAGAAAGATCACGTTTTCCGTAAACCTCACCTTTACAAATCCAAACTTTAACACCGATCTTACCGTAGGTTGTATGTGCTTCTGCCAATGCGTAATCAATATCCGCACGGAATGTATGCAATGGAATTCTTCCTTCCTTGTACTGTTCGGTACGTGCCATTTCTGCACCTCCCAAACGGCCGGAACACATTACTTTAATTCCTTCTGCACCCATACGCATAGTGGATGCGATTGCAGTTTTCATTGCACGACGGAAAGAAATACGAGCTTCCAACTGTTTTGCAATACCTTCTGCCACCAGTTGTGCATCTAATTCCGGACGTTTTATCTCAAAGATGTTAATCTGAACATCTTTTTTAGTAAGCTTCTTTAACTCTTCTTTGATCTTGTCAACTTCCTGTCCACCTTTACCAATTACGATTCCAGGACGTGCTGTATGAATAGTTACGGTAATACGCTTTAACGTACGCTCAATAACTAACTTTGCAACGCCACCTTTTGAAATACGAACTGATAAGTATTTACGAATCTTTTCATCTTCAACTAATTTATCGGAGTAGTTGTTGCCACCGAACCAATTAGAATCCCAACCTTTGATGATTCCTAATCTGTTACCTATTGGATGTGCTTTTTGTCCCATTTCTACTCAATTAGTTTTGTGTTTCAAGATTCTTGCTATCTACTACAAGGGTAACGTGGTTAGAACGTTTACGTATTCTGTATCCACGGCCTTGCGGTGCTGGTCTGAGTCTTTTTAACTGACGACCGCCGTCAACGAATACTGTTTTCACAAACAATCCGCTGTCTTCAGGGCGCTGACCTTCGTTTTTAGCTTCCCAATTTTTAATGGCCGACAATAATAGTTTCTCAACTCTCTGTGCAGCTTCTTTATTTGTATACTTTAAAATGTATAACGCTTTTTCTACACGCTCACCGCGGATCAGGTCAACAACCAGTCTCATTTTACGAGGTGAGGTAGGGCAATTATTTAATTTTGCTACTGCTTCCATTGCTTATTTTTTCTTTTCAGCGTGACCTCTAAATGTTCTGGTTGGAGCAAATTCTCCCAACTTGTGACCAACCATGTTTTCTGTTACATACACCGGGATAAACTTATTTCCGTTATGAACAGCAAATGTATGTCCAACAAAATCCGGTGATATCATTGATCTGCGAGACCATGTTTTAATCACTGATTTTTTGTTGCTTTCATTCTGAGAAAGTACTTTACCTTCTAAGTTATGATCTATATAAGGGCCTTTTTTAACCGAACGAGCCATTATTTTTTCCTCCCTTCAATTATATAACGATTTGAGGTTTTCTTTTTATTACGGGTTTTGTAGCCTTTTGCTAATACACCGGTTCTTGAGCGAGGGTGACCTCCTGATGCTCTACCTTCACCACCTCCCATAGGGTGATCTACCGGATTCATTGCAACCCCTCTTACTCTCGGACGACGTCCTAACCAGCGTTTTCTACCTGCTTTACCTAACACCTCGTTAGATTTTTCAGAGTTAGAAACAGTACCGATAGTAGCCATACAAGTTGCAAGGATCATACGGGTTTCACCTGAAGGCAATTTGATAATAGCATATTTACCATCCCTTGCAGAAAGCTGGGCATATGTACCTGCACTTCTTGCAATAGACGCACCCTGACCAGGATTCAATTCAATGTTATGAATGATTGAACCAAGAGGAATACTTTTTAATGGAAGCGCATTTCCTACTTCCGGAGCAACAGCCTCACCAGAAATAATTGTCTGGCCAACTTGTAAACCTTCCGGAGCGATGATGTAACGCTTCTCGCCATCTGCATAATTTACAAGGGCGATACGTGCGGTACGGTTTGGATCGTACTCAATTGTGGCAACAGTTGCGGGGATATCTTTTTTATCGCGTTTAAAATCAATCAATCGGTATGACTTTTTATGTCCCCCACCGAGATAACGCATAGTCATTTTACCGGTATTATTTCTACCACCTGACTTCTTGATTGCAACAACTAACGATTTTTCAGGAACGTTGGTTGTAACATCCGAATAGTCTCCGCCTACTCTGAAACGAGTACCTGGGGTAACCGGTTTAAATCTTCTAACTGCCATGTTCTAATTAAATATTGCTGTAAAAGTCAATAGTTTCACCATCTTTAAGCGTTACAATAGCCTTTTTAAATTTGGCTGCCTTACCGGTAACTGTACCGGCTTTAGTGTAACGGCTTTTTGTTTTTCCAGATACCACGATGGTGTTAATCGCTTCAACGTTTACACCATACATTTGCTCAATTGCCGTCTTGATCTGCAATTTGTTGGCTCTGTGATCTACTTTAAATGCATACCTATTTAACTTCTCAGTTAAAATCGATGCCTTTTCTGTTAAAATAGGTTTCTTTAAAATTTCCATATTACTTGGCCAGTGCCTCCTCCAATGTTTTAACAGAACCTGTAGTTAACAAAAGTTTGCCTGCGTTCAATACATCATACGTATTTAACTGATCAGCAGTGATTACTTTTGCTTTCTTTAAATTTCTGCTTGATAAATACACGTTGTTACTAGCAGCTGGTAAAACCAAAAGCGTTTTTTCAGTAGCAACATTCAGATCTGTTACTAATTTTATATAGTTTTTAGTTTTTACAGTATCAAATGTAAAATCTTCAAGAACTACGATATTATTATCTTTCGCTTTATATGATAAGGCTGATTTACGAGCCAGTTGCTTTAATTTCTTATTCAACTTAAAGCTGTAATCACGCGGCTGAGGGCCAAATACACGACCGCCACCATTAAATAACGGCGATTTGATATTACCTGCACGTGCACCGCCTGTTCCTTTTTGTTTATGTAATTTACGGGTTGACCCGGCAATTTCATTACGTTGCTTAGATTTATGAGTACCCTGACGCTGATTTGCAAGGTATTGTTTCACATCTAAGTAAATTGCATGATCGTTAGGCTCTACACCGAAAACCGCTTCAGGAAGTTGCACCTTGGCACCTGTTTCTTTACCTGAAATATTTACTACCTTAACTTCCATCTTATTTATCCACGATTACATAAGAACCTTTAGCTCCGGGAACAGAACCACTAACTACTAATAAATTTTGTTCTGGATAAATTTTCAAAACCTGCAGGTTCTGAACTTTAACGCGGGCTCCGCCAGTACGGCCTGCCATACGCATTCCTTTAAACACGCGTGATGGCCAGGATGAAGCTCCCAATGAACCTGGTGCTCTTAACCTGTTGTGCTGACCGTGAGTTTGCATACCCACCCCGCCAAAACCATGACGCTTAACAACACCCTGAAAACCTTTACCTTTTGAAGTACCAACCACATCTACGAAGTCGCCTTCAGCAAAAATTTCTACAGTTACAGTATCGCCCAAACTTTTTTCATCTTCAAACGTTTTAAACTCCACAAGCTTGCGCTTTGGAGTTGTGTTTGCTTTTGAAAAATGTCCTTTTAATGCTGCAGAGGTGTTTTTTTCCTTCTTTTCATCAAACGCTAACTGAACGGCATCATATCCGTCTTTGTCAGCAGTGCGAAGGTGCGTTACAACGCAAGGGCCAGCTTCGATAACCGTACACGGAATATTTCTTCCGTCGGCATCAAAAATGCTGGTCATTCCTACTTTTTTTCCAATAATTCCTGACATTTTCTTTTAAATCTTTTTCGCCCATCGAAGCAGTAGGGCTTCGTTCAAGGCATAGTAAACCCCTCAAAGGGAGGGCAAAGATAGAAAAGATTAATTAATTCTCAAATACTTAGGAAGTTATTTTTTAAAAAATATATACTTCCTGATAAGAAGATAGCAGTAGTAAACAGGGCGCATTTCAAACTCCTTCGTCAAGGATGGAATTCCTTTATTAAGGAAAAATTTTATTGTCTACGCTTACTTACTTAATTTCTGAATCAATCTGGAGCTTTGTTTTGCTCCTTCCTGTAATCTGTCGGCAAAAAAGTCCTGAACCTGATTAAAGTGAGTCAGGTAACCATTCATGTCGCCGTATTCGATGATAGAAGCCCATTCGCGAACAGCAGAATGAAATTCAAGATCGTCGGCACGAATGCTTTTATTATATAAAGCAGTATGGATAGTTTCTTCCAGAAGGCCGTTATTTTTAAAAAGATACTCTGTTATTCCTAAACGCAACCGGAATGGCGGAGTCTGGCAAATTAAATTTTCGTAGGGATTTATCTTCAGCTGATGCCATGCATCAACCATTGCCAGCAAACTTAAATGCGAGTTAGGGATCTGCGAGGCTATTTCTTCATTCATGTGAAAATCAGCCATAACAGTATCGTCTAACGTGATAAAATCCCTTTCACCATGAAAAACGAACTCACTCGCAGTCTTAATTCTATTCCTGAACTCTGCTTCCTTCTCACAAATCATTAGCTTAAAAAGCTCAGACTCCGATTTGGCATACTGCCTTACCTGCTTTTTGGCAAACGGATTGAGAATCGCCAGACCCGCATAAACATGCGCTTTATAACTGAAAATACGAAGAGTTGTAAGTATTTTTACGTTATCTATTCCGGTTGAATACGCTCCGTGATCCCAGGGATAAACGCCGGCATTTTTCCAGGCTGTTCCCATGCTTTCGAAACCCATGTGGGTTACTGCCTGCGTGTCTGCCATTATTTGATCATGCAGCAGATAGGATTCAATTTCAATAATTTCAGATCCTAACGCCTTGTAAATCTCCAAAGCCTGATTATATATTTCCTTTTTAACCCGGTGAGGCACCACGACCAGTTTTTGCCCAGCGGTAGAAAAAGCCGGCCCGTGCAATGAATGGCAGGTACATATTGAAGTTGTTTCGGGCAGGTATTTCTCAAAAGCATCTATTTCCGGATGCTTGACAGAAGTTTGACCACCTACAATTGCATTTGCTTTTACATAATCGGCGGTAGCCATAACCACCTCTTTAATTTTAGCAGCTTCAACAGAATATAAAAGAAAATCCGCCTGGCGGGCTACACTTACAGAATCGGGAAGAATTTTAACGGTTGTATTTTCAAATTTTTTTACGAGTTCTGGGTAACGTTCAGGTAAATCAGAACCATACACCTCATAACCCTGCTGTGCCCATTGCAAAGCACACAGTGAACCGATATCTCCTAATCCGATGATTCCAATGATCATGCCGCTAAGATAATTACAAATAGTAGTTTAGGAAATAAAGTTATTTTGAATTAGCGATAATGACTATAGAAATACAGAAACAAAAAAAACCGCTTTCAAATTACGAAAGCGGTCTCTACTTCTTAAATCGTATGTAATTAAACCTTGATTTCTACTTCAACACCACTTGGAAGTTCAAGTTTCATCAACGCATCTACAGTTTTAGAGTTGGAGCTATAAATATCCAAAAGCCTTTTGTAAGCGCATAACTGAAACTGCTCACGAGCTTTTTTGTTAACGTGTGGTGAACGCAAAACAGTGAAAACTTTCTTTTCAGTTGGAAGCGGAATCGGACCACTTACCACGGCGCCTGTAGGCTTTACAGTTTTTACGATTTTTTCTGCTGATTTATCAACCAGATTGTAATCGTACGACTTTAATTTAATTCTGATTCTTTGGCTCATTTTTGTTTTTGTTTTTTATTCCTGCAATAAGAGCTATTAATTATTACAGGTGTTTATTTTAAAAGCGAAGAGCAGAGAGCAAAGTATACTCTCGGTTCTTCGCATTATGCGTTATGCATTAACTGACTTGCCTTTTGATTTAGCAATTACTTCGTCCTGAACGTTCTTAGGAGCTGGCTCGTAGTGGTCAAACTCCATAGTTGAAGTTGCACGGCCTGAAGTGATAGTACGTAACTGGGTTACATAACCAAACATTTCAGAAAGCGGAACCAAAGCTTTGATCACCTGAGAACCGGCACGTGTATCCATACCCTGTAACTGTCCCCGGCGACGGTTTAAGTCTCCCATTACATCCCCCATGTTTTCTTCCGGAGTAAGAACCTCAATTTTCATGATGGGCTCCATCAATACCGGCTTACATTTTGGCAATGCTTCACGGAATGCAGAACGAGCCGCAATTTCGAAAGACAGTGAATCTGAATCGACAGCGTGGAACGATCCGTCAACTAAACGAACCTTCATGTCTGTTACAGGGAAACCTGCTAACACACCATTGCTCATAGAAGCTGCAAATCCTTTTTCAACTGAAGGGATATACTCACGAGGGATAGCACCACCTACAATCTCATTAACAAACTGAAGTCCGGTTTTTCCTTCATCCACCGGTGAGATGATTACCTGAATATCCGCGAATTTACCACGACCACCAGTTTGTTTTTTGTAAGTTTCACGATGCTGAACTGTTCCGGTAATTGCCTCTTTATAAGCAACCTGCGGCGCTCCCTGGTTAACTTCTACTTTGAACTCGCGTTTTAGACGGTCCATAATAATATCCAGGTGAAGCTCACCCATTCCTGAAATAACAGTCTGGCCGGTATCTTCGTCTGTTTTAACCTGGAACGTAGGATCCTCTTCAGCTAATTTACCAAGAGCAAGGCCTAATTTGTCCATATCCGCCTGAGTTTTTGGCTCAATAGCTAAACCAATTACAGGCTCAGGGAACTGCATAGATTCAAGAACGATAGGCGATTTTTCATCGCATAGCGTATCTCCGGTTTTGATATCCTTAAAACCAACTACTGCAGCAATATCTCCCGCACCTACATTAGGGATAGGGTTTTGCTTGTTGGCATGCATCTGGAAAATACGTGAAATACGCTCCTTATTTTCAGAACGGGCATTGTAAACGTAAGAACCAGCTTCGAGATTACCTGAGTAAACACGAATAAAGCAAAGACGACCTACAAACGGATCGGTAGCAATTTTGAATGCCAATGCTGCAAAAGGCTCTTTTACATCTGGTTTACGTGAAACTTCTTCTCCAGTGTTAGGATTAGTTCCTGTGATCGCCTCCTGATCAAGCGGTGAAGGAAGTAATTCCATCACATAATCAAGCATCGTTTGCACACCTTTATTCTTGAAAGATGAACCGCAGGTCATCGGAACGATTTTACCAGCTAAAGTAGCCTGGCGCAATGCGTCAAGAACTTCACGCTCAGTAATGGTAGATGGATCATCAAAGAATTTCTCCATCAATGTTTCATCGTATTCTGCTACAGCTTCAAGAAGTTTTTCTCTCCATTCGTTTGCTTCATCAATCAAATCATCAGGAATAGGAACTTCTGTAAAGGTCATTCCTTTATCGTGCTCATTCCATACGATTCCGCGGAAGTTAATTAAATCAACAACCCCTTTAAACTGATCTTCAGCACCGATAGGAATTTGAAGAGGTACAGCGTGGCTGCCTAACATTTCTCTAACTTGCTTAACAACCTTTAGGAAGTCAGCACCAGATCGGTCCATTTTATTAACGAAACCGATACGAGGCACATTGTAATTGTTAGCCAGGCGCCAGTTAGTTTCTGATTGTGGCTCAACACCATCAACCGCAGAAAATAAGAATACCAGTCCGTCTAACACACGAAGGGAACGGTTTACCTCAACGGTAAAATCCACGTGTCCGGGAGTATCAATAACGTTTACCTGGTATTTGTTATTTCTGTAATTCCAGAATACAGTTGTTGCTGCAGAAGTGATGGTGATTCCGCGTTCTGCTTCCTGAACCATCCAGTCCATAGTAGAAGCTCCTTCATGCACCTCACCAATTTTATGATTTACACCTGCATAATACAGGATACGCTCGGTAGTGGTAGTTTTACCAGCATCAATGTGAGCAGCAATCCCGATATTTCTTGTATATTTTAAATCTCTTGCCATGTTTTTAATTATTGAAAGATTGAATTATTGAAAGATTGATATTCACTCATTCAGTCATTCTATCATTCAGTCATTGTTTAAAATCTAAAGTGCGAGAAGGCTTTGTTAGCTTCTGCCATCTTGTGGGTATCTTCTTTCTTTTTCACTGCTGCACCTTCACCTTTAGAAGCAGAGATAATTTCACCAGCCAGCTTTTCCATCATGGTTTTTTCTCCGCGACGACGGGCATATAAAATCAACCATTTCATTCCCAGCGCAATTTTACGTTCAGGACGAACTTCTGTTGGAACCTGGAAGTTAGCACCACCTACACGGCGAGATTTAACCTCAACAGCAGGCATAACATTGTTTAACGCTTTTTTCCATGCTTCTAACCCACTTTCGTTGGTTCTTTTTTCTACAAGCTCAACTGCATCGTAAAAAATTGAATAAGCAATAGACTTTTTCCCGTCGTACATCATGTTATTTACAAAACGGGTTACCATCACGTCATTGAATTTCGGATCAGGCAGGATAATACGTTTTTTTGGTTTCGACTTTCTCATTTCTGTTATCCTCCTTTACTTATTTCTTTTTACCTTTTGCAGGAGCCGCTGCCGCTTGTCCTGGTTTAGGGCGTTTAGTACCATATTTAGAACGACGCTGATTTCTTCCGTTAACACCGGAAGTATCCAGTGCACCACGAATGATGTGGTAACGTACACCTGGCAAATCCTTAACACGACCACCACGGATCAATACGATTGAGTGCTCCTGCAAGTTGTGTCCTTCACCCGGAATGTAAGCGTTTACCTCTTTTCCGTTTGTTAAACGTACACGGGCAACTTTACGCATCGCTGAGTTTGGTTTTTTAGGGGTAGTGGTGTATACACGGGTACACACGCCTCTTCGCTGTGGACAGCTGTCCAACGCCGGGGATTTACTCTTATCCTCCAGAGCTACTCTACCTTTCCTAACTAATTGTTGAATAGTAGGCATTTACTGTTTTTTTAATTTAATTTATTTGCTTTTATTCTATATTTTTTCGCACACAAAATGTGTATGCTAAAAAGGAATGCAAAAGTAGAAACTTAATTTTGATTTTCAAGCGGTTAATTGAAAAAAAGTTGGAGTGTTGTAGGTTATAGGGGCGGAAGATTTAAAGAGAGCAGGCAAAGAAATAGTATCAATATTGCGGTGCACTACTATTTTCGAACATACATATATACTTGTGCTATTATAAGATTGGTTATTAATATCAATTAAGAAACTTATCAATTTTACCCCTAATTTTGAGTATTTTTGATTACATTATAATCAAAATGGAGAATAAAAAAAAAATTGCTATTGTTGTTAGCCAGGTTAAGATGGAAGAAGAGGACGATTTAGACCTTTTATTCTGGCTGAATAAAAATGCATCTGAGCGTCTTCAGGAAGTTTATCGTTTACGCAAAATGTACTTCACATCACACAAGTGCTCCTTTCCTGCCAAAATAGAAAAAGTAGCCAATAAAAGGCCATTATGATATTCGAACCCGATTTTGTTGATTTTATAGAATTATTGAATAAGCATCAGGTTGAATATTTGATTGTCGGCGCTCATGCCTTAGCTTTTCATGGCAGGCCAAGACATACGGGAGATTTAGATATCTGGATAAAGCCAGCGCCTGACAATGCACTAAAAGTAGTAAATGTAATTAATGATTTTGGCTTTAGTTCATTAGGGCTGATTGCAGAAGACTTTATTAGAGAAAATTACGTAACTCAGTTAGGCTATCCTCCGCTGAGAATTGATATTCTTAATTCTATTTCAGGAGTAACATTTGAGCTGGCTTATAAAAACAGGATACAAGGGGAGTTTGATGGGTTACAAATACCTTTCATTAGTATTCAGGATTTTATTCAAAACAAAAAATCGACAGGCAGAAATAAAGATTTGGGAGATATTGACTTACTTCAAAAGCACAAGAAGGATAACGGATAGTAGCAGAAACTCCAGTTTTAATGCTATAAATACGTCTTCACTTATTCCTTAATCCTCAAAAACCTCATCCAGATTTAATTCAAAACCGGGTAGCACTTCAGATGACACCTTTTCGCTTAAAGTAAATAACCTGGAAGGATTGAATCTTCCATTTTGATCGAGCGTATATTTCAGGAATGTCTTATCGGCAGGACTAACAACCCAGTACTCTTTAACACCAAATTCTTCATAAACCTGATATTTATAGAGTAATTCTTTTTTATTATTTCCCGGCGATAGTATTTCAACTACAATGTCTGGAGCACCGATACAACCCCGTTCGTCCAGTTTAGCAGGATTACAGATTACACAAATATCAGGTTGCAATACGGTATAAATGTCTTTATCATCTTTGCTCTCTTTTGGAAAACGAACGTCAAAGGGAGCGGTATAAACTTTACAGGGTTTATTTCCTAAATAATTAAAGAGCGATGAAGAAATATAAATGGAAACCTGCTGATGAAGCCTCGAAGGCTCGGGACTCATCTTAAATATCTTCCCTTTAATCAGTTCAACACGTTCATCAAACAGCCAGGTAAGATAGTTGGCGTAGCTATACGTTAATGATTCGTCTAAATCATTAAAAGAAAGGACTTCCTTTTTATTAATATAACTTCCAGATTCTGACATAGATTTATCAAATATACCCAATATTCATCCGTTTATCTTTTCACAACTTCAAGAAAGTTTAAAACTTTGCTAAAGCAATAATACTAAACAAATTAGTATTATTGTATAATCTCAATACCAATAATCAATGAGTTCTAATAAAGAATTAGATTTAGCTTATAACTTTGTCCAATACACTAATAAAAATATATTTCTCACCGGCAAGGCCGGAACCGGGAAAACTACGTTCCTTCATAATTTAAAAAAGAACGCCCTTAAAAGAATAGCCGTTGTAGCTCCCACCGGCGTTGCAGCAATTAATGCTGGCGGCGTTACTATACACTCGTTTTTCCAGATGCCTTTCGGGCCTTATATCGCTCAAGGCCTCGGCGCTAGTTCGAATCAGGAAAGTTCGCAGAGACATAAAAAGTTTAACCGGGAGAAGATCAATCTTATTCAAAGCCTGGACCTGCTGGTTATTGATGAGATCAGTATGGTAAGGGCTGATCTGCTGGATGGAATTGACGAAGTGCTGCGCCGTTATAAAGACAGGACAAAACCTTTTGGGGGTGTTCAGCTGCTGATGATCGGAGATTTACACCAGCTTTCTCCTGTAGTAAAGGCCGAAGAATGGCAGATACTGAAAAATTTTTATCCCAATCTCTATTTTTTCAGCAGCAAGGCACTGCAGCAAACTGCCCCTGTAAGTATTGAACTGAAACACATTTACCGGCAGTCTGATGCTCATTTTATTGATTTGCTGAATTGTATCCGTGAAAATAAAATTGATGCTGAAACTTTAATAAGACTGAAGCAGCGACACATCCCTGATTTTATACCAAACGATGAGGATGGCTATATCACCTTAACCACACATAATACAACGGCAGGAGAAATCAATTATTCCAAACTAAAAGGAATAGAAAGTCAACCTCATACATTTAAAGCAACTATTAACGATGAATTTCCTGAATACAGTTATCCTACCGTTACAGAACTGGAATTAAAAGTGGGCGCACAGGTAATGTTTGTAAAAAATGACAGCTCCAGGGATAAGCTTTTTTACAATGGCAAAATAGGAAAAGTTATCCGGATAAATGCTGAAACTATTTACGTGAAATGCCCTTCTGACGAAGCAGAAATTTGTGTAAGCAAAGCTGAATGGCAAAATATAAAATATGAGCTGAATGCAGGAACAAAAGAAATTGAAGAAAAGGTTATTGGAACTTTTATTCAGTATCCGCTTAAACTGGCATGGGCAATTACCATTCATAAAAGCCAGGGATTAACATTTGAGAAAGCGATTATTGATGCGAGTTCTTCTTTTGCTCACGGACAAGTATATGTGGCGCTTAGCCGTTGCAAAAGCTTTGAAGGGATGGTTTTACGAACTCCAATTACTCTAAACAGCGTTAAAACTGACGACACTGTTTCTTCTTACACACGAAAAGCAGAAGAGAACGCTCCTGGCGAAACACTTCTGACATCGTCTAAAATAGCCTTTCAAAAATCAATGCTGTTTGAGCTGTTCGATTTCAGATCCTTTAAAAGCAGGCTTTTCTACTGCACTAAAATAACAGAAGAGCATGACAATCTCTTACCACCTTCTGTAAATGAACGCTTAAATCAAATAAGAACAATCGCCGAAAAAGACATTTACCAGGTGGCAGATACCTTTTTACGAGAATTACAAAGACTGATAACAGAAGAAAGTTTACCCGAAGAGAATGTGATACTACAGGAACGTGTAAAAAAAGCCTGCACTTATTTTATCGGAAAAATTGAAAACGAAATACAGGGGAACAGCCAGAAAATAAGCATTGAAACTGATAATAAAGCGGTTAGAAAAAGCATTACCGATGCAATGGAGAACCTTAAAAAAGAGCTTTTTGTTAAACTTTGTTCATTAAAAAACAGTACTGGCGGATTTAATACGACAACCTATCTTAAAACAAAAACCAACGCCGAAATTGATTATTCCAACAGTTTGAAAGCAGCTGTTCCTGTTAAAGTATCTGCTCCAGAAGAAATCACTCACCCTGAACTTTACACTCAAATAAAAAACTGGCGTAATCAACTGGCAGCAGAAAATAATATTCCGGTTTATATTGTACTGCCAACAAAGGTAATAGCAGCATTGGTGGCGGCCCTGCCGTTAAGTCTGGATGAACTTGAAACTGTGAAAGGTATCGGTAAACAAAAAATAAGACAATACGGTAAAGATATCCTTGGTATGATTGCTGCTTATTGTGAAAAAAACAATATTACAACACACCCAATTAAGCTGGATGTAAAAGAAGAAAAGGTAAAGGCTGATACTAAAAAAGTAAGTTTAGACTTGTATAAATCGGGAAGAACTATTCAGGAAATTGCATCGGAAAGAAATTTGACTCCTGCAACCATCGAAGGGCACCTTGCTCATTTTATTTCGACCGGCGATGTTGAGATTTATGACATCGTATCGAAGGAAAAAGTTAAAAAAATCACAGAATTCATGGCAGAAAACCGGCCTATTTCTTTAAGCGAAATGAAAACGGCGCTGGGTGACACTATTTCATATAGCGAGATAAAAGCAGTGATGAAGCATCTGGAACTTACTACTGCCGGGTAACAATAAAAAAGGCTGCCGGCGTACCGGCAGCCTCAACTTATTAACTAACTAACCAAATTATTCGTATCCGTTTTGCTTTAATAATGGGTTGGCGTTTAGCTGACGGGCCGGAATAGGGAATACCGATCTGTCTTTGCCATCTTTTTGCTTATCCCACCATTCTTCTCCAAATCTGTCCCAACGCACCAGGTCTGTTCTTCTGTGACGTTCTCCCAGAAACTCACGGCCAAGTTCAATCACAAACTCATCATCAGTTAAACGGGCAAGATTAGTTACATAACTGTTTGTCGCCCATTTATCTTCAGGAAAGTTCCTTTTGCGTACAGCATCTAATAAGGCTGCTGCTCCGGCTTTATCCCCTGCCCTATATTTGCATTCTGCAAGTGAGTAATAGATTTCAGCCAGGCGAATTTCAGGTGCAGAGTTGAACATGAATAAATTTTCAGACATTGGAAGCCAAGGGAACTTTAGTAAACGTACTCCTGAATTTTCTTCACCAGTTGTAACATGTGACCCCTCTCCCCATCTGCCTGCAGGTTTCTCAGAAAAACGGCCTACCTGGTCTACAAACACTAATGGTTTTCCATTGTACTCTTCAGTTCCATTTACAACTTTGGTACTGTCAAAGCCAAATCCTTGAGCTTTGTTAAACTCGTATTGGGGGCCTACCAGGAAGAAGCCATCGTATTGTACACCCTTCCCGGTTGTTTTGAAAGGCTGTTTACGTTTATCATCGTTTGAATACCTTTCGTATGGCATTCCGAGTTTGTAAGCGTATAAATTTCCGTCCAAATCGCGGGATGGCGTTAAGTGAATTCCGTTCCATGCTCCCCAGTCATTGTCTAATGAGTATCTTGACTGATAGTGCATGGTAGCGTTATACATCCAGCTAAATTCATAGATATTTTTTGCATGCGGGAATTCAAAGATATTTTCAGGAGAACGATATCCTTCGATTCCAGACCGGAATGGACCACGGTAGTCTGCATCGATAGCATAAGCTCCGTATTTACCCGAGATAATGTCCTGAGCAACCTGGGCACACTCAGTGTATTTTGCAGTTCCGGTCCATTTTTCCGCATTAAGATATAAACGAACCAGTAAGGCTGCTGCTCCACCTTGATCCCATCTGCCAACCTTACCATTTTTTGGTAAACCTGGCAAGGATTCGGTTAATTCTTTCTCAATGTAAGCAAATACTTCCTGAGGTGTTGACTGTCCCACTATCTGCTGTGGCGTTTCTACAATAGGAACACTTCTGAAATAATCGATCAGAAATAAATAAAACCAAGCCCTAAGCGTTCTTAGCTCAGCGATATTCTGCGCTTTGTCAGTCTCGGTTAATCCAAGTTTAGGATAATCCAGTTTAGACATATCCTGGATCAATATATTACATTGTGCAATTCCCTGATACGGGCCTACCCAACCACCATTGATATGATTATCATCAGGAGTCCACTGATGTCCATGTAAGCGAACCCAGTCGCCACCATCATAACCGTGTTTTCCCTTTTGAGTCCACACAAAATTATCTGCAGTCAATTCTGAAATTAACCAACGGTCTCCATCCCATCCATTCCAGTGTGCATGCTCATAAGGACGTACTACTGCTGCAATAACAGTATTCTTATCCTGGTAATAATTTTCGGCAGTTAAATCACTAAAGGGTTCTTCGTCAAGTTTCGTACAGGATGTTGCTGCAAATGTTAAAAGCAGCAGGTATATAATTTTAAATTTCTTTGTCATAAATACTAAGATTTAATTTTGATTAAAAAGTAATTTGTGCTCCTATTGAAAAAGTTCTTGTAATAGGATATACATTTAAATCTCCATACCCCGGGGTTAAACCTGTTACACCTACTGTAGTTGGATCTAAACCGCTATAGTTAGTAAGTGTAAATACATTCCGGATGGTCCCGTATAATCTTAAATTATCTATACGTTTTAGCTTCAATTTTGGAGACCATCCCAAGGTTAAATTATCTAGTTTTAAATAGTCACCATTCTCTAAGTAATAGTCACTAATTACCTTACCCGAAGTAATATGTCCGTTCTTAGTATATGCATCTTCAAGTAAGTTAACTCCAGGTTCAGCCTGTAAACCGTAATACATCTGATACAGGTTCAATATCTTATAATCAAACCTTCCTCTAAAAAACAGGGACAGATCTACATTCTTGTATCTTAAGGTGTTACCCCAGCCCAACTCATAATGCGGAGCTCCGTGTCCAAGATAAACGCGGTCTCTGTCAATGTTTCCTTCGTTTGTTGCATCAATTGCTTCACCACCTTCGATACCGTTTTTCCAGATCAGGAATTTTCCGTTTTCATCAACTCCGGCATATTTGTATCCATAAAAGCTACCCAGTTCAACTCCGTCTTCTAAACGGTAAGCCGGACCAGGGTTTCCTGGAGACGGTAAGTCCTGTAAATACCTAAAGCCAGACTGAAATTCATCGTTAGACCATGAAGTGAGTTTTGCTTTGGTATAAGAAGCTGCAATGCTGGTATTGTAGGTAAAGTTTTTCGTATCTACGGCATTCCAGTTCAAATTCAGTTCAAGACCTTTGGCACTTGTTGAACCTACGTTAACAAATATTTGTTCCTGAACATATGGGCCTACCGGTACATCATAGTTTGAAAGCAGATCGGTACTTTTACGGTTAAACGCATCTAAACTACCGCTTAGCTTATTGTTGAATAAAGAGAAATCTAAACCTATATTGTAAGAAATAGCTTTCTCCCACTGCAGATTGGGATTGAAGTTATTTGCAGGACCGTAAACCTGTATCCACTCTCCTTCATCATTTAAATAACGACCATATCCTGTATAACGAGAAAGTGAGGTATAACGAGGGAAACCGGACCTTCCAGTTTCACCATATGAAACACGTAGCTTCAAATCGTTAATTGCTTTTATATTTTGAATGGCAGGTAGTCTGGAAATACGCCATGCTGCAGATACAGCCGGGAATAATCCCCATTTATTATTTTTACCAAACTTTGTATTACCTTCATAACGTGCTGAAGCTGTTAAGAAATAGGTGTCATCGTAGCTATAATTTGCACGGCCAAGGAAAGCGATTGTTTTTTCCTTACTCCTCCAGGAATCCATACCTAAACGGCCACTCTCCCGGTTCCAGCTTCCTGCATCCAGATTATCATAACCAAAGGCATCTGAAGGAAAGTTCATGTTTTCTGCCCAGAAACCATTATTATTAAATTCCTGGTAAGAATAGCCTCCCATTAATTTAATATCATGTTTATTAATATGGGTGTAATAATTACCTAGCCACTCTAGTGTATAATCAGTCCACTTCTCATCCTGTAACCTTGCTCGTCCTGTTCTGCCGTTATTTACAGATTCTGCAGACCCAGAAGTATAATACTCCCGGCCTAAACGGTCGTGTCCCTGACGTGCAAGCTTCAACTCGGTGTTTAAGTTCTTTAAAATATTCAGTTTAAAGTTTAAGTCGACGATTGAATAAGTGTTATCAGCACCGTTCTCCCTTGCAAGTAAATCCTGAACAGGATTGTAAGTATCGTAGCCCTGTAATGTGTTGTATTTTAACGGATCGTTCGGGTCCATGATAGCAATGGTTGGATTCAGCTTAACAGCTTGTTGGAATGCACCGTAATTGGTGAATTCTTCGTTTGCAATACGATACGAAATATTTCCACCAAACTCTAGCAGGCCATCCAGTGCTTTCTGCTGGAAATTAGAATTAAAGCCGTATTCTCTCCGATCAGAAGCAATATCAATTGCTGATTTATCGCGGAAATTACCGGAAATACGGAAGACAGTATTTTCACTACCTCCTGCAACTGATAAATAATGATTTTGCCCGAAATTGTCTTTACGGATCAATTGATCGTACCAGTTTGTTCTTGCGCCAAAATCAATATCCCGTTTATGCGCCAAAAACTCTTCCGGTGACAGGATATCAGGTTTCTCTGCTACCACATCTTTTTCAATATAACTGTCGTAGGTAACCGTTACTTTACCTGCACGGCCTTTTTTGGTTTGCACAAGAATAACACCGTTTGCTCCGCGAGAACCATAAATAGCAGCAGCAGAAGCATCTTTCAATACAGTAATAGATTCTATATCCTGCTGAGCGACGTTACGCAAATCTCCTCCGGGCATTCCGTTAATAACAATTAACGGACCATTTCCCGCTTCAACAGAAGCAGCACCACGCACCTGCACGTCTGTACTACGATTGGGGTCGGCAGCTGCAGGGTTAGAAATTGTTACCCCTCCAACTTTACCTTCAATCATTTGCAAAGGGCTGTTTACGGCACCCGGAAGGAAATCTTTACTGTTAACAGTAGTTACCGCACTGGTTAATTCTCGTTTTTGTACAGAACCATATCCAACTACAACCACTTCATTTAGCGCAGTGGCAGTTGATTTAAGTTGTACAGTTACTGAAGTACGGCCGTTAAGTGCTACTTCCTGTGTAGTAAATCCAATGTATGTAAACACCAGTGTTGCATTTGCATCTGGTATATTGATTGAGAACTTTCCGTTTGCGTCTGTTGTGGTGGCCATACTACTACCTTTCACTTTAACGCTTACTCCCGGCAAGGGCTCTCCTTGTTCATCGGTAACTGTACCTGTAACAGGTGCCTGTACATCGAGCGTACTTAATTCGGGCAAAACCGATGTTACTGAAGGCGTTTCCGAATTACGATTTAATACAATAGTATTATCTGAAACTTCATAAGATAGATTTAATGGTGGAAGCACCATATCAAGTACGTATTGAAGTGTTTTACCCTCTACAGAAAAGCTTACTTTTCGGGAAGATTGTATCAAAGCAGAGCTATAAATAAATCGTGCATTGGTAAGTTTTTCAATAGAATTCAGTACTTCACTTATCTCCTTGTTTGTTTCATTTAGGGTAACCTTCTCAAGCAGCACCTGCGCCCTGCCATCGCGGGCTACAGCACTCCCCATAAGAAAGATCGCTATTGACAATTGTAAGAGACTGATTTTCATAATTGTCAGTAAAAATGATTTTTTATTCATAAGTTTGGTTTAATGGTTGAATTTGATTAGTAATTCGACAAAAAATCCCTGTTTACAACAATGTTGTATTGAATCGGGGGATGAAGAATGATCCGTCAGTGCTGCAACACTGGCGGTTCTTTTTTAAAGTGGTTTAGTTTTAAATTTCAAATTGCATAGGCGCTTTGTTTTAGTTTAATACTTTGTTAGTTAGTTGTAGTTGTAGTACATCCTTTGCCATCTATTATAACCTTCCCGTTATTAATAGAGTAATGTGCTTCAACTGCTCTGCAAATCAAATCCAGCTTTTCATCAAGCGACTGATCAGCAAGAGTAGCTGTTAAAGGACAATTGGCTAAGTTCTTTTCGTTATATATAATAGTAACGGAATAAGCACGACTTATTGCCTTAACGATGTCAGAAAATGGCGTTTCATTAAAATTGAAAGAAGTCTTTGATACTTCTTTAGACAGTTCAAGCGGTTTCGGCAGGTGTGTTTTAACCAAACGTTCTTCAGTACGCAGGTAAACAACTTTCTCATTCGGCGTTAATAATACTTCAGATAAAGGTCTTTTTTTATTATCGGAAGCAGAAGCCGGCTTCTCGTAATAAACAGAGACTTTCCCGGTGTTAACTATTACCTCAAACTGTTTCGCTCCTTTTTTAGCGTTTACAGTAAAGCTTGTTCCTAATACGCGGGTAACCATATCGCCGCTATGCACCAGAAAAGGCCTTTTTGCATCTTTACTTACTTCAAATAAAGCTTCCCCTGTTAAAAAAACCTCTCTTTTCGATGCAGTAAACACGCCTGGATACATAATTTCGCTTCCCGGCTGTAATACCACAGAAGATTTATCAGACAATTTTACCAGCATTGGATAGGATGCTGAATTAATTTTTTTTATTAAAATATCCGATTGAGTTAAGCTGTTACTTTTGTTGGCATTGCTGCCCACCTTTTGCTCTCTTTTAAAATAGACAAGGCCGGCCACACTCGCAAGTAATAAAACCGCAGCTATCCGAAGCCAGGAAGATCGGTAAAACAAAGGCCTTACTTCTTTTTTTAGAAATTGCCTTTCTCTTAAACGTTCTACCATTGCATCAATTTCTGCCTGACTTAGCTCTCCTACGGGATTAATGTGAACAGAACGAATAATATCAATTGCCTGCTGCACAACTATAGCCTTGTCCGGATTCTGAGAGATCCATGAGTGCCAAAAAACATCTTTTTCCCGGGAATTGTTTATTACCCAGTCTAAAAAGAAATCGTCACTTAAAAAGTCTTCTGCTTCAAAGTTGTTGTAATCGGTCATTGGCTGCTCAGGCTATAGATGCACCTGTATATAGGTATATACCTGAAGGGGAGATTTCTACTGAAAAAAAATGAACTTTTTTTTTCAAACAGGAATAAATATCTGATTATCAGGAGACAAAATTCAAATAAATCCAAAGAGAATTGAGAAAGCTACTTTGAACCATTCGTTCCTTAAACGCTGGATGGAGTCACGTAATAAATTATAAACCGACTGTTTAGTAACTCCCATTATTTCAGCGATCTGTTCGCTATTCAGACCTTCATAAAAGCGGAGGTAGATAATCTCCTTTTGTCTTTTTGGAAGTTCGTTCAGTATTTTTTTAATACGTGATTCGGTTTCTTCCGACAATTGTTCTTCTATAATTTTTGTTTCTATATTAAATTCTACCAGGAAGTGGTAGTTATCATCCAAAGAATCTGTTTTATCCCACTTTTTATATTCCCTGAATATCCGTAACCGGATGGCTTTAAAGAGGTATGATTTTACAGATGGTGTCTGGCTGATCCTTTTTCTGCGGTTCCAAAGTTCAAAAAAAACATCCTGAATGCAGTCTTTCACAAATTCATGGTCATGAATTATCCGCATCCCGTAACCATACAGCGGCGTGCTAAGCTTGTGTATTAACTTCTCGTATGCCTGCTGATCCCCGTTTCGGAAACGAGCCCAAAGTTCCTGATAATTCTCACTCAAATCTTAATGCGGTTGTTTGGAAAAAACAAATCTATTGAATCAAACAGATTCCATCAAATATAACCGCATTAGTTTCTATTTACCTTAATCCTGTTACAGAAAAAGGTGCCTGAAATGTAGTATATCTTTGCAAAAAATGTAAACGAACAACTGTAATTTGTTAATTAAAAGCATTTTAACAATACGTTTCTACACTTTTTTACATCCCTGATAATATATTACTTTTTAAGCACCTTTTATGATGTTTACTTGCTACTTGCTTTCCAAACGTCATTTTCCGAATTGTGATCCGGCAGTACGTGGTCTGGATCAAACGTTACCGATTCAATTTTTTCAGTTGATGGATATTTAAAAGTCCAGGTGATATTTCTTTCCCAAATTTCGACCGGCAATTTCACACGATCTGTTTTACCACTTACAGTTTTCACTTCAAGAACAACTGGCATAGGCATTTTTTCCAAATTGGCAATTGTTATTAAAGCTCCTTTTGCAGGGTTTTCATCGGCATATTTCACGTCCAGTACTGCGGCATCAAATCGCCAGTTATTGATAAACCATCCCCGCCAGAACCAGTTTAAATTTTCACCGGCCACATTTTCAATTGTCCTGTAAAAATCATCAGGAGTTGGATGTTTAAAAGCCCAGCGCTCAATATAGGTACGAAGAGCACGATCAAAACGTTCCGGCCCTAAAATTTGCTCTCTCAGTAAAGTAAGGCCTGTTCCCGGTTTAAAGTATGCCAGATAACCAATACTTTGTTCTCTCATGTTATCGGGGCTGCTCAATATCGGCTCAAAGTAAGGGCTGGTTAACACCGTAGCCTGCTTGTGCATATCCGGTTTTTTCTCCCGATATTCACCATTATTAAAATTTTCTGTAGAGAGACTGTTAATAAAAGTGTTAAAACCTTCATCCATCCACGCATACAGGCGCTCGTTTGAACCAACAATCATAGGAAACCAGGTGTGCCCGAATTCATGATCTGTTACGCCAAACAAAGCATCTCCTTTTGCTTTCCATCCACAGAAAACGATACCCGGATATTCCATACCGCCAACATTACTTGCCACGTTTGTGGCAGCTGGATAAGGGAATTCGTATAATTTGTTTGAATAAAACTCAATCGACGCTTTCGTATATTCAGTAGATCGTCCCCATGCAGAATCGCCTGCGCTTTCTACCGGATAAGCCGAAATTGCCAGGCATTTTTTGCCGCTTGGTAGATTTATTTTCGCTGCATCAACAATAAAAGAAGCAGATGAAGCCCAGGCTGCATCGCGTGCATTTGAAATTTTATAGTGCCATGTTAACTCTTTTTTTCCTGAAGGCCTTGAACGTGCATCATTCACTTCTTTCGAAGACCGGATGGCAACTGTTTTATCACTTTTTGCAGCTTCAGCCCAGCGTTTTTGCTGTTCGGTTGTATACACTTCCTGCGGGTTTAATAATTCTCCGGAACAAACAACGATATGGTTAGATGGAACCGTAATATTCAGATCAAGGTTTCCATATTCCAGGTAAAACTCGCTTGGACCAAGATAAGGAATTACATTCCAGCCAGACACATCGTCAAATACCGCTACCCGCGGATACCATTGCGCCATCGAAAAAATCTTTCCATTTTTTGTTTGCAATACACCCATGCGGTCTGATCCATAATCAGGAGCGATAAAGGAATATTCTATTTTCAGCCTTAATTGTCCGCCTGAAGATTTTAATGCAGCAGGTAGAAATACCTGCATACGCGTATCATTAATTTCATATTTTACGTCAGTCGCTTTATCTCCTGATAATAATTTAACCGATGCAATTTTATAGCCGGCGTCAAAAAACTGGCCGTGACTTCCGTTCCGGCTGCCATTTAACGGAATAATAGCGTTTCCCCGTGAATCAGATTTGAATAAGTTCTGATCAAGCTGCATCCACAGGAATGGGAGTTCTTCGGGACTGTTATTGGTATAAGTAAGAATTACCGATCCGGTTACTCGGTTGGTTGCCTCATCAAGCTTTACATCTAGTTTATAATCGGCCTTATTCTGCCAGTATTTAGGGCCCGGCTGGCCGCTTGCAGTACGGTATTCGTTCCCATTCTTAGTATAAAACATCGGTCCAAAGGCATCATTGTAATTATACCTCGATGTTACCTGGGCTGATGTACCTGATGAATTTTGCTGCGCTGAACTCTCACTAATAATTAAAGCCAGCATTACACTGGCATACAATTTCCATTTCATGTTATGATTAATAAATTTTGGAAGATAAAACTTTCCCTGTTAAGATTTTTAAACAGGGAATAACAGTAAAGCAAATGTTACAGTTTTACTTTTACAGTAATTGCTTCTCAAACGCCTCTTCATCAAAGCCGAAAAGCAGAACATTATTACTTTCAATAATGGGCCGTTTTATAACACTGGTTTTTTCCTGCATCAGAGTAAATGCCGCTTTATCTGTTGTTATCCCTTGCTGAACTTGAAGATCCAGTTTCTTCCAGGTGGTTCCTCGTTTGTTTATCAAATTTTCCCATCCCGTTTTCTGAGCCCACTCACTCAACTTATCCTCTGAAATTCCTAACTTTTTAAAGTCATGAAATTCGTACTGAATCTGGTGCTGGTTAAGCCAGTTCAATGCTTTTTTTACTGTGTCGCAATTTTTAATTCCGTAAACTATCATAATTATTATTGAGCGCCGCCGCTGCTTTTTCCCTGAACATCATCGTTATTTATCCCTCTTTTATTTTTCTTAATACCTTGCTGAAGTTTACCAAAACGGTAATTAAAGCCAAAATTAAATGAGCGGTAAAAATTCTGGTACCTCGACCGTTGAATAAAATCGGGGGTAACCTGATCATTTTTATACTCCCGGTATTTCTGGAAAGGATTGCTTACGCTCATGCTAAGTGAGGCTTTTTTATCGAAGAACTCTTTAGAAATACTGGCAGAAGAATAAATATACGGGTTGGAAGTTCCCTGCAGAGTTAGCCACCCGCTGTAATAACCGGCATTTACGCTAACTCGCCAATTTTTATCAAACGAGTAGCCGAAATAGGTGTAGGCATTGCCCTGCAAGCCGTCGTTCTTATACATTTTGCTGTTTAGAAACCCTTCAAGCCAAACATAAGAAACGTCTCCGTTCAGGTTCATACTCAATTTTTTAGTGAGATTAATATTTAACCCTCCGTTTATACCTGCACGCTTATTTTTACCAATATTTTTGTATGTGGTATAAGTTACCGTATCAACCGGGTTAAGCTCTGATATATATTCTATTGTGTTGTTAGCAAACGAGTAATTCAGGCCAAGATTTATGGATCCCTTTTTGAAAGTGCTGAATCCAAGGTCAAACGTGTGATTAAGCACCGCATCCAGGTCCTTGTTTCCCTGATTTATAAACCTGGGATTTGACCGGTCAATAAAAGGGTTTAGCTGCCATATGCCCGGACGCTGTATCCGTTGTGTATACCCCAGATTTAAGCTACTCATATTTTTAAACTTACGCTGTACAGAAATGGAGGGGATGAAATTATTGTAACTTTTTTCCAGACCGGAGTTTGTTGTAGCAAAATTTGCATCAATGGTAGTTCTTTCTAACCGTAAGCCGGCCCGTAATCCCCAGTTTTTTAGCTTCAGATTATACGAATTATAAAAACTATACACATCCTGCCTGTGGTCAAACTGGTTTGACGCATTCTCATCCTTTATGTAATCACCGCTTGCATTCTTGTTTCTGTACTCAAAGTCGCTGAAATTATTTCTTAAAATTGCCTTCAGTCCGCCTTCAATATCTATTATTTTTTTAACCGGATGTACATAATCCAACTGAAAAGTCTGCTCTCTTGAACCTGACTTATTTTCCTGCTGATAGTCTTTGCCCGTATATTCAAATTGTTGGGAAGTAAGCAATTCGCTAAACTGCTGATCTTTGGAATCACTGTATTTATAACTTCCCGTAAGGAGCTGATCTTTGCTTCGCTTAAACCCTAACTGGTAATTTAAGCCTAAATCAAAGCCATTCCAGCCCATATCACCACTATTATTTAATTGATAAGATTGCTCGAGGCTGCCTCCCTCCTGGTCATACAAAGCTGAAATCTGAGAATTTGATTGATCTCCATTCCACCTGTTTAAGCCAAATGATCCGGTAATTAAGTTTAATGTATCAATCTCATAACTTAACTCTCCACCTGCATAACTGTAATTGCCGGTATTTTTATTCGAACCATTTTGCATCAGAAAGGAAGATGGAATAATCCCAATTCTTGAATTAGTGAAAGTTCTTGCAGGAGCTTGCTGCCAGCTGGAACCGCCGTAGCCGGAAAAACCAATTTTACCACCCTTAATAGTTACATTGGTATTTACACCCGGGCCCCAGATTGAATTATACCGGGTTCCTAAACTGGCATTATATCCATTATCAATCTTTTTATTAGTGATTATATTAATTATGCCCGCCAGACCTTCAGCATCATATTTTGCAGGTGGATTTGTAATTACTTCAATTTTTGATATGGTATTTGCCGGAAGGCTTTTTAACACTTCCTTTGGATCACGGGCCATCATAGAGGAAGGGCGACCGTTGATAAGTATTTTATAGTTACCATTGCCCTTTAATTTAATGTTATCCTCCGCGTCAACAGTTATCATAGGAACTTTTCGCATCATATCCAGTGCATTTTGAACTTTGCTTTCCGGATCTGCCTGAACATCGTATGCTATTCTGTCAACTTCCTGCTTTATCAATGGCCTGTCGGCAGTTACAACCACTTCATTCAATTGCTTATTTTGTGAAGAAATTAAAACAGAACCAAGATCAACAGCATTCTTTGCTTCAGTGAGGCTGGCATTTACTATTTTTGCTTTATAACCCACCGCTATTACGGTTAACGAATATTTTCCCTTACTTAATTTAGAAAAACTGAATGAACCGTCGTCTTTTGTAAGTGCAGTTTTTACAGCCTGCCCGGCTTCGTTTTTCAGGCTTACTGTTATATAATCCAGGGGCCTTTTCGTAAGTGAATCGACAACCGTTCCTTTTATAGAAAAATCAACGTTTTGCGCATTTAAAGTGACAGAAAAAAACAGGAAAGCAACTAGGATCAGTAGGGGATGTGGTTTCATGGTCGGGCTTCTTTAATATCAACTAAATAATTAGTTGACAATAGTAGAAATTAAATTTCAAATATTGTGTTAAACTCTGTTAAGAGATGTTAAATAATCCCTTTTCCATAAAATTTTTACAATAGGCCTTTTGGGGAATCTATTTATTGAAGCGGGTCATGGTTAATTCTGCACCAACCGATACAAAGCTTTGTATCATTTCGATGGAGCGCTCAATCAATTCTGGCAGTGCCGGCTGTTCATCTTCATCAAAACTGCTCAGTACATAATCAACCTGTCGCCCTTTTGGAAAATTATCACCGATACCAAATCGCAAACGCGGATAATTTTGTCCTCCAACCAGTGATTCAATGCTTTTTAATCCGTTGTGCCCGGCATTGCCGCCTTTAGGTTTTAAACGGATTGTTCCGAAAGGTAAAGCCAGGTCATCTACAAGGACAAGAATATTTTCTACCGGAATTTTAAGTTCATGCATCCAGTAATTAACCGCTTTCCCGCTCAGGTTCATATAGGTGGTGGGTTTTATCAAAAATATCTTTTTTACTTTATGGCTCAACTCGGTATACCACGCTAAACGCATGTTTGAAAACTTTACCCCTGCTTGCTTAGCCATTTCATCGGCTATCATAAAACCAATATTATGCCGGGTATCTGCGTACTCCGGACCGATATTTCCTAAAGCAACTACGAGGTATTTCATGGAGGCAAAATAAAAGTATAATAATTATCTTAGCAAGAAGATAATTATTATAAGCAGTTCCTTACCTATTGCCCATGAAAAACCTATATACACCGCATCCATATTTACTGCTACTAAGTCTTCTGCTTTCCTGTTCTTCAAGAGAAAAAGTAGAAATTACAGGAAAAGCAAATGGGATAAAAGAGGGTGTGGTACTAATTGCTAAGGGAGACAGCATAATTACAGGCGAAAATATTAAGGAAAACGGAAGTTTTTCTTTTATAAAAAACATAGATCCCGGATTCTACGACATCCGCCTTAAAATTTCGGGCAGTGACAATACAAATTCAACACCCGTGTATCTGGAGAAAGGAAAATATGCTGTAATCTTTGATTCAGATCCCGGGAGGTATCCTTATCAGTTCTTCATCTGCGCTCCAAAAAGACTTAAACCTTTATTATAAATTTTCAGAAAATGAAATGAGAAAGGCTACTGATGAATACGTAGCGGCCAAATCAGCATTTGATAAATGGCTGGCAACTGCTGAAAGGACACAGACTGGAAAGGAAGTGATAAACAAAGTAAGGAAAGCCGAACAGGTCCTGAATACTAAAAAGGCCGCTATTAAAGAAATGTTCATTTCTACGCATCCTGATTCAAAGGTATCCGCTTACTTCTTAAGCCAACTGGCAATCGAAACCAACCCGAAACATTTTCTTAAAGTTTATAATAACTTATCGGAAAAGGTAAAAAGAACACCTTATGCAACTGAAACTAAGCAGCAGATAGAACATATTCTTTCATCCTATACGGGATCAGACATACCAAAGGTATTTGGTGAAACACCCGAAGGTAAGCCGTTTGATAAGAATCTGCTTAAAAACAAACTCACACTTGTTGTATTTTGGGCAAGCTGGAACAAACCAAGTACCAATGATTTTTTTCAATCGCATAGCCTGTATGACGAGCTGCATAATAAAGGATTTGAAATAGTTGGGATATCGCTGGATAAGACAAAAGAAAAATGGACAAAATCGATCTCAGAAAATAAACTTAACTGGTTACATGTTTGCGATTTTAAAGGGGCATACTCTGCCAATATTGAAACATTTAATAACAACAAATTACCCTATTACATTTTAATAGGGCCGGATTTAAAGATAGTGGATAGGGATGTTCCGCTATCTTCAGTAGAAATTTATTTCAATGATTTTGTGAAAAAGAATTATACAGCGTTAAAATAAAAAAGGCAGTACAAACACACTATGCACTGCCTTCTTATTTTTCTGTAAAGTACTATTATTTACCTTTTGCAGCTTCCTGCTCAGCCTGTCTGAGGGCACGGGAAGTTGTAACAGATACAATGGTATCTTCAGCTACGTTTGTGATAGCGAACTGATCAAATTTCAAATCGCGAACGCGAACTGATTTACCAACCTCAAGAGGCTCGATGCTGATCTCAACATATTGAGGCATATCTTTTGGAAGCGCTTTAACACGTAATTTACGTAATTTCTGAACCAGCTTTCCACCCATTTTAACACCTGGAGAAGTTCCGGTTAATTTAACGGGAATTTCCATAGTTAACGGTTTATTTTCGTCTAACTGGAAAAAATCCACGTGTAAAACCTGTTCTGTAAGGGGGTGAAACTGAGCATCCTTTACGATGGCAGTTGTTTTAACACCGGCAACATTTACTTCTACAAATGAAACTTCCGGGCTGTATAATAATCCTTTTAATTCACTGGCTTCAATAGCAAAGTGAGTTTGTCCTTGTCCACCATACAATACAGCAGGTACTTTACCTTCGTAACGCAGCTGTTTTGCATCGCGTTTCCCTACGCTCTCTCTTGGAGAACCGCTAATAGCGATTGTTTTCATGTTATTAAAAATTAAAAATTGTTAAAATTAAAAATGTTATTGTAAAGCTTGTATTGAAAAAGCCTTTTTGAATTTCCGGCTTTTTATTCCACGCTATCTATTCTTCTATTTGAAATAAATTACTGATAGAACCATATTCGTTTACATTGGTAATTGCCTTTGCAAACAATTCGGCGGTAGAAAGAACCCGGATCTTTGGGCTTTCGTGCTTTAACGGAATAGTATCTGTAACTATTAATTCTGCCAATACAGAGTTTTCAATCGTTTCGTACGCCTTACCGGACAGAACAGGATGTGTACAAACCGCTCTGACACTGGTAGCCCCGTTTTCCATAATTAAGGCAGCTGCTTTAGACAACGTACCGGCTGTATCGCAAATATCATCAATCAATACAATATCTTTTCCGGTAACATCTCCAATGATAGACATTGATTCTATTTCATTGGCACGCTTTCTCCGCTTATCGCAAATCACCACTTCGGCATTAAAAAATTTGGCGAAAGTACGGGCCCGGTAAGAACCTCCCATATCCGGAGAAGCAATAACCAGATTTTCGAGGTTGAGGCTGCGGATATAAGGTACAAAAATTACTGATGCATCCAGATGATCTACTGGAATATCAAAAAATCCCTGTATTTGTGCCGCGTGCAGATCCATCGTCATTATACGGTGTGCTCCTGCAGCAGTAATCAGGTTTGCCATCAGTTTTGCACCAATTGCTACCCGTGGTTTATCTTTTCTATCCTGACGTGCCATTCCGAAATATGGAATAACAACCGTGATATAATGAGCCGAGGCACGCTTAGCAGCATCGGTAAGCAGTAATAACTCAATTAAATTGTCGAAAGGCTGGTTGGTAGATTGTATTAAAAACACATCCGACCCGCGGATTGACTCGTTAAATGAAGGCTGAAATTCGCCATCGCTGAAGCGCGATAACATTACATCTCCTAATTCCTTCCCATAAGCCTGAGCTATTTTAGCCGCTAAAGCGGTACTGCCTGAACCGGCAAATAATTTAACAGGATTAAACTGCAGTGGCATCTTATTTTTCTAAAAGGGCGAAAAAAAATTCGGATTGTGCTTTCACAATCCGATACCTTTTATTTGTTGCCCGACCAGGATTCGAACCTAGACAAACTGAACCAAAATCAGTTGTACTACCTTTATACTATCGGGCAATTCCAATTCAAGAACAAATGCCTCTCAAACGGAGTGCAAATATAGAGTGATAAAGTAAAACCTGCAAAAGAATTTTATTTTTTTAAAAACATTCTGCTGCTTTTAATATCACCCTGTAAATTTTAACACTTCTTAACCTGCAATATTTAATACTTATCACTATTTTCGGCATTCATTTTTGGATTGATCAATAGACAATGAATTATACTAAAACAAACAATCTTTTTGGATGGCTATGTTTTATTGTTGCCGCGGTAACTTATATTTTAACTTTAGAGCCCTCTGCAAGTTTTTGGGATTGCGGTGAATTTATAGCTGCTGCTTATAAATTACAGATTGTGCACCAGCCGGGTGCTCCGTTATTCTTGATGATACAAAAAGTTTTCTCGTTGCTTGCCGCCGGAGATCAAACCAAAATTGCTTACTGGATGAATATGGGCTCTGCATTATCCAGTGCAGCCACCATTCTCTTTCTATTCTGGACCATTACCGCCCTTGCACGAAAAATTGTATGGAAACAGGGCGAAGAATTAACAAAAGCAAAACTGATGATCATCATTGGTTCGGGTGTTGTTGGTGCTTTAGCTTATACTTTTTCTGACACTTTCTGGTTTTCTGCCGTTGAATCGGAAGTATATGCCATGTCTTCTCTTTGTACAGCCATTGTATTCTGGGCCATCCTGAAATGGGACCATCATGCCGATGAACCCGGAGCTGACAAATGGCTGATCTTTATCGCCTATATCATGGGGCTTTCTATAGGAGTTCACCTCCTCAACCTGCTTGTTATTCCTGCTATCGCGATAGTTTATTATTTCAGAAGGAATCAGAATATAACTACCAAAGGCACCCTTCTTGCATTGCTGACGGGAATAGTGATACTTGCAGTTATACAGTATGGAGTTATACAGTATCTCGTAAAATTTGCCGCTTATTTCGACTTGTTCTTTGTTAATACACTGGGATTAGGCTTCGGAACGGGCGTTTTATTTTTCGCTCTGCTAATAATAGGCGGACTTGTTTATGGAATTATTTATTCCATTAAAAAAGCAAAGCCTGTTTTAAATCTTTCACTCATCTCGCTTGTATTTATTTTACTTGGATACAGTTCATTTTCGATGATTGTGATACGGGCAAAAGCTGATCCTGTTTTAAACAACAGCGATCCTGATAACGTATTTGCCTTGTTAAGTTACCTCAACCGTGAGCAATACGGCGACCGCCCGCTTTTATACGGGCAGTATTTTGATTCTCAGCCCATAGACTATAAAGAAGGTGGCAATATTTACCGTAAAGGAGAAAATAAATACGAAGTGGCCGGCAAAAAATTCGAACAGGTGTACGACCGTAATACGCTGTTGCCGAGAATGTACAGCGATGATCCGCAGCATGTAGGTTTTTATCGCGACTGGATGAATATGGGGCAAAGCGAATCGCCTACCTTTGCGCAAAATCTTGGATTTGGATTCAGCTACCAGTTTGGATTTATGTATGCCCGCTACTTTTTATGGGATTTTGCAGGGCGTCAAAATGATGATCAGGGGCATGGAAACTATACATCAGGAAACTGGATCAGCGGTATAAAGCCTTTGGATGCGATGCGTCTGGGATCTCAGGAACATCTTCCACCGAGCATAACCGAAAATAATGCTTATAACCGTTTTTACTTTTTACCCTTAATTCTTGGCTTAATTGGTGCTTTCTGGCATTTTAAACGTAACCAGAAAGATGCAGGAGTTGTAGGTTTATTATTCTTCTTTACCGGTGTTGCCATCGTTATCTATTTGAACCAGACACCGCTCCAGCCCAGAGAACGTGACTATGCATATGCAGGTTCTTTTTACGCGTTTACAATATGGATTGGCCTAGGGGTAGCAGGAATTGCAGAATGGCTTAAAAACAAAGTGAACCCTCTTGGCGCAGGAGCAATTGCAACGGTAATTGGCCTTTTAGCTGCTCCGGTAATCATGGCGAAAGAAGGATGGAACGATCATGACCGATCTGAAAAATACACAGCAAGAGACTTTGCTATTGATTACCTGGAATCATGCGCTCCGAATGCCATTCTGTTTACCTACGGTGATAACGATACCTACCCATTGTGGTATGTTCAGGAAGTAGAAGGTATAAGACCTGACGTTCGTATCGTTAATACAAGCCTTTTGGGTACCGATTGGTATATCCGCCAGATGAAAGAAAAAACCAACCAGGGGGCTGCACTTCCTATCACCATGCCAAATGCAAAGTTTGTTCAGGGCGTCCGTGATGTTCTGCGGTATTCTGATTACCAGTTGAATGGTTCTGTTGAGTTAAAAAGCATATTTGATATCCTAACGTCCGATAATGACAACGATAAAGTAACTATGCAGGATGGAAGTAAAGAAAACTTCTTACCAACCAAAAACTTTAAACTTACAGTTGACCCAGAGCAGGTTATCAGTACTAACACAGTAGCACCTACGTTAAAAGACAGCATTACGCCGGTTATGGAATGGAAATATAACAAGAATTATGTTTCTAAAACTGAACTGGCTATGATTGACATTCTTGCTCACAACAACTGGCAGCGGCCTATTTATTTTGCTGTAACCGTTCCTAACAGCAACTTTATCGGCCTGGATAAATATTTATACAATGAGGGTTTCGCATACCGCTTACTTCCGCTTAAAACAAATCCTGCAGATTCAACTGATCAGGAACAAAAGCTGAATGCAGATGTGATGTATAACAATATGATGAACAAGTTCAGATGGGGCAATATGAAGAATGCCTCTTATCTTGACCCGGAATCTACCCGGATGATCAGCATTATCCTGAAAAGTTTCAATCAGCTGTCAGAAGAGCTTGCCTTAAAGGGTGATAAAGAGAAGGCCAGAAAAGCACTTCTGAAATCAATTGAAGTGGTTCCTGATAAAAACTATTCGTTTTATTCCGTTTTATACCGTTACTATACAGTTGACCAGTTATATAAGCTAGGCGAAGCAGCAAAAGCAAATAACCTGGCTACACAAACTGCCGGTTTTATTGCCGCTGAACTTACGTACATGGGAGATATAATACAAAGTGTTGAGAATATTAATTCGAATGAAATACAGTTGGGAATGACCGTTTTAAATGAGCTGGCAAAAACGGCAGAAGAAAATAAACAAACAGCTGTTGCTACCAATATAAAAAATAAGCTTCAGGGCTTGCAGTCGAGGTTTGGAGCATTGCAGCAGTAGATAAAAAATACAGTCATAAAAAAAACCTCTTAGCGAGGTTTTTTTTATGACTGATAAATTCGTTTTTACTCTTCAACCACTCCCATAGAACAAAACTTCTCTATACGTTCATCCACCAGTTCATCTATATTTTTTTGACACAACGTTTCGAGATCTTTTATCAGCTGCTCTTTTAATACTTGCGCCATTTCCTTCGGATCGTTGTGTGCGCCTCCAAGCGGTTCGGGAATTATGCCATCAATCAGTTTATTTTTCAGCATATCTTCAGCAGTAAGTTTTAAACTATCTGCGGCCCGTTCTTTAAAATCCCAGGTACGCCATAAAATAGCGGAACAGTTTTCGGGAGAAATTACGGAATACCAGGAATGTTCCAGCATGTACACTTTATCACCAATGCCAATACCCAAAGCTCCACCCGAGGCTCCTTCACCGATAATGATACAAATAACCGGAACTTTTAGCTGTGCCATTTCCAGCAGGTTCCTTGCAATTGCTTCTCCCTGCCCACGTTCCTCTGCTTCTAAACCCGGATACGCTCCCGGAGTATCAATTAACGTGATAACCGGTTTGTTAAATTTTTCTGCCAGTTTCATCAAACGAAGTGCTTTGCGGTATCCTTCCGGATTAGCCATACCGAAATTCCGGTATTGGCGCATTTTCGTATTTACTCCCTTCTGATGGCCAATCAGCATTACTGTCTGGCCTTCAAGAGAGGCGAAACCACCCACAATCGCTTTATCGTCTTTTACAGTTCTATCGCCGTGCATTTCAATAAAATCAGTACACATGGATTCAATATACTGCAGTGTATAGGGCCTTTCCGGATGACGGGATATTTGTACTTTTTGCCAGCCGGTCAGATTAGAATAGATCTCTTTCTTGGCTGTCTCCAGTTTTTCCTCCAATTCGTTTAGTGTTGCAGACATATTTACCTTTGTTTTTTCTGCAACTTGTTTAACTTTATCTATTTGCTGCTGCAGATCAGCAATCGGCTTCTCAAATTCGAATGAAGTTTTCATCAAGAAATTTTTACAGGGGGCTAAATTAGCTAATTAAGAGGCGAAATTAAAACACAAAGCATATTAATATCATTGATACTACATCTAAACACCTATAAAACCCGTATGTTATCCATATAATTATCTAGAGAAATTAACGTTTTCTATTTATTTATTTACTAAAGATAAAAATCAAACAACCCTAAATTAATATTCATGTCAACGTACTACAATCCTGAAGATTTAAAAAAATTTTCGCAAATCGGTGAATTTCAGCAAGAGCTGGCAGACAAGTTTTTCAGCTATTACGGTGATGTTTTTAAAGAAGGCGCACTTACAGCCAGGGAAAAATCGCTTATCGCATTAGCTGTTTCCCACGCCGTTCAGTGCCCTTATTGTATTGATGCTTATACCGTAGATACGATGGAAAAAGGATGTACTGAACAGCAAATGATGGAAGCTGTACACGTTACTGCTGCTATCAGAGGTGGAGCCTCACTTGTACACGGCGTACAAATGATGAATAAGGTAAAAGAACTATCTATGTGATGAAAAGTCTGGCTGTTTTACAACATCCTTTATCGTCTCCTGCTGCTCAGCTGGATGTGCTTTCTTCGGGAGAAAGAAAATCCTTTAAAAGTAGTATGGAAAATGCCGGTTTATATCCCCTTAAGCCTACCGGGATTGAAATTTTTCAGGTAAACGTAGGCAAGCAATGCAATCAAACCTGTAAGCATTGCCATGTAGATGCAGGACCGGATCGTAAGGAGCGAATGAGCAGAGAAACAATGGAGCAATGCCTGGATATAATCAAAAATGCAGGTATTCACACAGTAGATATTACCGGAGGAGCACCCGAAATGCATCCTGACTTTCGCTGGTTCGTTGCAGAATGTGCTGGCTTGGGCAAAAAAGTAATGGTGCGATGCAATCTTACTATTATACTTGCAAACAAGAAATACCACGATCTGCCCGAATTCTATAAACAACACGATGTGGAAGTAGTCAGTTCATTGCCCTTTTACAATGCAGACAGAACTGACCGCCAGCGTGGGGCCGGAGTTTTTGAGCAATCTATAAAAGCATTACAGTTACTGAATGCCGTTGGCTATGGCATAGACGGATCAGGCCTTCTGCTGAACCTTGTTTACAATCCGTCAGGAGCCTTTCTGCCCGGATCGCAGCACGACCTTGAAGTTCAATTTAAAAAGGCGTTGTTAAAGGATTATGCCGTCAGTTTTAATAACTTATTTACCATCACCAATATTCCCATCAGCCGCTTCCTTGAATTTTTAGTTTCCAGTGGAAATTATGATGCTTACATGGAGAAGCTAATTAATGCTTTTAATCCACTGGCTGCAGAAGGAGTTATGTGCCGTAATACAATTTCTGTAAGTTGGGACGGATATTTATATGATTGCGATTTCAACCAGATGCTTAACCTCCAAGTAGATCAAGTAAGCTCCCGTCATATAAGTTCATTCAATCTTGATCTCCTTAACAAAAGATCCATTGTTCTTAACCAGCACTGCTACGGCTGCACCGCAGGAGCGGGTTCAAGCTGCGGAGGAGCAACTGTATAACAAATGAACTCAGGCAATGCGTTACTGATCTTTGTAAAAAACTCCATTTATGGGAAAGTAAAAACACGGCTGGCTGCAACAGCTGGTAACGACCTTGCATTGGATGTATATAAAAAATTAGTCTCACACACCTTTGAAATAACAACCAGTATCCAGTGCAATAAAATAATTTTCTATTCTGATTTTATTCCAGCTGCCGAAAAACGGCCATCGGGATTTGATTTTCAGATTCAGAAGGGAACAGACCTAGGGGAGCGAATGCTAAATGCAATGCATTACGCGTTTGCGAGAAGCTATACTAACGTATTGATTATCGGCAGCGATTGCCTCGAACTGGAAACTTCCATCATAATTCACGCTTATAAATTGCTGGAGAACAATGAAGCAGTAATTGGACCTGCCACAGATGGAGGATATTATTTAATCGGATTAAAAAAACCATTTGAAAAGCTCTTTAAAAACAAAAACTGGAGCACTCAATATGTTTTTAATGAAACGGTACAGGAATGTATTAATAATGATATAACTTATACAACGCTTCAAACACTTTCTGATATTGATACCGAAAAAGATCTATTAGCAACTTTACAACATTCACCCCATAACATGAACGTCAAGAATCTCACTCTGATTTTTGTTTATAATGCCGACAGCGACCTTTTCAGCTCGGTTACAGATTTTGTTCATAAACTGATAAGCCCTTCAACTTATGACTGCAATCTCTGCGCTCTTACTTACCATAATTTTGGAATTAAGAAAGAATGGAAAGAATTTATTGAAAGCACCGGAGCTCGCTTTCGCTTTCTGCATAAAGACGAGTTTGAAGAAATGTATGAAGTACCTGCTGATCTTCCCGCTGTTTTTTATCTCTCTAAAGAATTACCCAAACAGCTTATAAGCGCTTCAGAAATAAATAGCTGCAAAAGCTTAGACCAACTTAAGTCGCTTGTTTCCGCACGGATAAGAATTCTTGAATTTACAGATGTATGATCAGCGTTATTATTCCCGCATTTAATGAAGAAGCTGAAATCAAAAGTACCATCCGCCGGATATTTGGAGCAGCGGATCGTTCGCTAATTCGGGAAATCATTGTTGTTGACGGAGGAAGTACCGACAATACCGTAAATGAAGCAGAACAGGCAGGAGCAAAAGTAATTGCAAGTCCTGAAAAAGGGAGAGCCCCTCAACTGAATGCAGGAGCAAAAGCTGCAGTAAGCGATATCCTTTACTTTTTGCATGCGGATTCTATCCCTCCCCAAAACTTCACTCAAGATATTATTTTCGCTGTACATAAAGGATTTGAAAGTGGCTGTTATCGTTTGGCTTTTGATTACGATCATTGGTTTTTAAAAGCAAATTGCTGGTTTACACGTTTCAATATTAATGCGGTAAGATTTGGCGACCAAAGCCTTTTTGTAAGCAAGCGTGTTTTTGAAAAAGCCGGAGGATTTGATGAAAGCCTGATCGTAATGGAAGATCAGGAAATTATTTCCCGTATCCGGCAATACAGCAAGTTTATAGTAATGAAGAAACAGGTAATAACTTCTGCACGCAAATATCTGGATAATGGCTTTTTCAAAATGCAGGCAATTTTTACTTTAATTTATTTAATGTATAAATTAGGATACAGCCAGCAAAGCCTGTTAAAGACATACCGGCATCTTATTCATCAGAATAAACTTTAACTATGAAACCAAATGATGAAAACGCGAAATTACCTCCGGAAGAACGTCCGTTTCGTATCCTGATAATTTCCGGCTCACAGCGGCGTCAATACAATTGCCCCGGTGTAGATTCAAAATCAAGAATGCTGCTGTTGAGGATGGCTGCTAATTTGCCTCAGGAATGGGAAATCGATTATGAAGACCTGGGTAATGTTTTTGGAAGGCCGAAGATTCAAAGTTGTAATGCCTGTGTCTCTACTTCAATGGCCTTATGCGTATGGCCTTGCAACTGTTATAAAAAAAATGACAAAAACGAACCGGATCTGATGTGGGATTTTGATTTATATGCACGGTTAGACATGGCAGATGCATGGGCAATTATTGGCCCTATCAACTGGTACGGACCAACAAGCAATTTAAAATTGTTGTTTGACAGGCTGGTGTGCATGAATGGCGGAAATCCTGATGAAAAATCAATAGATCATAAAAATCCGGAAAAGGCAATGCAGCTTGAACATACTGAAGAGTGGAAGAAAATGAGCCTAAATCATCTGGAAGGAAGAACAGCGGGGTTCTTCTGTTACGGAGACCTTGGAGGAGATGAACTTGATAAAACCGGAAGGCCCAAAATTTTGTCGCATAAAGCATACTTTGATCCCGAAAAGGAGCCGTATGAAAACGAACGTTTAGCTTACCAGTCGCTGGTATGGCAGTGTCGCTACGGAGGGATTGAAGTCCCGGATCATTTATGGAAGTATGCTTTAACGGGAAAAGATAAAAAATACAGCGACAATCAGGCAGAAGACTTGTTGCAGGACGAAAACTTTCTTAAAGAATTTGATTCCTGGACAATTGATTTTGCCGCTTTCATCCGTTCTAAAGGAAAAGTACAACCGGGAAAATACAGAGCATTCGGCTATCAGCCTCCCGGCCATTTCTGGAAAGAACTAAAATTGGGCTGGCGTTATTTCAGGTTGATGACAGGTATACCGCCAAAAAATTCTTCGCCTTATAAGCAGCAGAAATTCAACCTTAATGATGATATTACCTTAAAACCCAAAGAAGGCGAAGGAAAAAAACTAAGAGAATAATAAAAATGAATTTTTCACACCCTCTGCTTGACGATGTTGGCTCTCCGATTCTGATCACCTTATTTATTTTCCTTTTTATCCTGGAAAGTAAATATGAATTACGAAAAAGAATACAATCTCGCTGGAAAAGAATAAGAATTAATGTAGCAATTGCCTTCATTTCCTTCCTGTTCCTGCGGCTGCTTTTTATACCGGTAGTGGTATGGATTGCCAGTAAAAACCAGGATTGGAAAATTGGATTGAATCATTTACTTGAACTTCCGGTATGGGTAGAATTTGCAATTGGATTTCTCCTGTTGGATTATACAAATTACGTATGGCATGTTATAAATCATAAAATCCCTTTTTTATGGCGCTTTCATCAAGTTCACCATTCAGATCTGGACCTGGATTTAACAACCGCCACCCGGTTCCATTTTGGTGAACTGATAACTTCGGTTGTATTCAGAGGGGCAGCTACCTTACTTATCGGGGCAACGCCCGAATTAGTACTTGTTTATGAAATAATATTTGAAGCGGCAACAAATTTCCACCACAGCAACTGGAAGCTGCCCCTTAAAACAGAAAAGGCTTTAAATCTTTTTATTGTTACTCCCCGAATGCATGGAATTCATCACTCCATTGTTAAAAAAGAAACAGACAGTAATTTTTCAGTTATTTTCTCCTTTTGGGATCGCATTTCAAATTCCTTAAAACTTAACATTCCCCAGGAAGAGTTGATAATAGGAGTACCTTATTTCCGCGACCCGAATGAGCTTAACGTTACTAAACTGATTACCATGCCATTAAAAAAAACGCCTGCATGGCAATTGCCTCATGGTGAAACTCCGGAAAGACATAATCAGTGAAAACAAAATTCGCACGTGAGAAATATTTACAGTTTTATTTCACATCCGTGTATTTTGCTTTACAAAATGTAATTAGCAGAAACATAAGGGCTTCCTGGCAGTTTCCTTCTTAATTCAATATAATACACGGACAAAGTTTAAGTCGTCATGGCAACGGAATTAATAAGAATAAGTACACCAGAGGGGCCGGTAACTTTAAATAAATCGCAGATTACAGCAATAGAACCAATTGAAGAAGGAACTAAAATTCAATTAGAATCACCGCACTATTCATCAAAATTACAATCGTTTATTTCTAACGAATCTTACGATAACGTTGTCATGTTATATTTCTCTGTCTGATTCCTTCTCTATCAAATTTTTACAAAAGGATTTCATTCTTCTTCCTATTATTTTCTTATTTTGGTAATCGCTTATTTATTGTAAGCGTTAATTACCTATTTTTCACTTTTCCGCACGATGTTAAGACGAATTTTAATATTAGATGATGACCTGGATGTACTGGATATGTTAAATGAAGTTTTAACATATTACGGTTATACAGCTAATATCATTTCCCGCAGCGACGCTATTTTAGAAATAATTGAAGAATATAAGCCAGATCTGCTTCTTTTGGATTTCAGGCTATTTGGAAAAAATGGAGGAGAGATCTGTAATATGATTAAAAAAAATCCTGAAACCCAGGATTTACCTGTTATTATTATTTCTGCTTACTCTCATTTAGAAAGCGTAAAAGAAGTTTACTGCTGCGATGATATATTACAAAAACCTTTCGACCTGACTTCGCTGATGGAAAAAGTAGAAAAACACATCAAACCTTTGAAAAAGGATGTTATAGAGTAAAATTAACTGCCGTTATTTTTACCAACAGACTTTGGGGTGTTCCTTTTAAACTCCTGGTTTTGTTTATACAGATCTTTTGTAAGCAGCAGCAACTCAATTTCGTTCTTTTTCTTCTCTGTTATATCAATTAATATGGCTATATAACAAGCAATCTCACCTTTTTCATTTCTCACCGCCGATACTTCTGCTAAAAACCATATCTCCTGCCCGTTCTTTTTATATTCTAAAATTTCAATTGGTTCAGGTTTGTTGTTTTCAAGGTAGGCTGTTATGTGTGTATCCTCACTGTCAGAAAATTTTCTTCCGGTTAATAAGTGGCCGAGTTTACCACCTTTCATCTCATCTGGCGAGTATCCAGTTAAATTACAATAGCTTTGATTCACAAATTCAATGATGCCTTCCGCATCCGCCATTATTACCCCATTTGTAGTTTTACTGGCTACCAGGCTCAACTTCTTCAGTTCAAGATGGTACAGGTATTTTGCTGTAACATCTTTAGCAGTACATTGAATCTCTTTAATGCCCTCTTCAATAATTATTGGAATAAATGTAAGGCAAACATAAACCTCCCTTTTGTCTTTAGTTAATAATTTAACTTCCGTACTGTTTGCCAGTCCGTTTACAGCCTGCTCAAAACCTGCTTTACAATCTTCCCTAAAAGTCGGGTGAATTAATTCCATCAGTGAATGCTGTCGTATCTCCTTATCATGAAAACCAGTTATCTTAAAAAAATTATGATTGCTCTTTTTCAGAACAGCATTGGGAGTTAAGACAAATAACGCATCAGGATGATTCAGAAACAAGGAATAATAATAGGAATGATTTATCCGCCGTTGGTTATTAGCTTCAATAAGGTCGGTTATATCTCTCGAATTTATTACAATACCATTAACTCTGGGATCATCCAACATATTTGAAACCAAAGCTTCTATCCACTTATAAGTACCGTTCTTACCTCTCATCCGTAGTAAAGGAGCGTGCAACAACTTCTGGTAATTACTTTGATTTAATGTAAAAATTGCGCTGCCAACATCATCCGGATGTATATAATCAAAAGCACTGGTCCCGATCAGCTCATCAGGAGTATATCCGAGCATTGCAAAAACTGAGTTTCCAACATATACATATCTACCGGAAGTATCTAAGACAGCATGAAGATCAGTGCTATTTTCAACTATTGCTTCGTAAAATGTATTGTAGGTGATATGCTGCATAACTAAATCTTATTGAACCTCTATATCAAGTGCAAAGTACTTATACTCATTTTATCGAAATAAGTTATGCTAAAAGTTAAAATAGTATTTATTGTACTGTGGAAACTTTAGAAAAGGGAATTGAAAATTGAGTAGATCAATCAAAATAAAAAAACCTCCAGCTTACAGCTGAAGGCTCGGCTCCTGAAGCTGGGCTCGTCCCGATAATTATCGGGACAGCGACCTTAACTATACATTTTCTTCAATCGAACACTTATTTCAGGATATATTTTCAAATCATTTAGGTATTTCCTTGATTTCATCTTTTTAATATGCCGCTCTATTGCCAAAGCCTGTTTTCTGCAACTGCATTCAATTACATAGTTCAAAATCCAGGGAATGCCATACTTTGTAGATGAGTTAGAAAAGAAACCGTTGTTATGCTGTTCTATACGCTCGGACAGATTTTCGGTTTGCCCTATATAGTATTTATTAGCTGAGGATGAATAAAGTATGTAAACCCAATAAGTCATTAAATAAAAAACCCTCAGCTACATAGCTGAAGGCTCGGCTCCTGAAGCTGGGCTCGAACCAGCGACCCTCTGATTAACAGTCAGATGCTCTAACCAGCTGAGCTATTCAGGATTCTGGTTATATTTTTATTTGCTCCTGAGGCTGGGCTCGAACCAGCGACCCTCTGATTAACAGTCAGATGCTCTAACCGGCTGAGCTACTCAGGAGTATTTCCGGCTTTGGGACTGCAATATTCGGGATTTTAAATTATTTATACAATATTTGTCTGACATTTTTTTAAGATTATAAAATGAGTTTAATTGTTATTGGAACGGTGGCTTTTGATGCCATAGAAACACCGTTTGGGAAGACAGATAAAATAGTTGGCGGTGCTGCTACCTATGCAAGTTTAGCAGCTTCTTACTTCTATGATAAAGTGAAAATAGTTGCGGTAGTTGGTGATGACTTCAAAAATGAAGATATAAATGAGTTTAAAACTCACGGAATAGATGTAGAGGGACTTCAGGTTAAAGCCGGACAAAAGTCGTTCTTCTGGGCAGGAAAATATCACAACGATATGAACAGCCGCGACACATTGGTAACAGAACTTAATGTTTTGGCTGACTTTGATCCAATTATTCCGGATTCTTATCAGGGCTGCGACTACCTGCTTTTAGGAAACCTTACCCCCCAAATACAAAAAACTACCATCGAGCGTTTAAAGAAAAGGCCTAAGCTCATTGTGCTTGACACTATGAACTTCTGGATGGACGTGGCTTTGAACGATCTGCTGGAAACAATAAAACTTGTTGATGTACTTACAATCAATGATTCGGAGGCCCGCCAGTTATCAGGCGAATACTCTTTAGTAAAAGCTGCAAAAAAGATCCTTGAAATGGGCCCCAAATACCTCATTATAAAAAAAGGAGAACACGGCGCCCTCCTGTTTCACGGTGATTTAATTTTTTCTGCTCCAGCCCTTCCCTTAGCTGAAGTATTTGACCCAACGGGCGCAGGCGATACGTTTGCAGGAGGTTTCATCGGCTACCTCGCTAAAGTGGGAACTATTAATTTCAACAACATGAAAAACGCTATTATTTTCGGTTCGGCATTGGCTTCATTTTGTGTAGAAAAGTTTGGAACAGAACGGATCACAAACTTAAGTTCTGAAGAAATTACCAGCCGCGTGAATGAATTTATTAAACTGAGCAGTTTCGTTATTGAACAATAAACCAGCAGAAGTAACAGCTTGCTTGGTGTTAAGTAAACTGTTACTTCAACAATCCTACAATCTGGAATTTGTCGAAAACTTTTGCAGTATGAGGAGCATCCTTTAATTCATCCGTTAAATCCTGCCCCGCCCAATGCTCGTAGTGTTTGCCGTTATTCCAGAGCCGGCTTTTACTTACATCATAGATATTTCCCTCAAAGGCAACCCATATCTCAGGTTTATCCTGTCCGTTCCTGAGTGCCAGCTGCGATTTTGAGTATGACGGTAAGGCTATCAAATAGTTTTTCCTTTCTTCTTAAAATGCTCAAAAAAAAGAATATTTAATAAAATGAGAGAAAGAGAATAAAAATGATCTTCGAAAGGTATTGTTCCAATCCGTATCGCCATATTTTCGGAGTTATTATAAAGCACTATCGGCAGCGACGTTAAAACCCCGTTTACAATATAAAATGGCAGTAAGGAAACGATGAAGGCAAGATAAAATCGCCCCAGGAATTTGACTTTCCGTAACTCGGCAAAACCAACAAGAACAGGCAGCAGCATAAAGGTTACCAATGTGTATATTCTGTCAAAGTAAAAAATTAGTAGAACGATCGACAAAGCAATCAGAAACCAACTTATTGAATGAGACACCGGTTGTAAAAAGTCTTTCTTTATATAAAAGTTAAGGCACTCGTATATAAAGATGCAGGCAAATGGAACCGTTATAAAAAAGAGAATTTCCTCAAGCGGAAGGTCAAAGAATGCTATTCCAAGTATATAGTTTTCATTAAAACTCCATACCCCGGTTATGGTAAAAAGACAATCCCAAAGCAGGAACAATAATCCCGAAAGAAAAAGTGAAGGAAAAACGTATCGCCAGGATTTAAAAAACTGAACTTTTTTATCGAACGAAAGAAGAAGAGGGAAAAGAATAGTGAAAAAATTAATAAGTAAGTACAGGTAATTGCTCTTCATCAGCTCGTGCCCTTTGATAATATTGCCAATTCTTCTGAAGTACAACGTTTAGAACTTTTCATAAATGCTATCAGGTTTTTCAGCAAATCTTCATTAACAGTGCCCACCTGTTTGGATTGTATCAATTGAATGATCTTCTTTTTATCTGCACTTAAATTTTCACTCATTCCTAAGAAAGAAGGAATATAATGTTCCAGGCTAAATCGTAAGAACCTAATCTCTAAACTTTCCGGTTTTTTTTCTACGGCATCTTCCAGCGTTTCTTTCGCGTCTTTCAGATATAACAGCTTATTGTATGGATTCCAGCTATAACGGGCCTTTAATGCCTGGGCGCAACCAAAATAGGCGAGTAATTCGGGTGGCAGGTCTTTGCTACTTTTAAGTTTGGTGTATAACTTATCAGCAGATTTTGAATCCTGCAACGCAGCATAATATTCCCTCCGGATATTATCTATATTTTGCGGTTTACAGGTAAGCGTAATGCAAAAAAGAAAAAAGAAAATAAAAAGTAATCGAATCATATTCCCTTAAAACGATTTTGTACTAAAGCTAAAGCAAATAAAAAAACTTTCCGTTTATCTGAAATCCGTATCCTTTCTTTAACGATATTTTCGGCAGAGATGTTTTGGATCTTCCTGAAGAGCTCTTTATAATACATATAAGCGATATAAACACCCTTTCTTACTCCTGCCGGTAAGTTACGGATACCTGCCAATGCATCCTCGAAATCCTGCTCAATTTCCTGCTCAATTTTTAATTTATCTTCGTTACTAAACGTATGGAAATCAATTCCCGGAAAATATACCCTTCCTCTTTCTTCAAAATCTGCTTTCACATCCCGTAAAAAATTTACTTTTTGAAAAGCAGAGCCCAGCTTTCTGGCTTGTTCGCAAAGGCTTTGATATAAATGCTCTTTCTGGTGGCAAAAAACTTTCAGACACATCAAACCTACAACCTCTGCCGATCCATGGATATATTGTTTATAGCTTTCTTCCGATAAGGCTTTCTGATCCAGGTCCATCTCCATAGAATCTAAAAAACCTCCTATTAGGGCTTTATCAATATTATATGTATTCACTACAAGCTGAAATGAATGCAATACAGGATTCAAACTAATCTTCTCATCAATCGCCTGGAAGGTTCTGATCCTAAAATCTCTTAACAGTTCTTTTTTGTTGAAACTGTGAAAAGTATCCACTATTTCATCGGCATATCGTACAAAACCATAAATAGCGTATATTGGAGCATGGTATTTTTTATCAAAAGCCTTTATACCAAGACTAAAAGAAGAACTGTACTTTCCGGTAATCACCTTGCTGCATTCAAAACAGGTTTCGTTGTAAAGGTCCATCATATGTTTTAAATACGGCAGGGATTAATTTTTAGTTTTAACCAGCCCCAAATTAACGTTTAATTATCTTTACTCAAATGAAGAAAGCAAAAATAGCCGTCATCGGATCTGGCTTTGCAGGACTTTCTGCCGCCTCAATGCTGGCTAAGGAAGGACATGAAGTAACAATCTATGAGAAAAACGATCAGCCGGGTGGCAGGGCAGCTGTATGGCTTAAAGATGGTTTTAAATTTGACATGGGCCCCAGCTGGTACTGGATGCCCGATACATTTGAATCCTATTTTTCCTTGTTCGATAAGAAACTAAGTGATTACTACACGCTAAAAAGGCTTGATCCGGGATACCGGGTTTATTTTAAAGACGACGATTATATTGATGTTCCGGCCAATGTGGCGGAATTAAAAAATATTTTTGAACAGCTTGAATCCGGCAGTTCTCTTCAATTGACTAAATTCTTACACCAGGCAGCTTACAAGTATCAGAAAGGCATGAAGGACTTTGTATTCCGCCCTTCGCTTTCTGTAACGGAATATTTTGACCTTAGCTTATTAAAGGAATGTTTCAGAATTCAGTTATTCAACAGCATGAGCGGCCATGTACGTCGTTTTTTTACTAATGAGCGGATTATAAAAATACTGGAATTTCCTGTTCTGTTTTTAGGAGCTACTCCGCAAAAAACACCCGCACTATACAGCCTGATGAATTATGCTGATCTGGTTTTGGGAACATGGTATCCCCAGGGGGGAATGAATGAAATTGTAAAAGCGCTGGTTTCTCTCGCTGAAGAGCAGGGAGTCCAAATCTGTTTAAACAGCGAAGTTCAACAAATTGAAGTATCAGAAGGCAAAGCAACAGGAGTACATACAAAAGATAATTTTTATCCTGCCGATATTGTAATTTCGAATGCCGATTACCAGCACACCGACAAAAAGCTGCTTGAAGAACGCTATCAAAACTATTCTGCCAGGTATTGGGAAAGCAGGGTGCTTTCGCCTTCCTGCTTATTGTTTTATATCGGGATAAATAAAAAAGTAGAAAATATACAGCACCACAATCTTTTCTTCGACCGTGATTTTGATCAGCACGCTAAAGAGATTTACCAAAATCCTGAATGGCCCTCTAACCCTCTTTTCTACGTTTGCTGTACTTCTAAAACCGACAAAACAGTAGCACCCTCCGGCTGCGAAAATTTATTTTTCTTAATGCCCGTAGCTCCCGGATTACCGGATACGGAAGAGAACAGAGAACGTTATTATGATATATTGTTGGATCGCTTTGAAAAGATCACAGGAGAGAAAATCCGAAACAATGTTGTGGTAAAAAGAAGTTACGCACTAAAAGACTTTAGCAATGATTACCACTCGTTTAAAGGAAATGCGTATGGCCTTGCAAATACCTTAACACAAACGGCTTTTCTGAAACCCAAAATACAGTCTAAAAAAGTTAAAAACTTATTTTTTACCGGCCAGCTTACAGTACCAGGGCCAGGCGTTCCACCAGCTTTGATATCCGGACAGGTAACAGCGAAAGAAGCAACCAGATTTTTGCAGAATAACTTGTAAGTATTTTTATTATATCTAAATACATATTTGAAAATGAAAACAATAAAGCAATTTTCCCGATCGCTTTTTCAAAACTTATTCAGTTAGCAGCTCCTTCTGAATAAAAGCGGATAAAAAAGGATGTAGGAAAAACCGATGTAAAAAGAATAAAAAAAGAGCGGCAGGCTGGCACCTGACGCTCTGGTATGATGAGTTTAGAAAAGGGGCTATTTAGTCTAGCTCTGCGTAAACAGGCTTTCTGATTCCGTTATCGTAAGGCTTTAAGCTTTTCTTTAAAAGCTTACGGGCAACGTGAATACGGGTTTTCACAGTACCAATAGGAATTTCCAGATGATCGGCTATCTCGTGATATTTGAATCCTTCAAAATACATGCTGAAAGGAACATAATACTCTTCAGGAAGTTTAGTAAGCGCTGTTTTAATATCGTCCATCACAAACTTGGATTCACCGTGATTTTTTGTTGAACTGAATACCAGGTTAGCAGAGGATATTTCGTCTGATTTAGTAACGAATGAACTGATTTTTATAAAGCGGCGATAGTTATTAATGAACGTATTTTTCATTATGGTATATAACCATCCTTTAAGATTAGTGCCTTCTTTAAATTTATTATAATAGGTGATCGCTTTTAAAAGAGTATCTTGTACTAAATCGTTTGCATCATCTGCATCATGAGTAAAATGCAGGGCATACATTTTCAAAGAACTTGCCTGACGCATAACCATTGTGTTGAATTCAATCTTTGTCATCATGTTTAGGTTTTAAGGTGATGTATTTTATTTATTCTCCAACTTTTTAAAGTTTTCAAAAATTTTATTTGATCAACTTCACATCAAATTATACAACAACCATGCTAAACAGTAACAAAAGGAAAAAGAGTTAATAAATGCTATTAAGAATTAACAAAAAATTAACGGTTCTTAGGGTCAGATAATGTTCACCTCCCGCTCTAAGCGGACACCGAATTTTTCTTGCACATCCCTTATTATTTCTTCAGAAAGCTGGAAAATTTCTTCCCCTGAAGCGTTTTTGTGGTTAACTAAAACTAAAGCCTGATTCTTCCAGGTACCTGTATTTCCAATTTTTTTTCCTTTCCAGTTGCATTGTTCAATCATCCATCCAGCCGCCAGTTTAATTGTACTATTTGTTATACAGTAGTGTACTATGTCCGGAAAAGCAGACTGTAACTGTCTGAATTTCTCAACCTGTATAATCGGATTCTTAAAAAAGCTTCCGGCATTACCTATAGTTGAAGGATCGGGAAGTTTACTTACACGGATATGAGAAACAACATCAGAAATATCTTTTATTGAGGGATTTTGGATACCGCGTTTTTCCAGTTCTTGCTGAATAGCACCATACGAGGTATTTAAATGGACTTCTTTTGAAAGTTTAAACGAAGCTTCTGTAATTATAAACTTCCCTTTCAGCTCGTTTTTAAAAACACTTTCACGGTAATCAAATTTACAATCTGCATTATTAAACACACGAATTTCTCCTGTTTCAATTTCAAAAGCCCGGCATGAATACAAAACATCTTTCAATTCAACTCCGTAAGCACCTATATTCTGAACCGGCGATGCACCTACCGATCCGGGTATTAAACTTAAATTTTCAAGACCGGCAAAATCCCTTTCCACACAATACTTAACCAATTCGTTCCATACAACCCCTGCTCCTGCGGTTACGAAAACATCCTTTTCCGCTACTTCACTTTTTATTCCGTTTATACTTATTTTAATAACAAGGCCATCAAAATCCTGCGTAAAAAGCATATTACTTCCTCCGCCTAAAACAAGCCGCTTTACCGACCGCCATTTTTCATCAGAAAACAGTTCCTTTAAATCGTCCTCTGAATTAATTTCAGTAAACCAGCGTGCATGAGCTTCAACTCCAAAAGTATTAAGGGATCTTAATGAGAAATTTTCTAAAATCTGAGGCATGATAAAAATGACTTGTTAAGGCGAATTTCGCATTTTTATTTTCTTTTTTTAATTCGCGGAGGAATTAGCGAATCGGAACATTCTCTTTCATGCTATTGTTGTAAGTGGCAATTTTTATCTGAATAAAACCAATGTATCCTTTAAGGCATTATATAAACGATTACACTCATCGTTTATGGCCTTTATTGATTATTACAAAATATTAGGGGTAGATAAATCAGCTTCGGAAAAAGATATAAAAAGTGCTTACAGAAAACTTGCACGGAAACTCCATCCCGACCTGAATCCGAATGACAAAGAAGCACAGCGAAAATTCCAGGAGCTCAATGAAGCAAATGAAGTATTAAGCGACCCCGAAAAACGAAAAAAATACGACCAATACGGCGAAAATTGGAAACACGCTGACGAATTTCAAAATGCCGGGCAAGCGCAGGGGCAACAATCATATTCGGGCAGACAGAACTCCGGAGGTGGTTTCGGACAAGGTTTTGAAGGTGATTATGGCGGATTTTCCGACTTTTTCGAATCAATGTTCGGAGGTTCGGGCAGATCACAGCAAACCAGGTTCAGAGGACAGGATTACAATGCCGAATTACAGCTGGATTTTTTAGACGCACTTAAAACTCATCAGCAAACATTAACAGTAAACGGGAAAAGTTTGCGAATTACCATTCCTGCAGGTATTGAAAACGGACAAACCATAAAAATTAAAGGGCATGGCGGCCCTGGAATTAATGACGGGCCCAATGGAGACCTGTATATTACGTTCTCACTGTCATCACATCCTAAATTTAAACGGGAAGGCGTTAATTTATATGCAACCGAAGAGTTGAATTTGTACACCGCTATTTTAGGTGGAGAAATTACAATAGATACCCTTTCGGGAAAAGTTAAAGTAAAAGTTGCTCCCGGTACACAAAACGGGACTAAAATAAAGCTGAAAGGAAAAGGTTTTCCGGTATATAAAAAAGAAGACGAGTATGGCGATCTGTTTATTACCTACACAGTAAAAATACCAACCAATCTTACAGAAAGACAAAAGGAACTATTTACAGAACTATCTAAAACCTGATCGATGGAAACGAACGACCTAATAGCTGCTGAGGAATTTTGTACTTTTCATAAAGTAGAATTTTCTTTTATCCGCTCTTTATACGAAGCAGAGCTTATTGAAATAACTACGATAAAAGAAATTACCTATATCCCGAACGATCAGCTCCAGCAGCTCGAAAAATTTGTAAGGATGCATTATGACCTGGATATTAACGTTCAGGGAATTGAAGCTATTGCACATTTACTGGGAAGGATTTCGGATTTACAGGGTGAACTTACATCGGTTAAAAACAGGTTAAGGCTTTACGAAGATTAATTTTTGGTTATACCATAGCCTTCCATAAATAAAAAACCTCCCAGCTCATCAGCAAGGAGGTTTTTACTTTAACTTTTACTTTCAACTCCTAAATATGTATGGGCCTGTTCTCGGTTGCGGCTAAAGCAGCTTCCTTCATTGCTTCAGTATAAGTTGGGTGAGCATGGCTTATCCTTCCGATATCTTCTGCTGAAGCACGGAACTCCATAGCGACAACTGCTTCGGCAATCATATCTGCCGCCCGTGGGCCAATCATGTGTACACCCAGTATTTCATCCGTATCAGCTGCTGCAAGCACCTTAACAAACCCTTCGGTATCCATACTTGCACGTGCACGGCCGCTCGCTTTAAATGGAAAGGATCCCGATTTATATTTTGTTCCCTGTTCTTTTAATTGTTCTTCGGTAAAGCCAACACTGGCAACTTCAGGCCAGGTATAAACAACACCGGGAATAAGATTGTAATTGATATGAGGTTTTTGTCCGGCTATAGTTTCCGCAACAAAAACCCCTTCTTCTTCGGCCTTATGGGCAAGCATTGCTCCTTTAATTACATCACCGATAGCATAAACGCCCTTTACCGGGGTTTCCAGATGATCGTTTACCGGAATTTTTTTGCCCCGGTCTTCTAACTTGATTCCTATTTTTTCCAGGCCCAATCCTTCAGTATAAGCTGTACGGCCAACGGCAACAATACAATAATCTCCTTCAAGCGTTATTTTCTCTCCTTTCGGATTATCTGCCGTAACCGTAACAGTTTTGCCTTTTACCTGGGCGCCTGTAACTTTATGGCTCAGCAAAAATTCAAATCCAAGCTTCTTTAAAGATTTTTGCAGTTCCTTTCCCAAAGACTTATCCATAGTAGCAATAATGGAATCCATAAATTCCACTACTGTAACTTTCGCCCCCAGGCGGGCATATACAGAGCCAAGTTCCAGCCCAATAACACCTCCGCCAATAACTATTAAATGCTTGGGTATTTCGGTGAGATCAAGCGCTTCGGTAGAAGTAATAATACGCTTTTTATCAATTGGAAGAAAAGGAAGCGCTGTAGGTTTTGATCCTGTTGCAATAATTACATTTTTGGTGGTTATTGTTTCTTCGCCACCTTCTTTTGTAATTTTAATAGTGTTTTTATCAACAAATGAACCTACTCCGTTATAAGTTGTAATCTTGTTCTTCTTCATCAGAAAAGCGATTCCGGCAGTATTTTCCTGTACAACCGTATTCTTTCTGGCCATCATTTGCCCGATATTAACTTTCAGATCTTTCAAATCAATTCCATGAGTTCCAAAAGTATGTGCAGCATTGTAAAAATGCTCCGATGAATCAAGCAAGGCCTTGGAAGGAATACAGCCAACATTTAAACAAGTTCCGCCAAAAGTGCTGTATTTTTCGATAATTGCTGTTTTTAGGCCTAACTGGGCACAGCGTATAGCAGCTACATATCCGCCCGGACCGCTGCCGATTACTGTTACATCGTATTGCATGAAAGGATCTTTTAAATTTCGGCTAATTTAAGGATTATGAATTCATAAACGTTAAAATTTAATCCGCATCTTTAGTTTGCGAAATAAATTTCAATAATGAATATCCGTAAATTGTTTTACCTGCTGCTGTTTTTCTTGTTACCCCTCTCTATTTTTAGCCAGCCGCTTAACCAAAAGAGTAGTTTTACACGTGCCGATACGTTGAGAGGAATGCTTAGCACCCTAAGATCCTGTTATGATGTAAATTTCTACCACCTTGATGTTAAAGTAAATATTGATCAAAAATTTATTGCAGGAAAAAACTTATTTAAAATTACGGCCACGCAGGAATTTGATAAGTTACAAATAGACCTGTTCGACAATCTGAAGATTGAAAAGATTACTTTCGAGGATAAAGAACTTTCCTTTAAAAGGGAATACAATGCAGTTTTTATCGGCTTTCCAAGAGTTATAAAGAAAGATGAAAAAACAAATTTTACAGTTTATTATTCCGGAAATCCTGTTGTTGCTAACAATGCACCCTGGGACGGTGGATTTGTGTTTACCAAAGATAAAGCGGGAAAGCCATGGGTTGGAGTTGCCTGCCAGGGATTAGGGGCCAGTTCCTGGTGGCCTACAAAAGATCACCAGTCCGACGAGCCCGATAGTATGCTTATCAGCATTGCGGTTCCTAACGGCCTTATGGATGTAAGCAACGGTCGTTTACGTTCTATAGAGAAATTGGATAATCAGTACATTAAGTATAATTGGTTTGTATCAAATCCTATCAATAACTACGATGTTACATTGAACATTGCGGACTATGCACATTTCAACGATGAATTTGCAGGAGAAAAAGGCAAGCTGAGCCTGAATTACTTTGTTCTAAAAGAAAATCTTCCAAAAGCAAAAAAGCAGTTCGGAGAAAATGTTAAACCGATGCTTAAATGCTTTGAATACTGGTTTGGCCCTTATCCGTTTTATAACGACGGGTATAAGCTGGTAGAATCACCTTACCTTGGCATGGAGCATCAGAGTGCAGTTGCTTATGGAAACGGATATAAAAACGGATATCGCGGAAGAGATTTATCTGGAACAGGTTTAGGATTAAAATGGGATTATATCATTGTCCATGAGTCGGGACACGAATGGTTCGGAAATAATATCACATCAAAAGACATTGCCGATATGTGGATACACGAAGCCTTTACCATGTATTCTGAAGGACTTTTTGTAAAGTGTACAGAAGGTAAGGATGCAGGGGCACGCTATATTGCCGGTGTTAGAGAAAACATAGAAAATGACATCCCTATCATCGGGCCATACAATGTAAACAAGGAAGGATCAGGCGACATGTATTACAAGGGGGCTAATATGCTGCAAACTATCCGTTCTGTTATTGATAACGACGAAAAATGGCGTGAAATTTTAAGAGGATTAAATAAAGATCTGGGCCTTAAAACAACTACAACTGAAGAAGTAATTAATTACATGAATTTAAAATCCGGTAAAAACCTGACAAAAATTTTCGATCAGTATTTAAGATATACAGAAATACCGGTACTGGAAATTAAGAATTCGAAAAAAGGCTTGCTAAGCTATCGTTGGAAAGCGTCTGTTACAGGTTTAAATATGCCCGTTAAAGTTAAATTATCAAATAAAAAAGAATGGGAATACATTAATCCTGCAACTGAATGGAAAAGCATTAAAGCAAAGAGCATGGCTGTTGATACCATTAATTTTTATATTAAAACAAAATTTTAACAAGGGTAATGCAACGTTTTGCAACACCTCGTAGTCTAATAGGTATCTAAAAAATAAAATCATGAAAAAAGTACTTTCATCTTTTGGCTGGATTCTCCTGCTGTTACCGCTTGTAAGTGTTGCCGGAGCACGTACTGCATTAAATACAATAAGTTTAAATGCTTTTGACGAACAAACCCGCGAAGTTGCTAATTTCTCTGGCGTAGCCTCCTCTGGTGCGTTTGATGTGTTTATAAAAATTGGCAGCAAGGAAAGCCTGAAGCTGGAAGGCGATGGCGAAATATTGGATAGAGTAGAAACTCCCGTTGAAGATGGAATTTTACATATCCGTATGAAGAAAGGAACAAACCGCATTAATATGAACTTTAAAAAGATTAAGGTTTATATCACTGCAAAGAAATTAAACAACCTGGTGGTAAGCGGTTCGGGTAATATAAATGTTGAAGATAAACTTAAAGCGGATGATTTTTCTGCAACGGTAAGCGGATCAGGTAATATTAGTGCAGATTTGGCCGCGACAAGATTAAAGGCAGTTGTAAGCGGATCAGGCAAAATTATTGCATCTGGCAGTGCAAAACAAAGCGAGGTAGTTGTAAGCGGATCGGGTCACTTTAATGGGAAAAACTTTAATACAGATTCTGCCGATGCAAAGGTAAGCGGATCAGGTCATATCTCTATACAAGCGGATGATACACTTAACGCTGCGGTAAGCGGTTCGGGAAATATTTCCTATTCAGGCAATGCAAAAGTTAATATGCAAAAAAGCGGATCAGGAAGTATTACAAGGATTTAAAAGAAATAGTACAAACAGAAAAGGACACGAAATCGTGTCCTTTTCTGTTTAAGGCTCTCACCTTATATCTGTTAATTAAACTCCAAGCAATAACCTTGTCGGATCTTCAAGCAGCTGCTTAACCCGCACTAAAAACCCTACTGATTCGCGGCCATCAATAATACGATGGTCATATGAAAGGGCAACATACATAATCGGGCGGATAACTACCTGGCCGTTTACGGCTACAGGACGCTCAACTATATTATGCATACCGAGAATAGCAGATTGTGGAGCATTGATTATCGGTGTAGATAACATGGAGCCAAACACCCCGCCATTGGTAATAGTGAAAGTTCCACCTGTCATTTCCTCAATAGTCAGCTTATTTTCGCGTGCCTTTACAGCCAGGTCTACAACCGCTTTTTCAATTTCTGAAAGCGTTTTAGACTCTGCGTTACGAATTATTGGTACAACAAGGCCTTTAGGCGCTGAAACCGCGATACTAACATCTACAAAATTGTTGTAAACAACTTCTTCACCATCAATACGGGCGTTCACTGCAGGGAATTCTTTCAACGCTTCGCATACCGCTTTAGTAAAGAATGACATGAACCCTAAACCTACTCCGTGTTTTTCCTTAAACTTATCTTTGTATTTCGCACGAATATCCATGATAGGCTGCATATCCACCTCGTTAAAAGTGGTAAGCATTGCTGTTTCATTTTTAACCGTAACCAAACGTTTCGCAATAGTTTTACGAAGAGAACTCATCTTTTCACGGCGCTCGTTTCTATCTCCTGCTTGCTGAGTTGCCGGCACGGGTGCTGATGATGCTTTAGCAGGTTGTGAAACTGCAGGCTGTTGTTTTCCTGGCTGTACTTTCAGCGCATCTTCTTTTGTTATTCTTCCACCTACTCCGGATCCATTCATTGCCGAAGCATCAATCCCTTTTTCTGAAAGGATTTTTGCCGCTGCCGGCGACGGAGTTCCGGAAGCGTATGATGTTTGTTTTTCAGTTGTTGCTGGTGCAGCACTTGCGGGAGCCGGCTCTGCTGCTTTTGGTTTTTCCTGTGCTGCAGATTTGTCTGTTGCAATTGTGCAAACTACTCCCCCTATTTCAATAACATCTCCCTCTTTTGCTACCCTTTTCAAAGTTCCTGCTTTCTCTGCTGTTAATTCAAATGTAGCTTTATCCGATTCCAATTCAGCAAGCACTTCATCCATCTCAACATAATCACCATCCTGCTTCAACCATTTTGATAGGGTTACTTCAGAAATAGACTCGCCAACAGCCGGAACTTTAATCTCAATGGATGTTTTAGAATCTGCTGAAGTCGGTTTTTCAATCAATACTTCGGTAGCTGCATCAGCACGTTCTTCTTTTGGAACAGAAGTATCAACACTTTCCTCTTCAATAGTACAAACTACTGCACCAATTTCAAGTGTATCGCCTTCGCTGGCGAGAGTTTTTAAAGTTCCTGCTTTTTCTGCCGTTAATTCAAACGTAGCTTTATCTGATTCCAGCTCAGCAATCACTTCATCCATTTGCACACTCTCACCATCTTTTTTTATCCATCGTGATAAGGTAACTTCCGAAATTGATTCGCCAACAGGCGGAACTTTGATCTCTAAACTCATATGTTTTTAAATAAGGGTTAATCTACATTTACAACTTTTTTAGTTGCTTTTACAACTGCCTTTTTAACTTCCGGACCTGCTGCGTCTTCAAATGCTTTTCCTACAATATACAATTGCTGAGCAACATGCTGCTTGGCATAACCGGTAGCTGTACTGCTGCTTTCCTTTCTTGAAATTACTTTTAAATCCAGGTCGATGTTACGCAGCTTACGGGCAAAGTAAGGCCAGGCGCCCATGTTTTCAGGTTCTTCCTGAACCCAGATATATTCTTTAGCCTTTGTATATTTCTCGCGTATTGTCTTTAGCTGTTCGTAAGGGGTAGGGTAAAGTTGTTCAAGCCGAACAATAGCCACATCAGTCCGGTTATCCGCTTGTTGTTTTTCGAGCAGATCGTAATAAACCTTACCCGAACACAGTAATACCCGTTTTACATTTTCTGGTTTAACAAAAGAATCGTCAATTAATTCCTGGAACGTTCCTTCTGTAAATTCTTCCAGTTTGCTTTGTACAAGCGGATGGCGCAGTAAACTTTTTGGAGTAAACACCACAAGCGGTTTTCTGAAATCCCTTACCAATTGCCTGCGCAGAAGGTGAAAATAATTGGCAGGAGTTGTACAATTAGCTACCTGGATATTAAAATCGGCACACAATTCCATAAACCGCTCAATACGGGCAGATGAATGTTCGGGTCCCTGACCTTCATATCCATGCGGAAGTAAAACCACAATTCCGTTAGAACGCTGCCATTTTGTTTCAGCACTAACAATAAACTGGTCTACAATAATCTGGGCGCCATTAACAAAGTCGCCGAATTGTGCTTCCCAAACAGTTAGAGACTGTGGATTTGCGAGTGCATAACCGTATTCAAAACCCAATACTCCATATTCAGAAAGGTGGGAATTATAAATATCAAATTTTGCTTCGCCCTTATTCAATTGTGCAAGCGGTATATATTCTTCTTCAGAATCTTCCAGCTTAACAACTGCATGCCGGTGAGAGAATGTTCCTCTTTCAACATCCTGGCCGCTGATGCGAACCCGGTGTCCGTCTTCCAGTAAAGTACCGTAAGCCATCAACTCTCCCATTGCCCAGTCAAACGTTTTACTTTCCACCATTTTACGCCTGTCTTCAAACAGCTTCTCTATTTTCTTGAAGAAAGTTTTGTCTGCAGGAAGCGAAGTTATTTTTTGAGCAATGGATAAAAATGTTTCGGCAGATACAGCAGTAGGATATTTCTTTATAAAGTCTTCGGCTGTTGCCATCCGCAATCCCTGCCAGGCCCCGGAATACATCGGGTTTGGCTCCGAATACGTCTTCTGCTCTTTCGATTCATTTAAACGATCCTGCAATAAAGCCCGGAAATCCTTTTCCATTTCTTTGGCCATATTTGCATCCACGCTTCCCTGCTCCATCAGTTTTTTATTGTATATCTCCCGTGGATTAGGATGCTTCTCAATCGTTTTGTAAAGCAGCGGCTGGGTAAACTTAGGTTCGTCCGATTCATTATGTCCGTAACGACGGTAACATAAAACATCTATGAACACGTCGTTATGGTATTTCTGACGATATTCTACCGCAAGATTAATAGCATAAACCAAAGCTTCCACATCGTCGCCATTAACATGGAACACTGGTGAAAGCGTTACTTTTGCTAAATCGGTACAATAGGTGGATGAACGGGCATCTTTAAAGTTAGTGGTAAATCCAACCTGATTGTTAATTATAAGATGGATAGTTCCGCCTGTTTGGTAGCCATCCAGCTTTGCCATTTGAAGCACTTCGTACACAATACCCTGACCGGCAATAGAAGCATCGCCGTGAATAAGTATCGGGGCTATAAGGCTATGATCGCCGTTGTATTTAAAATCAATTTTTGACCGTGTAATTCCTTCTACCACCGGATCTACCGCTTCGAGGTGAGATGGATTTGGGCATAAGCTTAAATGCACTTTTTTACCCGATGCGGTTTCAACATCGGTAGAAAATCCTAAGTGATACTTAACATCCCCCCCGAAAGGTTTGCTGGCATCGTATCCTTTGCCTTCAAACTCTGAAAAAATATCTTTATATGTTTTATGAAGAATATTGGCGAGCACATTTAAACGCCCGCGGTGAGCCATACCAATTACAAATTCTTCAATTCCCAGATCGGCCCCTTTTTCAATGATGGAATCAAGTGCCGGAATAACACTCTCTGCCCCTTCTAACGAGAATCTTTTCTGCCCCAGAAATTTTGTACCCAGAAAGTTTTCGAAGACTACCGCCTCGTTTAATTTTTTAAGGATGCGTTTTTTTGTTTCGATAGAAAAGTTCGGTCTGTTGCGTTCCTTTTCCATACGCTGCTCAAACCACTTTACCTTTTCGGGATTGCGGATGTACTTATACTCTGCTCCTATTGACTGGCAATAAGTTTGTTCGAGTAATTCACGTATATCGCGAAGCGTGGCAGGGCCTAAACCAACTTCCACGCCTGCATTAAATACGGTATCTAAATCAGCTTCTGTAAAACCGAAAGTTTCCAGTTCTTTTCCCGGATAATACTTTCTTCTTTCACGTACCGGATTGGTTTTTGTAAAAAGGTGACCACGGTCGCGGTAGCCGTGAATCATATTAAGTACTTTTATTTCTTTAAGGAAATGTTCAGGAGTTTCGCTGCCTGCAGCCTTAACTTCAGAAGCTTGTCCAAAATCAAAACCTTCAAAAAATTTGCGCCAGCCAAATTCAACCGATTCTGGATCTTCCTGGTATGCCTGGTAAAGGGAGTCTATATATTCGGAATTTGCATTATTGATATATGACAGATTATTCATGAGAATATTATTTCAAGTGCGACAAAAATAAGAGTTTAAGGCTATATTTCCTGTAGGAATATCCTTAAAAAAACGCTTTTTCAGACATTTATAAATTCAGACAGGCAGAGCGGGAAATAGTTTAAAAAAATCTGAAGTTCAAACATGTATTTACAGGGTGTCAGTCCTTTACAGGAGCGGTTTCCAGAGCAAGCAGGCGGGGATAATAATCTTTATTCAATTCAATGTTAAACTCATCCAGTTCAGCAGACGACAACCGCCAGGGCTCATGAATCCTTCCATCAGGAATTGCAGCAAGTTCGGGAATCCATTTCCGTACATATGCTCCCTTGGGATCAAGTTCCTGAGCCTGCTTTAAGGCGTCTAATTTCTTCTTCTCGACAGTTCCTAAACTGGCAATAAAAGCCCAGTTACCCCAATTGCTGGCAGGCGAATAATCAATCAGCTTTTCTTCAAACCAAACCGCCCCTAATACCCAGTTCAGTTGTAAATCGTTTATAAGATAGGCAGCAACACACTGGCGGCATCTGTTGGTAAGATATCCTGTAGCATTTAATTCTCTCAGGCAGGCATCAATAAACGGAACTCCCGTTTGGGCGTTTTTCCATTTCTCCCATAATTCCTTTTCTGTTTCGCTTTTCAGTATGTCCTCTGGCGACAGCTCTGCCCCCTGGAGGAATTTATTTCCATGCTTTTTAAACATAAAGCGAAAATAATCCCGCCATAAAAACTCCAATGTGAGCTTACTTACAGAGCCGTTTGTGGCATTTTTCTTTTCATATTTCTTAATTTCCCAAAACAGCTCTCGAGTAGATAAGCAGCCCAGCGAAACCCAGGGGGATAATTTTGATGTCCACCCTGTGTCCATTAATTTATTTAATGAAGCTTTATAAAAGTGCACCTGATCTTTCTCCCAAAAATAGTCGGCCATTCTTTTTAAACCCTCTGTTTCTCCGCCTTTAAACTCTGTTTTCGTTTGGGGGTCCTGTAGGCCCATCTGATTTAAATCTGGCAGCAGTCCGGGATCAAAAGCCTCGGGCAGACTTATTTTTGCAGGCATTTCCAAAGAAGGTCTTACCTCACTTTCCCGTTCAACCTTTTTCCGAAAAGTAGCGAATACGTCCGGAATGTCTTTAATAGGAAAAGGAAGGTCTTCCTTATGATAAAGCGTATGACCGATAAAATGCTTCAGATTGATTTTTTGTTTCCAGAGCGCATTCTCTACAAGCCCTGAAATTTCTGTTTCTTCTGCTGCAACTTCACGGTGATGATATACTTCTGCAACCTGGTATTTCTCGCATACAGAGGGAATAATATCTTCAGGTTTTCCAATAGCAACCATCAGGTCGGCGCCCAATTCTTGGAGAGAATTTTTCAAATCCCGTACGCTTTCTATAAGAAACTGTGCCCGCAGTGGCCCTGTTTTTAAAGTACCATAAGGAGAAACCTCAAAACTCCTCGGATCGAAACAATAAAAAGGAAGTATTTTATTTGCTTTTCGGGAGGCTTCCAACAGGATTTCATTATCACGAACCCGAAGATCATTTCGAAACCATACAAGAATGGTCCGGTCAGTCATATTCTAATTTTTACCTTGCAAAGTAATGAAAAATAACTAATTAACCAGCCTTTGCCAGCGCCCAGGCCCAGTTTTTACATAAACGGGACAGATACAGGCAGATATCCAATACTATTCTTCCTGATAATTACCCTATTGTTTTGATAATCCGTATAAAATAACTAACTTCATTTATACCAAAACTTATCTATGAAAACCGTATCGCACATCCTCTCACAAAAACCGGCTCAGCTTTTTTCAGTTACTACCGACACTTCCGTTTATCATGCCCTTGAAATCATGATGGAAAAAAACATCAGTGCACTACTCGTGATGGATTTTAAGAAATTATTAGGAATATTCAGTGAACGTGATTATGCCCGCAAGATCATTCTGCAGGGAAAATCATCAAAAGACACACCGATTGACGAGGTCATGACATCCAACCTCATTACCGTAAGTATGAATGATTCTATTGAATATTGTATGCAACTGATGACTGAAAACCATATCCGGCATTTACCAGTAGTAGAAAATGAAAAAGTATCAGGAATGATTTCTATTGGAGATGTTGTTAAATCTGTAATTGAAGATCAAAAGTCTATCATAGAACATCTTCAAAATTATATTAGCGGTTAGGCAGTTTAGAGAAATCCATAACAAGCCTGTTTACTACCCGGTTGTTTTCCAAATGTTCGTTCACTATTTCTTCCACGTCACTAAGCTGAACGTTTCCATAAAATACACCTTCGGGGTAAACAACAACGCTTGGTCCTAACTCGCAGGTTTCCATACATCCTGTACGCTGCGCCCGGATCTCTGTATTGAGACCTTTATCTTTAATAAGTTTCTTAAAGGCTGCAACAAGTGCAAGACCATGTTCTTCACCACAGCTTATCCTGCTGCCTGCCGGGCGCTGATTGGTACAGATAAAAATATGTTTCGTATATAGCATAGTAAAACCAAAATTAGTAATATCAGTTACAAAAAAGTGAGTAAAACTATTCTTATTACCGGTGCAAGCGGACTTATAGGGAATTCCTTAACCAGGTTACTGGCCCTTAAAGGTTACCGAATACATCACCTTACCCGCTTCAAATCTCATAAAAATCCTTTAATAAAAACATTCGGATGGGATGTAAGGAATAAAAAAATTGATTCTGACTGCATAAAAGAGACAGATATTATTATTCACTTGGCAGGTGAAGGAATTGCAGGAAAGCGATGGACCAGCCAACGAAAGCAGAATATTATTAACAGCCGGACAGAATCTATCCGCCTGATCTATTCTTTACTCAGGCAATCACCCGGGCATCAGGTAAAGAAAATAATTTCTTCTTCTGCCGTAGGTTACTATGGAGATCGCGGAGACCTGCTTTTAACAGAAAGCACCCCACCAGGAACAGGATTTTTAAGCAAAACGTGTGTAGCATGGGAACAGGCTGTTGATGAAGGCGTTTCATTAGGTATTAAGACTGTTAAATTGCGAACCGGAATGGTCCTCAGCACAGAAGGAGGAGCCTTACCTCAAATTGCAAAACCTATAAAACTTGGCGTTGGCACTGTTTTAGGGTCCGGAAAGCAGTGGGTTTCCTGGATTCACCTGCAGGATGTAACCAGAATGTTTTTATTTGCGATTGAGAATGAAAGCGTAGAAGGATCTTTTAACATGACAGCACCAAATCCTGTAACACAAACGGAACTAACATATGCAATAGCTCGTGAGTTGAATAAAAGAATCTGGCTACCCCGTACTCCTTCCTTTATATTGAAATTAGTTTTAGGTGAAATGAGTTCGGTAGTATTAGACAGTACCAAAACCTCCGCATCTAAAATTCAATCGGCCGGGTTTCAGTTTAATTTCCCTACTATTGAAGAAGCCCTTGCAAGCATCTATGGAAATAAAAAAACACATTAATATTTTCTGGCTGAGAAGAGATCTAAGGCTGGCAGATAATGCAGGCCTCTTTCATGCCTTAAAAAGCGACCTGCCTGTTTTACTTGTTTTTATTTTCGATAAAATCATTCTGGGCAAACTCGAAGATGCAGACGACAGCAGGGTTACATTCATTCATCAGGCTTTGGCGGATATTAACAAAGAGTTAAAAGCTTGCAAGAGCTCCTTATTAATAAAACATGGCACTCCCGAAAAAGCCTGGACAGAACTGACTGAAGAATTTAGCATTAACGAGGTTTTCACAAACCATGACTACGAACCATACGCTACTGAACGGGACGAGAAGATCAGGGCTTTGCTTGCGAAAAAAAACATCAAATTTAATACTTTTAAGGATCAGGTAATCTTTGAGAAAAACGAAATTCTAAAGGAAAACCAAGCTCCATATACTGTTTATTCTCCTTACCAAAGAAAATGGTACAATACGCTTCAACCGCAGTACTTAAAGAGCTATCCTTCTGAAAAATTATTAAACAACCTCTTTAAGACAAACCCTTTTATATTCCCCCATCTGGAAGATTTAGGATTTAGAAAATCACAATTATCATTTCCTGATAAAGAATACATAGGAATTATAGGGCAGTATGAGCAAAAGAGAGATTTCCCTGCAATAGAAGGAACGTCTAAAATAAGTGTGCACCTTCGCTTTGGAACAATGAGCATCAGGCAGGTTGTACAAAAAGCAACAGAGGCAGAAAATAAAACCTGGTTAAATGAACTGATATGGAGAGAATTTTATATGATGACGCTGTGGCATTTTCCCTTTATTTGCGTCCGATCCTTTAAATCTGAATATGATTCGATCCATTGGAGAAATAATGAAGCTGAATTTTCTTCATGGTGCGAGGGTTTAACTGGCTATCCGATTGTTGATGCAGGAATGCGCCAGTTAAATAAAACAGGCTGGATGCACAATCGCGTTCGTATGATCACAGCCAGTTTCCTTACAAAGCATTTATTAATTGACTGGCGATGGGGTGAAGCTTATTTTGCAAGAAAACTGATTGACTATGAACAGGCCAGTAACGTAGGAGGCTGGCAATGGGCTGCAGGTTGCGGCAATGATGCTGTCCCCTATTTTCGTATTTTCAATCCGTCTTTACAAACGAAGAAATTTGATCCCGACCTAAAGTACATCAAAAGATGGATTCCGGAATATGATGATCCTTTCAGCTATCCCGCTCCTATTGTTGATCATCAGTTTGCCCGTGAGCGAGCACTGAAAGTTTTTGCATCGGCTGTAAAAAAGTAAAGAAGGCCTATGCCTTCTTTACTTTTTTATTAAGCTATGTTGTTACTTATTAGTCGTTCTGTTTCACATCCGTTACCTTGATATCGAAATCTAAAGGTGAAAACGGAGGAATTGATGTACCGTATCCTGCCAGACCATAGCCTAAGCTTGAAGGGAAAATAATCCGGATACTTCCTCCCCCTTTTATTAAAGGAATTGTTTCTTTCCAACCTTTTCTTAAGCCCGGATCATTTAAATCGAATGTTCCCGGAGAAGATTCTGTTACGGTTTCAAAAACTGTTCCGTTTAACAGTCTTCCGGTATATGCAGCACTTACTGTTGAATCTATTGTTATGGGGCTGCCGGTTCCTATATCTGCAATTTTATAATATAAGCCGGAGGCAGTTTTGGTGTAACCTGTAAGACTGTTTTTTTGCATGTACTGAGTTATTAAAGAATCTTCGTATTGTTGCAGATTATTTTTTTTCAATAACGTTACCGTACAATCAAGAGATGAATTAGAAGGAATAGTACTTCCGTTTATTTTTGTTTCATTTCTGCCGAATGCAAGCCGAGAGGGAATAATAACCCGGATAGTTCCGCCTTCCTGTTTCAGAAAATTGCCTATTGCAAATCTGAAAGCTTCGGGAAGATTAGTTTGAGGACTTACATAGCCCAGGTAACCGGCGTAACGATTAATATACTCATCAGACGAATTGTACTCACCGTTAAACGTTTTGATAGTATATGTAAAGTACACTTTATCTGTATTATGTACCGTATCGCCATTTCCGGGAGCAATAATTTTATAATAAATGCCGGAAGAGTCGGTTTTAAATTCGCCGAGACTATTTTTTTTAATATATTCCTGAATGTTCTGTTCGTCTACCTGTTCGATACCTGTGTATTCTTTTTCGCAGGCAGAAAATAGTAAAGGAATAAAAGCAACAAACAATACAGCTTTAAGAAGAAAAAATTTCATGTGTATGTTATAATTATTTTACGTCAAGTAGTTCAATATCAAAATCTAAAACGGAATTAGCCGGAATCCCGTTCTGGGCCCGCGGGCCATAGGCAAGACCGGAAGGAATAATCAGGCGAATTTTGCCTCCCTTTTGTATTAAAGGAACGCCGTATTGCCATCCGGCGATTACTCCTCCAAGTTGAAATGAAATCGGTTCGGTAGTTTGGGGAATTGTAGTTCCGTTCAATAACCGCAGTGCATATTTAACAGTAACAGTGGTATTTGCAGCATATTGAACATTTCCGGTTCCCGGATTAGAAACAATATAATACAAGCCACTTTGATGTTTTTGAGCTGTAAGATTATTTTTTGTAAGAAATTCTGTTATCAGCTTATCATCAATCTGTGCTTGCTTGGCAAAATCATACGAATCATTCGAATTTTCTTTACAGGATATAATCGTAAACAGCACCAGCACCATTGGCAGTAATTTCTTCATCATTTTCATAATCACCGCAAATTTATCCTTTTAAATCTCAAAAACTAAGTCTTAACATAATTTAACAAATAATCATTTTTTATTTTCCATAAAGAAATAATTTTGTCGTCGTAAATCAAACAATCTTATTAATGCTTTGTATCTTTTGGGCATTAGTATAAAACTAATAATCAAATCATGAAAAAATTAACATTTGCCTTTTTCGCAGTCTTTCTGCTGATCTCAACTTCGCTTGAATTAAAAGCTCAAACCTATAAATATGCATTAGGGGGCCGATTAGGAGCAGCAAACGGCATAACATTTAAAACATTTACCAGCGATAACGCTGCTCTGGATTTTATACTTAACTTTCAATCTAAAAAAGACTATTCTTACTTCCGCTTTACAGGCTTATATGAAATACATAACCCGATAAACAATGCACCCGGCTTACGTTGGTATTACGGTGGTGGCGGCACCCTTGGAAGTGTGGAATATAAACCTACCAATGAGAGTGATTTCCTGGTAAGTGTGGACGGTGTACTGGGCCTTGATTATAAATTTGACGGTGCGCCAATTAACCTTGCCTTAGACTGGAAACCAGCTATTGAAGTGACACCCAATACAGAATTTGACGCTAACGGGATAGGCCTCTCCATTCGTTTTACTTTTTAATATCTGCCGGGGGGTATTATAATCTCTTACGTATTATTAAAATATACTATGGTCAGGACTATTTAAAAAAGTCCATTGAGGCCAACAGCTTTATCAATCACATAACTATAAAATAAAAAGAGCGGATGAAAATCCGCTCTTTTTATTTTATTCTGCCATATCAGTTTTCTTGTCAACCACAGGCCGTTTATCCCTGTTTACCAAATCCCAGCAGGTATAAAATACCAGTCTTGCCCTTTTTACAAGCAAATCAAATCTTATTTTACTTATTTCATCGCTTGGTTTATGGTAATCCTCATGAACTCCGTTAAAGTAAAAAATAATAGGAATATTATGTTTTGCAAAATTATAATGATCTGAACGGTAGTAAATCCGCTCCGGATCATTCGGGTCATTATACTTATAATCCAAATCGAGCTTAGTGTAAGTAGCATTTGCCTTTTCACTTATTTTATGAAGATCTGTACTTAGTTTATCAGAACCGATGAGATAGCAATAGTTCGGATTAGACTGGTGAACGGAATCTACCCTTCCAATCATATCAATATTCAAATTGGTAATTGTATTTTCCAAAGGGAATACCGGGTGCTCTGAATACCATTCCGAGCCTAAAAGTCCTTTTTCTTCCCCTACATTTCCTAAAAATAAAATACTGCGTCGCGGACCTTTTCCTTCGGCTTTAGCCTTAGAAAATGCTCTTGCAATTTCAAGTATGCCGGTTGTACCTGAACCATCATCATCAGCACCGTTATTTACTTTATCCGTACCTTCGTTGGTTAACCCGATGTGATCATAATGTGCTGAAACAACAACAAGTTCGTTCTTCAAATCCTTTCCTTCTAGATAACCCAATACGTTTACGGCTGTAACATCGCGATTTTGTAAGCCAAAAGAAGTGCTGAAGTCGGCTTTAACAACCTGAGTGGCCGGTTTTCCGCTGTTGTCAATAGCTGCTTTAAGAGATTCATAGCTTTTTCCTGTGCTTTGCAGCAGCTTGTCTGCAACCTCAGGAGTAATATTTATAATGGGAGTTTTCGCTTTCTCTGTTTCAGAAGATTCCTTTTTTAAGGATAAACGTCCTTCAGTAAAATAACCCGGATACTTTTTAAGTAAAGGGTCTACATCTGGACTTACAGCAAGAATTGCAGCTGGGTTTTTTGAAAGCAGTGATTGAATACGTTTGGCCTTGCTCCTGCTCCAGTCCGACGTTTCACTCGACTTAGTTACTGCTGATACTCCATCTTTAACCGGCTCGCCTTTATTGATCAGCAATACTATTTTTCCGGTGACATCAGTACCTTTCAAATCATCGTAGTTTTCGCTGCTAATCCCATACCCAATAAAAACAAGTTCATTCGTTTTTATAGTTTGAGATTGCGGAGTACCCGAAAAATAAAAATCCTTTCCGTTCTCAAAAGCTTGGCTGTTAACCAGGAAGGAAGAGACCTCAAATTTAGTTTCTATAAGAGGCACCTGCTGAAAGTAACTTCCGTTAACGGGTGCTTTCAGCCCGAGTTTCTTAAATTCTCCCGCAATATAATTAGCTGCCTTTTCAGCTCCGGGAGTTCCGGTTTCTCTCCCTTCAAATTCATCTGAAGCCAGTATGGACAAGTGTTTTCTTGCATCAACAGTATCAATGAACTTAGCATATTTTTCTGCAACAGGATTCTGACCAAGAACCTGTAATGACAGGCCTATTCCTATCGTTAATAATGAAATTTTACGCATAATGAATATTTAACAGGATATTTTATTAACCCTTGTTGCATGGCGTCCGCCTTCAAAGGTTGTATTTAAAAATTTTGAGGTAATGGCTTTTGCCAATTCAATTGAAATAAATCTTGCCGGAATACATAGAACATTTGCATTGTTATGAGAACGGGCTAATTCTGCAAGTTCTTCCTGCCAGCAGATAGCCGCACGTATTCCCTGGTGTTTGTTAGCTGTAATTGCCACCCCATTTGCACTTCCGCAAATTAATATTCCAAGGTCAGCTTCACCGCTTTCAACTGCACTGGCCACAGGATGTGCAAAATCAGGATAGTCTACAGAGTCTGAACTGTAGGTGCCATAATCTTTAACCTCATAATCTTGCAGAAAGTCGGTAAGTTGTTGTTTGTACCCAAACCCTGCATGATCACCTCCAATCGCTATTTTTAATTTATCTGCCATTGTAAATTCAAACTATTATATATTGTATTTATTATTTACTCCTTGTAAAAAGCAATTTCTGCCTTTTTCCGCTTCCTTTCAACCCGTGCCGAAATAATTATACTTATTTCATAAAGAAGAAACAACGGGAAACTTACAGTGAGCATTGTCAGCATGTCCGGTGTTGGAGTAACTATTGCTGCAATTACCAGAATAATTACCGCAGCATACCTGCGAGACGAACGCATAAACTTGGGCGTCATAATTCCCATCTTCGATAAAATAAAAATCAAAATAGGAAGTTCGAATACAATTCCTGATCCTAAAGTTAACGTAGCAACTGAAGACAGGTATGAATCAATTGTGATCTGATTATCAATGATGCTGCTTATTTTATAATTAGCTAGGAAATTAATAGAAAGCGGTGCAATAATGTAATAGCCAAATAATACCCCTAAAATAAAAAGGAGAGTTGCATAAAAAACAAAACCACTGGCCGAAGTTTTTTCTTTTTCATTAAGCCCGGGTTTTACAAATCGCCATACTTCATATAAAAGATACGGGCCTCCGAGCACAATTCCGATAATTAATGAAGAGTTTAGCTGCAAAGTAAATTGCCCTGCCATTTCGGTATTAATAATATTGAAAGGAATATCTTTTGAAATGCAGAAGTCAGGACCAAGATGGAACTTCTCACCGATAATGCACATCATTCTGTACGTCCAGAAACTGGCTTTTTTGGGCCCCATGATAATACCATCAAAAAGCTCGTCGTAATAGGCAAAAGCAAGGCTGGTAAAAATAACAACAGCAATAGATGCTCTTATCAAATGCCATCTTAAAACTTCGAGATGATCAAAAAAAGACATCTCAGATTCGTAATTTTTCCCTTTATCCTTTATAGTCTGGAAAAGATTTTTTCTTTTACTATCACTCATTTTTACAAGAAAACAAAAATACCATTCTGTACATCAGAATGGTATACGTATTTTAATTTTTACCGGATTTTGAATTACGCTTTATATTCATTTAAATCAAAACTTTCCATAAACTTCGTTGTAAAATTTCCTGCTCTGAAATTCGGATCCTTCATCAACCGGATATGAAACGGTATGGTAGTTTTTACCCCTTCAATAACAAACTCGCTTAAAGCACGCTCCATTGTTGAAATTGCTTCTTCCCTGGTTTGAGCGGTACATATAAGTTTTGCAATCATGGAATCGTAATTCGGGGGGATCTGGTAACCTGCATACACATGTGTATCCACCCGCACGCCGTGGCCACCTGGTGAATGAAAATGCGTAATTCTGCCGGGTGCAGGCCTGAAACCATTAAAAGGATCTTCAGCATTTATACGACATTCAATAGCATGTAAGGCAGGAATATAATTTTTCCCTGAAATCGGAACACCTGCTGCTACTTTAATTTGTTCTTTAATCAGGTCATAGTTGATAACTTCTTCCGTTACCGGATGCTCTACCTGTATCCTCGTATTCATTTCCATGAAATAGAAATTCCGGTGCTTATCAACTAAAAATTCAATAGTACCTGCACCTTCGTATTTTACAGCAACAGCGCCTTTAACGGCCGCCTCACCCATTTTCGTACGAAGTTCATCGGTCATGAACGGAGAAGGAGATTCTTCTACCAGTTTCTGGTGGCGTCGCTGGATAGAACAATCTCTTTCTGAAAGATGACATACTGTTCCATACTGGTCGCCCACTACCTGAATTTCAATATGGCGTGGATCTTCTACAAATTTTTCAAGATAAATACCGTCATTGCCAAACGCTGCTCCTGCCTCCTGTCTTGCGGAATCCCATGCTGGTTCGAACTCTTCATCTTTCCAGACGATCCGCATTCCGCGACCGCCGCCGCCGGCCGTTGCTTTCAGAATAACCGGATAACCGATTTCATTGGCAATTTTAATTCCTTCCTGCACGTCAGGAACCAAACCATCTGATCCGGGAATGGTAGGTACGCCGGCTTTCTTCATGGTATCCTTTGCTGAAGCTTTATCTCCCATGGCATTGATCTGCTCTGGCGTCGCTCCAATAAACTTGATTCCGTAATCTCTGCAGATTGCAGAGAATTTAGCATTTTCTGAAAGGAAACCATAACCCGGATGAATTGCATCCGCATTGGTAAGCTCGGCAGCAGATATAATATTAGGTATATTCAGGTAAGAATCTTTACTGGCTGGCGGGCCAATGCATACAGCCTCGTCAGCAAAGCGAACATGTAAACTTTCACGATCGGCAGTAGAGTAAATGGCAACTGTTTTTATTCCCATTTCCTTGCATGTCCGAATAATTCGTAAAGCTATTTCGCCACGATTCGCAATTAATATTTTTTTAAACATAGCTTCTATTTGAGATCTGATTTATGGTCGGGCAACTGAAAAGTTCCCGGGATCAATAATCAAAGATTAGCTTGGGTCAACCAGAAATAAAGGCTGATCAAACTCAACAGGACTGGAATTTTCTACAAGTATTTTTACTATTCGCCCAGAAACTTCCGATTCAATTTCATTGAATAATTTCATTGCTTCAATGATACAAATAACCTGTCCGGATTGAATTTCGTCTCCAACATTTACAAATACCGGTTTATCTGGACTTGAAGAACGGTAAAACGTACCGATCATAGGAGATTTTACGGTGATGTATTTTGATATATCTTCCTGGCCCGAAGCAGCAGGAGCTTTTGATTCGGCAGGTACAGAAGCCGGAACTGACACAGGGTTTGATACCGGTGAAGCAGTTGAGGGTAAAGGTACAGCTGCAGGAACTGTAGCGGTAACATAAGTAGGAGCCTGGTTGGTTTTTATCGTGATTTTGAAGTCCTTTTCTTCAATGGAAACTTCATTAACACCTGACTTTGAAACAAACTTTATTAGTTCCTGTACTTGTTTAATATCCATTTTCTTCCGGATTAGTTTTTGATAAGTTAGTTTGACAATCTAAGTTAAAACAAAAAATTAAAATGTGTTTAATAAGCCCATTTTAAATAAACGGAACCCCAGGTGAAGCCACCACCAAAAGCTGCCAGTACTACATTATCCCCTTTTTTCAACCTTTTTTCCCATTCCCAAAGGCATAATGGTATGGTGCCGTTTGTTGTGTTGCCGTAACGCTCTATGTTAATAGCAACTTTATCACGGCCAACTCCCATACGGTTAGCTGTTGCATCAATAATACGCTTATTTGCCTGGTGCGGAATAAGCCATGCTACATCGTCTGAAGCCAGGTTATTTCGTTCCATTATTTCTGCCGCAACATCTGCCATATTGGTAACGGCAAACTTGAAAACGGTTTGCCCTTCCTGATATGCGTAATGTTCATTAGCATCAACAGTTTGATGAGAAGCTGGTTTTAAAGATCCGCCTGCTTTTAAATTAAGGAAGTTCTTACCTGAACCATCACTTTTTAAGATAGAATCGATAACCCCGTTTCCTTCTTCATTTGGTTCGAGAAGCACAACGCCACAACCATCACCGAAAAGTATACAGGTGGTGCGGTCCTGGTAATTTACTATTGATGACATTTTATCGCCACCAACTACCAGTACTTTTTTATGTTTTCCTGATTCGATAAACTGGGCTCCGGTAGTAAGGCCAAAAATAAAGCCTGAACAAGCAGCCTGAAGATCGTAGCCCCAGGCATTTTTCGCTCCTATTTTATCAGCTAAGATATTTGCCGTTGCCGGAAAAGGCATGTCGGGTGTAGAAGTACAAAAAATAATAAGGTCTATCTCTTCGGCTCCTATTCCCCTTTTCTGCAGTAATCCGTTAACGGCCGGCACAGCCAGGTCAGAAGTTGCCAGTCCCTCTCCTTTTAGTATCCTGCGTTCTTTGATCCCTGTTCTGGAGGTAATCCACTCATCATTGGTGTCTACCATTTTTTCTAACTCATGGTTAGTTAAAACGTAATCAGGTACGTAGCCATTAACTGCTGTTATTGCAGCGAAAGTTTTTTGCATATCAGATTAAGTAAATGCGGCTGTAATCTTTTCTATAAGTTTTGAAGCGATCATATCTCTCGATTGAAAAATCATGTTCTTGATAGCTTCGGGAGTTGAAATGCCATGACCGATTATTACCGGGGCGTTCACCCCCAGAATGGGGCTGCCGCCATATTGCTCGTAATTAAACCGGTCAAAGAAATCGTCTTTAAAGCCTTTCTTTAATGTTAGGATATAAAATGTTTCGGCCAGCTTCAGCACAACGTTGCCGGTAAATCCATCACAAACAATTACGTCGGCTTTTTCATTAAAGAGGTCGCGTCCCTCAATATTCCCGATAAAATTAAACATTTTAGTGTCTCGCATCAGGGTATGAGACGACTGGGTAAGCATGTTTCCTTTTTCTTCCTCTTCGCCTATATTCATCAGGCCCACCTTGGGATGATGGATTCCTAAAACGTTTTCGGCATATAAACTGCCAAGTACGCCAAACTGCAATAAGGTATCGGGCTTGCAGTCGGCATTAGCGCCAACATCAAGCATCAATCCAAAACCACTTTTTAATTTCGGAACAATAGCAGCTATTGCAGGACGAACAACTCCGGGAATATTTTTAACACTGAACATTGCTCCTACAAGCATAGCACCTGTGTTTCCGGCTGACGAAAAGGAATCTATTTTACCTTCTTTAAGGAAATTAAAGCCAATACTTATGCTCGAGTTTGGTTTTTGAGCAATAGCTTTTGTTGCATGTTCACCCATCCCGATAGTTTCGGTGGTATGGATAAACTCAATAAGATCGGGATTGAAGTTTTGTTCAGAGAAAAAAGGATGTGCTTCTTCTTTGTTACCTATCAGCACCAGCTTGTGCGAGGGGTCCAGAATCTTGTAGGCTTCTATCGCTCCCAAAACTGTTGCCTTGGGAGCGTAATCACCGCCCATTATATCTAAGCCAATTTTCATCTAAAGAAAAAACCCTTATGCAATAGAGGTATTTTCAATAACTAATTTACCTTTATAGTACAAATTGCCATCTACATTATAAGCACGATGAGGCAAATGTACAGCACCAGTAGTTTTGCAGGTAAATAAAGTTGGCGCTTCTGCTTTATAATGCGTTCTTCTCTTATCTCTTCTGGACTTGGATAATTTTCGTTTTGGATGTGCCATCTCTTCCTATTGTTAATTATTTGTTTTTTATTTTTTTCAGTGCCTCCCACCGTGGGTCGTCACCGGCATTTTCTTCATTTTCCCGATCTGAAAGCGCATTTAGCTTCCCGATCATTTCTTTATCACACCAGGCTAAGTTTCCTGTATCGTCACAACGGTTAATATAGGGAACTGAAAGGTTGATATATTCATAAATCAGATTTGAAACATCTATTTCGTGTTCATTTCTGCTCAATACAATAATTTCTTCCGTATCCTTAGCCAGATCTTCGTCACTGAACTTAACAATCTGTCTTTCTGTAAAATCTACAGCCGAAGGATATTCAGCAAGACAAACATCACAATTCAGGAAAATGTCTCCATAAATATGAAATTCAAGGATCAACATAGTTTCCTGCTTGTCCAACTCCAAATCAACCTTCAATCTTCCATTCTTTACCAGCGAGTATTCAAACTCCTGAAAGAATTTCCCATCAACCTCTAATTCAAAGTTATGCTTTCCTATTTTTAATCCCGTAAACGGGATACGATATTGCTGCAACGGTTTCAAAGCACGACAATTGAGCCTGCAAAGTTAGATAAAAATAATTAGTGTAGAAAGTTTTTTATAAAAGGACTTATTTTAATCCCGATCTTTAGAAAGCTTTGAAATTTTCAATGGATTAGCTGTTAATTCTTCCTGTTCTCTGCGCCGTTTTACTATGTTCATTGCCAGGAACAGCGCCTCAGTAAAAGATGCTTCCGAAGCCATATTTTTTCCTGCAATGTCGTATCCGGTACCATGATCCGGCGAGGTGCGCACTACCGGCAATCCGGCAGTAAAGTTTACGCCGTTATGAAAAGCGATGTGTTTAAACGGAATAAGTCCCTGATCGTGATACATCCCTAAAACAGCATCAAATCTCAGATAGGCATTATTTGCAAAAAAACCGTCAGCCGGGAAGGGACCGAATGTAAATATTCCACGCTCATTGGCTTCTTCAATAGCCGGAATGATAATTTCCTGCTCTTCTGTACCGATAAGTCCGTTGTCGCCCGCATGGGGATTTAAACCCAAAACTGCAATTTTAGGCTTTTGAATCCAGAAATCCGTTTTAAGGCTTTGATTCATCAAGGCCAGTTTTGATAGTATTTTTTCTTTTGTGATAGCCGCCCCTACCGCATTCAAAGGTATATGCCCTGTTACTACACCCACCTTTATATCTTCTGCAACAAGGAACATCAGAGAATCGGCTGAACCAGTTTTTTCCTGGATATATTCGGTATGCCCGGGGAAATTGAAAGTTTCGCTCTGAATGGTATGCTTATTAATCGGGGCAGTAACCAAAGCATCTATATTTCCGGCCAGAAGATCTTCCATTGCCCGTTCAAGTGAAATCAAGGCATATTTTCCGCCTGTTTGATTGGCAATACCCAAATCAATACGTACATCTTCCGTCCAGCAATTAATCATATTGGGCCTTTTGGGATGAGCTTCAGCAGCAGCGGAAATCACATGAAAATTAAAATCATTCATACCTAAGGTTTTGCGATGAAACGATGCCACTTTTGTATGTCCGTAAACAACGGGAGTAAAAAAATCCGTTATACCGGCATTTGAAAGTGTTTTAATAATCACTTCCAAACCAATCCCGTTTAAATCACCTATAGATATACCGATTTTAATCTTATCACTCATGGAGAAACTTATAATTACCTGCAAAGTAAATACTTTGAAATGAAACTGAGGAATTAAGAGCAAAGTTTGCGTAATTTGCGGCAGTACAAAGGAATGAGTTCAGTAAGAGCAAAAAAACACCTCGGACAACATTTTTTAACAGATAAAAATATTGCCGAAAAAATAGTTAACAGCCTAAATTTTAAAGATAATTATGCTGAAGTTCTGGAAGTTGGCCCTGGAATGGGAATCCTCTCAGATATTTTACTTCAGAAAAAAGAGCTGAACACTTATCTTATCGATCTTGATGTCGAATCAATTGAATTTTTAAGTAAAAAGTATCCTCATCTGGGAAAAAAACTGATATATGGAGATTTCCTTGAGTTAGACCTTTCGGAGATTTTTAAAAACAAATACGCAATTGTCGGTAACTTTCCTTATAATATTTCTTCGCAGATTCTTTTTAAAGTACTCGAAAACCGTCAACAGGTAATTGAAGTTGTTGGGATGTTTCAAAAAGAAGTTGCAGAACGTTGTGCCGCCAAACCGGGAAGCAAGGAATACGGAATTTTAAGTGTTTTTTTGCAGGCCTACTACCATGTCGAATATTTATTTACGGTAAAACCCGGGGTATTTAATCCACCGCCCAAAGTACTTTCGGCAGTGATCCGGCTAAAAAGAAACGAGACGGAACGTCTTGACTGCGATGAAACCTTATTCTGGAAAGTAGTAAAAGCAGGCTTTAACCAACGCAGAAAAACACTGCGTAATGCACTTTCAGCCCTTATAAAAAAAGAAAACATGACAGATGAACCACTTTTGGAACTGAGAGCGGAACGCCTGTCTGTTAATGACTTTATACAACTTACCAATATCATTTCTTTGAAGAAATAGTATGAATACGAAAAGAATTTTAATTGTAGATGACCTTCATCACGAATTCCAGCAGGAAGCCGAGAAATTAGGATTTATAGTAGATAATCACCCCGAATATACTTTAAATGATACGCTCCAGGTAATAGCAGATTATACAGGGCTGGCAATTCGAAGCAAATTCAGAGTTGACAGGGAGGTTATTGATGCCGCTTCCAATCTGAAATTTGTGGCAAGAGCAGGAGCTGGGCTCGATAATATCGATGAAGTTTACCTGAAAGAAAAGAACATTATTTGTATCAATGCCCCTGAAGGGAACAGGGATGCTGTAGGAGAACATGCTATGGGGATGCTTCTGATACTGACCAACAACCTCAGGAAAGGCGACCGGCAAATACGAAACGGAATATGGGACCGAGAAGGCAACAGGGGTTACGAGCTGAAAGGGAAAACTGTTGGGATTATTGGTTATGGTTTTATGGGAATGAGCTTTGCCCGGAAGTTACAGGGTTTTGGGGTTCAGGTTATTGCTTATGACAAATACAAAACCGGTTTTAGTGATGACTTTGCCCGGGAAGTAAGCATGGAAGAAATAGTAAAACATGCGGATGTTTTAAGCCTGCATATCCCGCTTACCAGGGAAACTAAACGACTTGTCACCCGCGAATACCTGTTTCATTTCAGGAAACCGATCTTCTTCCTGAATACAGCAAGAGGCGAAATTGTAAACACAGCCGATTTGCTCAACGCTATAGACGAGGGCAAAATTCTGGGTGCAGGGCTGGATGTTCTCGAAGTAGAAAAATTTCCTGCACTAAAAGAACAGCCCTGGTACCAGAAACTCGTCAATAATGAACGCGTACTTCTAAGCCCACACGTTGCGGGCTGGAGCTTTGAATCGTATAAAAGAATATCTGAAGTGCTTGCTATGAAACTTCAGCAGCTCAAGCTTTAAGCTGCCTTTAGTTTATAGCAACATCGGGGTTGTATTTCATAAACTCGGAATACGCTTTACTAAGCTCCTTAACAGAGTTTACTTCAAAATCAATTCCCCAGGGGGTCCAGGAGATAAATTTTTGTTTTTCACCTGCCTGTTTGCCCTCTGTAGCAGTGTTAGGAGTAGAGATTTCTTCATATACGCCAAAATTTCCTAACGTATAATATTTAATTTTCTTTGAACGAGCTGCAAGGTTGTGAGATTTGTTCAATTTGAATCCCATTTTCTTAATCCAATTTTTAATTGAGGTGGCTCTATTCCGTGTCATTACCTTAAAAAATTAATGTTTTACATTGGGTTGGTTAACAAAATTTTAACAAGAACAATACCATCAGTATATGCCAGAATTTTAAAAATTCACCCTATTGGTTCAAAATAAACCGGATAATTTTAAATTTTCTCGCTTGTGGGAAGTAATTCTGTTCGATTGCGAGGCAAACTGTTAGGGAATTTGTTATTTATGTAACGTATCAGGTTTTCTCTTACAAAACATCTCAGATCGAAAACTTCACCTGAATTCCTTCCGCTTACCAACACTCTGATTTCAAGCGTTTTTTCCTTTGAATCTGTTACCTGCAAAACGCCCACGCGTCTGTCCCAAAGCTTATTCGAGTCGAGCAGGCGATTTAATTCTGTTCGCAATTCATCAACAGGAACAGAATAATCCAGATAAAGCATAACAGTGCCCAAAATTTGAGACGAAACGCGTGTCCAGTTTTGAAAAGGCTTCTCAATAAAATAATTAATAGGAAGGATCAGGCGCCGCTCATCCCAAAGCCTCACAACCACGTACGTGAGCGTGATTTCTTCTACCCGTCCAAATTCGCCTTCAACTATCAATGCGTCGTCTATCCTTATTGGCTGTGTAAAAGCGATCTGAAAACCTGCCAGCAAATTGCCAAGCGACCTTTGTGCTGCAAAACCTACAATTATTCCTCCTATTCCGACACCGGTAAGAAGTCCGGCTCCCAGTTTGCGCAAATTCTCAAAACTTAGAAGAATAACAGCAATAGTTACAAGCACAATCACTACATGCACCAGCTTTCGGATAAATTGCAGCTGTGTCCGGATCTTCCGCTCTTTAAGATTATCAGCTTTGCTCAAATCATATTTATAAGTCACATAATCTTCAACTATTTTAACAAGCCCCATTAAAAGCGCTGCAAAAGAAACTGTCAAGCCTATTTCTACTACTTTGTCTAAAAACCTGAGTGATTTAACACTTAACCTGAACAATGGCATAGCTGTATTAAGAAATAAAAGCGGGAGGAAGAATCGGGCAGGTTTTTCGAGGTTTTTTACAATAGACTTGAACAGGAAGTAGCTGTTAAACTTGGTATAAAAACAAACCAGGCGGCGTATAATTGTTACCGAAATAACTCCACAAAAAACAGCGAGTAAAATAAGCACCGTGTTCCAGATAAGGTCCGGAATCTTATTTAAATATTGAGTATAAAGGTCGTTAAAAAAGCTTTGCAGATTGTCCATAAAAGTTGCGGATTACAAGATAGTTTGACGTGCCGTAACACATTTTACCCTTAATTTTCGTTTTGCTATAACAGATTAAAAAAGAATATGTCTGAGGAAAATCGTTTTTTTAATAAAACCACCTCGTTTTTTTCAGCTTATTATTAAGAATATTTATGGGGAAAACAATCATTATATCAAACAGGCTGCCTGTTAAGATCTCTAAAAATGAAGATGGATTTAAATTAAAGCCAAGTGAAGGCGGACTTGCTACCGGCTTGGGATCCATCTATAAACAAGGAGGTAATTTATGGGTAGGCTGGCCAGGATTAGAAATTGAAAATTCAGAACAGCAAACAGAAGTAAGCAAGAAACTGCTAAGGGAAAATCTTGTTCCCGTGTTTTTATCGCAAGAGGAAATAAACTTTTATTATGAAGGGTTTTCCAATGAAATCTTATGGCCGGTTTTTCATTATTTCCCATCTTATGCAAAATATCATCAGACTTACTGGGACTGGTATAAACAAGTTAACCGGAAATTCAGTGAAGTTGTATTGCCTTTGTTAGAGGCGGGTGATACGGTGTGGGTACACGATTACCAACTTTTGCTGCTGCCCGACTTAATTCGCAAAGCGATACCGGGAATTACTATCGGCTTTTTTCAGCATATACCATTTCCGTCTTTCGAGCTTTTCAGGCTGATACCATGGCGAAAGGAACTATTGGAAGGCGTTCTTGGTGCAGACCTGGTTGGTTTTCATACCTACGAGGATGCACATTATTTTCTTAATTCTGCCAAGCGCCTCCTCCCGGTACAAACATCATCAAACATTGTTACTACCGATCATCGCACCGTTGTAGTTGATTCATTCCCAATGGGAATTGATTTTAAAAAGTACGAAGCGATGACCGGCCAGGCAGAGGTAAAAACTCAGGTTCAAACTATTAAAGAAACCTTTCAAAATGTAACTTTTATACTTTCTATAGACCGGCTCGATTACAGCAAAGGGATTTTAGAACGTCTGCAAGCGCTTGAACTTCTTTTAACCCTAAAGCCTCAATACATTGAAAAAGTTGTTCTTTACATGATCGTGGTGCCGTCCAGAGATACCGTACCACAATACAAAGAACTTCAGGATGAGATAGATAAAGTAGTAGGAAGCATGAATGCCCGGTTCAGAACTTTAAACTGGATTCCGGTGCATTACTACTACCGTTCGTTCCCGTTCGAAATGTTATCCGCCCTCTACTACTCGGCGGATATTTGCCTGGTAACACCTATGCGGGACGGGATGAACCTGGTTTGTAAAGAATATGTGGCAAGCAAAGTAAACAACGACGGTGTACTAATTCTGAGTGAAATGGCGGGAGCTTCGAAAGAATTGGTAGATGCCATTATCGTAAACCCTAATAACGTAGGCGAAATTTACAGGGCAATTACCGAAGCGCTGGAAATGTCGGCAGAGGAAAAGACTCGCCGAATGAAAGCAATGCGTGAGATCGTATCAAAATTTAATATAAATCATTGGGTTAAACTCTATATGTCAGGATTAAAAGAAGTAAAACAACTACAGTCATCCATGGAAACAAAGCGAATAAATACAGCAATAAAAGAAGATATCGAAAAACAATATATACATGCAGACAAGCGAATCATTTTTCTGGATTATGATGGGACGCTGGTAGGCTTTAAAGGCAACATAAACCAGGCTGCACCAGATGTTGAACTATATGATATTCTTCGGCAGTTAACTGCGGATACTGACAATAAGATTGTTTTGATAAGCGGAAGAAATTACCAAACACTTGAAGAATGGTTTAAAGGTTTTGCGGTAGATATGATAGCCGAACACGGTGCCTGGCAAAAGAAATACACAGGTGAATGGTCTAAACTCCCCGGATTAACAGATTCCTGGAAGCAGGACATTTTTCCGATACTTGAAACTTATACCGACCGCACTCCCGGTTCATTTATAGAAGAAAAAAGCTTTTCGCTGGTTTGGCATTACCGTAAGGTTGAAGGCGGCCTCGGTGAATTACGTGCAAACGAATTACTGAATAACCTCAGCTATTACACCTCTGATAAAGGCTTGCAGCTTTTACCCGGCAACAAGGTAGTTGAAATAAAGAACATGGAAGTTAACAAGGGGATGGCGGCGCTAAGCTGGCTGGAAAATACGGCTTTTGATTTTATTATGGCTTTAGGAGATGACCACACAGATGAAGATATTTTTAAAGCTTTACCTGAACAGGCCATCTCTGTAAAGGTGGGAACCAACAAATCTGCGGCAAAATATTACCTTTCTGACTTTCAGGATGTAAGACAACTACTCAAAAGCCTGTCAAGTAAAAATACAATCCCGTATTAAAGAAATACGGGACGATCTAATTTCATGGCTATTTTATACGCAGCATTCATCAAGCCCACATGACTGTAAGCCTGGGGAAAGTTACCCCACTGGCTTCCGGTTGCTTCGTCTACATCTTCGCTGAATAACAAAAGATGATTGGAGTATTGCAGGAGGTTTTCAAACTCCCTTACAGCATCGTCTATTCGCCCTACTGTAGCCAATGCTTCTACGTACCAGAAGGCACAGATAAGGAATGTAGTTTTTGGCTTTCCAAAATCATCGGCATGAAGGTAGCGGTAAAAAAGCCCGCGGGGTGTTTTAAGTTCTGCCTCAAGCGCTTTTAAGTGATCTTTTGCCTTATCTGATGCCGGATCGAGGTAATTCATCATGATCAGTTGCAGCGTACTGGCATCCAGATGCTGGCTCCCCACAGCATTTGTATAAACCCTTCGTTCCAGATCATAACAACTTTCTATATGTGCAGCGGCTTTATTTTGAAGTGCAATGGCCTTTTCCTCGAGCGCTTTATCGCCAATGGTACGGGCCATTTTAGCCGCCGCGGCACATCCCGCCCATTGAAAAAGGTTGCTGTAACAGTGAATGTTGGCAAAATTCCTGAATTCCCAGATACCGGCGTCTTTCTCATCAATAGTCCGCTCAATTTTATCCAGTACAAAATTTATCCATTTATCAGAATCCTGCCTTTCCCTGAAAACAAAGCGATGGTCTACATATAAAGGAAGCAGGGAAATCATCACCTGCCCGTAAATATCGTTTTGAATGTGCTCTGAAGCCTGGTTGCCGATTCGAACGGGTTTATTTCCACGATATCCGTCTAGATCAACGATTTTCTCTTCTAAGTCTTTTTTTCCTGTTATCCCATACAGAGGTTGGTAACGAAAATCTTCAGAAACAGAAATATCAGAAACATAACTGAAGTATTTTTCCATCTCCTCAAAATGGCCAATGTGGTTTAATGATGAAATCACATAAAATGTATCACGCAACCAGCAGTAGCGGTAATCCCAGTTTCTGCCACTGCCATCATGTTCTGGTAAACTTGTGGTGCTTGCGGCAATGATGGCTCCTGTATCTTCAAACTGATGGATCTTTAAAACCAGCGCCGAACGGATTACATATTGTTGGTAAAAACCTGCAATGGTTGAATGTTTAATCCACAAGCGCCAGTAAGCAATGGTTTCACGAAGAAATTTATCGGCTGTGCTGATTAAAGGTGCATCAAAAGAATCGCCGTATGAAAGGAGGCAGTATTTAGTTTCATTAAGGACAAAAAACTGCTCTTCAACGAGGTAGTTTATCGGAATATTGGTAGTAAGCCGGATGTGTTCATCACCTACATATTTAATATGATTACTGCCCTGCAATGGGGTCAGCTTCTTTTCGCCGTAATCAGAAACAGGCCTGCAGGTAACTTTGATACGTGGAGTACCTTCTATGGGCTCTATTTTCCTGATAAGCATTAAGGGCTTAAAAAACCGGTCAAACTGCTGGAAACGAGGAGCAAAATCAGTAATACGATAGCGCCCGTTTGCACAGGTAATTTCGGTACAGAGCACATTGGTATTTTCCAGGTAATATTGATTAGAGGTATAATTCTCAGAAACCGGTAAAATGGAAAACTCGCCGCCTTTTTGTTTATCAAGCAATCCGCCAAAAACAAATGAACTGTCAAATCGGGGCCAGCACATCCATTCGATATTGGTGTTTTTATGTACATGAGCCAGGAAAGCGCAATTTCCTATAAGTCCGGTTTCATAAATGTGTTTTTCCATCAAAAAAGGAACTCAAAAACCGCATAAAGGTTTTTTGATTTGATCTTTGTGATGAATTACTGTTGAAAAGGAAGGATTAGAATGGACACAGCAAGCTAAACGTACTTTAACTTATAAACACTTTCCCTCAAAAAAATATCATTAACCCCTTGTTTACTCATCCTACTCAGGCTGTATATTATAAGCATCTGATCTGCTCTACAGCACATGGATTATCATTTAAGGGAATGTTGATCAATTGAAAATATATACGGATATTGTGTACCCAATTATTACCGTAAGCCTGACAAAAAGAATGATCACCCTGCGTAAAGTAGAAATATTTAAAAAGTTTAACGGGGATATAAACTGTTTTGCCAGCGCTGCAAGCCTAGAAGAACTTATAAGCATTTCGGCTAATGAATGGTTTTTTATAAACGACCTGCTTGACGATCTGGAACTTGTTGATACCGGCTTTGCTTCCGATAATTTTATTACTAATCTTGATATCTGCCTAGAAAGAAACATTGAAAGCATAGATACTTTGCTGGAACTAAGAATGCTGAACAAAGAACTTCTCTTTGTATGTTTCAGGTAATTTTTGTTTAATCAAATGCTTATTCTGTATAGCCACAAATTTTATTAAATATGAGGCGGGTTATTTTGCGGGATATTAAACGTATCTCCCCGGGTTAATAAATGCACCCGTAAATTTTTCACCGAGAGCGGTACTTTCTTGTCGTAATCCAAAATATTTGAGTCTGTAATATTAAAGCCGTCAATTACTATAATTATTCCGCTGCCGCATACTTCAGTTTCCCGTCCGTTTCTGATTATTAGTGCCGTATCTTCACTTATTCCCAAGCCGATGCAGGTAGGATTTGTGGTAATTGCCTGCGCCATCCTTACAAACCGGGCCCGATCTGTAAAATGAGTATCAATACAAACATCTTTTAAAAACTCCAGTCCGGTAGTAATCCTTATTTCACCAACTATTTCCTGAACATCCTGGTTTCCGGTATAGATCATTGGAGTTGAAAGCGCCATTGCACCTACGCTGGTTCCGGCTATTACAAAATGTTCGTTTATATAGCGTTGCTTTAACAAAAGAAGAAATTCTGTACCGCCATAAATGGAAGTAAGCCTTAACTGGTCTCCGCCGGCAAAAAACACGGCATCTGCTTCTTTTATGCGTTCTTTCAGGTTGTCATTCAATAAGTCCTGACGTGTTTTGTGGTGTATTTGACGGATTTTTTTTATGCCGATTTCTTTAAAGACGTTCACATAATCCTGAAACAGTTCATCTTCCTTACTGCTGGCAGATGTGATAAGTTCTATTACCGCTTTTCCTTTTTCTTTTCCCGTCAGATCAACAAAAGTTTGTAATATCTCTAAAGGATTTGGATTGTCTTGCTGTGATTTCTTTTCAGGTTCTTCTCCTTTGTTTTCATGACCGCCAATAGCCATTAAAATCCCCTTGGGAACAGGACTATTATTAAGTGGAACTATATCCATTAAGAAAACGTGTTTCTAATACTACAAACGCAATTGGCACATGTTTATTAAATTATAGGATTTTAAATTGCCTAATAGGCAAGATTTATATTAAGAGAAAAACAAGCGATTGATATTCGATAAAGTGCTACCTTTATTGATATATAAGTTTAGAATAAGAATGAAAAATCGTTTTATCTTTTTGCTTTTCAGTTTCCTAATTTTAACGGCTTCAATAGCCATCGCACAAACTATACCCACATTGCAGGCCCCTCATCAGCATGATCCCTGGACTGCTGAGGATCTGATAGAACCATCTCAACTGGCTGCGCTGATGAAAGATGACAAAGCTGCCAAACCACTGATTTTTAATATCGGGCAGGTGAATGCTATAAAAGGAGCTCGAAGCACCGGCCCTGTAAAAGAGGCGCAAAACCTGGAAGATTTTAAGAAGACGCTTCAGAGTTTGTCAAAAGAAACTCCAATAGTTTTTTACTGTGGCTGTTGCCCTTTTGGTAAATGCCCTAATATACGCCCGGCTTTTAAAGCAGTAAAAGAATTGGGCTTTACCAATGCACATCTGTTAAATCTGCCAACCAATATTAAAGTTGACTGGATAGAAAAAGGATATCCGTTGGAGCAGGAAGGGGCAAATTGAATAAGAAGAACCAGTTTGTTGGATTCTTTATAAATAATAACAAGAAGAAATTCATTGAATTTCAGAAATTGAAAGCACTAATTTGGTGTTTAGGTGAATCTCTTCTTGTTAAAAAGAATACATGTAGGTCACTTAGCAGTTAACTACAGCAGTCCGGCCCGCAGCACGATTTTGTTTCGGCCGGTTTTTCTGCATAAACCGTGATGCTGAAAATCCCAGTCTCACCACATTTAAATTCTTCTATTTCTTCAGCGCTGAGGTAATTACTTAAAATATCATCCGGGATAGTAATTGCCTTTTCTTTCTGAATGGATATGGACGTAAATCCTGTTCTCTTAATAATCTCCAGATATTCTTCTTTTTTAATTGCTCCTGAAACGCAACCGGCGTACATTTCTGCTGCTTCACGAATATTTTTCGGAAGATGACCTGATAATACAATGTCAGAAATACTGAAATGGCCACCTGTTTTCAACACTCTGAAAATCTCCTTAAAAACATTTTCCTTATCCGGTACAAGGTTAAGTACGCAGTTACTTACAATAACATCGGCCGTATTAGCCGTTACGGGCATTTTTTCAATATCTCCCTGACGAAACTCCACATTATTAAAACCAAGTTTTTCTGCATTCTCACGTGCTTTGTTAATCATGGCTTCAGTAAAATCAATGCCGATCACTTTACCAGCATCCCCTGTTTCTGCACGAGCAATAAAACAGTCGTTACCTGCACCTGAGCCCAGATCAATTACCAGATCTCCTTTTCTTATCTGAGCAAACTGTGTGGGCAAACCGCAGCCTAAGCCAAGATCAGCCTCCGGATTGTAACCATTAAGCTCTGTATAATCCTCATTCATTATATTATACACTTCCGTGCTGCAACATCCTGAACCACAGCAGGAAGTTTCGTTTGTTACCTTGTCCTGTAATGCAATTTCACTGTATTTCTGCCTTACGAGTTCTTTCACTTCTTCGTTTGTTTTCATGATTTTATTTAATTTATTTATTGTAATATTACGATGATATATGATAAAAATTTTTAACAGCAGTCTGTTGCCCCTTTATAACCGGCAATAAATTCACTGATTTCTTTGCCAAGGTTTTTCCAGGTTTGAGGATTGATGCAATAACATACACTTGCTCCTTCTATTGTTCCCTGAATTAGTCCCGCGTTTTTGAGTTCTTTTAAATGCTGAGAAGTAGTTGCCTGTGCCAGTCCAAGTTCATCTACCAGATCGCCGCAAATACAGGCCCGACTTTTTATAATATGTTGTAAAATGGCAATTCTTGCCGGATGAGCAAGCGCTTTTAAAAGCTGAGCCAATCTGTTCTGCTCTTCAGTGAATATTTCTGACTTGGTCGCTCCCATATATATCGCAATATTACGATTATTATTTCCCCTTACAAATTTTTTTATAATTCATTAAAACTAGTTATATCTGCTCCCGGTTATTGCCGCATTCAAAGGTTTGTTATAATTTGCGTTAAAACGTTACAGCATAAACTGCCGTAAAACACCCGTTATATTGTCACATTTACACCCTCTCAGATAGTATAAGTTGAACGAAATTTGTCTTATCACTAAAAACTAAAAATATGGCAACTATAAAAAGAACTAAAATTGTATTCTGGTCCGCAACAGTATTAATCTTTTTGTTTGAAGGTGTAATGCCTGCCCTGACATCTCAAACTGAACTTGCAAAAGAAGGAATCAGGCATTTGGGTTATCCCGAATATTTTGGAAATGCGCTTGTTGTTTTTAAGATTCTGGGATCTCTGGGCTTGATTATTCCTAAATTACCCCAAAGAATTAAAGAATGGGTTTATGCAGGTTTTGCATTTGATTTCATTTTCGCTTGCATCAGTCATTGGGCAGTTGACGGATTCGGTGCGCAAACTGTTTTTCCTCTTTTCATCTTTGCAATTCTGATTGTCTCTTATGTTTCTTATCATAAACTTAAGAGATACCAGCACGAAAGTAATTTTAATTCTAAAACATCCGGCTATGCATTTCAGTCATAGATAATTAAATCAAAAGGCAGCGATTAATGGACTGCCCCCAAAAGTTTGGACGAATTTAGTTATTAGATTTGTAATAATGAGCTCGATATTCCATCGGGCTCATTCCATTTAAATTCAGTTTTATT
>NZ_JBKOPS010000011.1:0-109651 GCF_047272945.1 Rubrilithobacter danxiaensis
TAAGGAACAAGCTAATACTACGAGTATTTGCCTGTGTAAAACAAGATAGAAAATATGAAAAAAATTACAATAAATTAGTTGCTTGAATCATAGAAATCACCAAGCCTAAACGTTAGCTGAAATTCCAAAAAAACTAACCTCATAACTAAATCTTTATTCAATTACTTATTCAAATGGGGCCAGAACTCGAACAATTACTTAAAGAATCATTTTCTTCACTTGCATTAATATTAGGTGGATTTTATTTAAAAGTTGCTAAAGACAAAGAACCGTTAGCTTCCAAGAACATGTGGAAAATAGTGATTATCATTGGAGTAATAGGATTTATTTTATCAGTGGGGAGATACCTGTACTAATACTTAAATAAAAGAACTTCAGCTAACACCATGTTTAAATTATGCCCGAGTGACGTGGTTCTCGAACTTTTCTGCTTTTTAGTTACTTTAGTGCAGCTCGAAACGGAGGTGCTTTTAAGCGGGCACAATATAAACACTCAACGTTATATGCGATTTTAACGCCACTAAACAACATCTATCAAACATACTCCACAGATGCAGTTGTTCATTTGGACAACTTTGATTATCTTTGTTCCATATAAGTAATGAGAAAATCAGAACAGTGATTTTGTACAAGGAATACTTTACTGACTTCTTTATCAAACAGAAACAAAAGGTAAAAGACAAAATCATCTGGACTTTTAAACTCATTGAAACCATACAGCAAGTACCCCAAGAGTATTTAAAGCACATGGAGGGTACAGACGGGCTTTACGAAATAAGAGTAAAGCTTGGCAGTGACATCTTTAGAATATTTTGCTTTTTAGATGAGGGCAAACTTATGGTGCTGACGAACGGTTTTCAAAAGAAAACCCAGAAGACGCCAAAGTTAGAAATTGAACGAGCGCTTAAAATTAAGAAGGAGTATGAAACAGAAAAGTAAGTTAAAAACCTTAGACCAGTTTGTAGATGAGCAGTACGGAATGAAGGGGAGTGCTAAACGGGATAAACTTGAAGAAGGCTTTGAGACTTTTAAGCTTGGAGTTCTGCTTCAACAAGCTAGACTTGAAAAAGGTATGACCCAGGAAGAGCTTGCCGAAAAATGTGGAACTAACAAGGGGTATATCTCTAAGATTGAAAATAACATCAAAGAGGTGCGACTTTCGACTTTAAAAAAAATTGTAGAATTGGGACTAGGTGGGCATTTGGAGCTTTCCATCAAACTCTAAGGACAGAAGAAAAACCGCATATAACACGGGCTCTGTTGCAATTGCGGCTGACGCGGTTTATGTTATCTTAGTGCTTTCTATTAAATTAGTGTTAGCTTGGAAGCGACGTGCTATTAATGCCGCAACAGCCTTTAAACACTAACCGTTATAAGCAATTTTACCGATCACTCACACTGACAAACGGAAATGAAATTTGACAAATATTTTCCGACAGAGAAATTAAAGGACTACATAAAATATTACGTGGTATCGGAGAATGACGTTGAAAGCGAATACAAGGTTTTTCCAACTTCCGGACTGGTTATTGGATTTCAGTATAAGGGACAACTTTCATCAGTTGAAGGCAAGGTTATTAGCAAATTAAAGTCGGCAGGAATTACCGGTATTTCTGACAGCTACAAAATCTTCAAAAGTTCGGCAAACATCGGCACAATATTAATTTACTTTACCGAAATCGGTTTTAGGCATTTTTCTTCTAATCCTGCAAATGAACTTTTTAATTTAAGCCTTTCGCTTGACGACATCTTTGGCAAGGCCCAAATAAGTCAGGTAGAAGAAAAATTGTTAATGGCATCCACAGACAAGCAACGAATAAAAGTAGTTGAACAGTTTTTACTATCGCAATTTAAAGACATTCAGACAGATAAATTAATTGTTGAAGCTGTTAAGCTGATCTATCAAAGTAAAGGCACAATTAGAATAAAAGAACTGAACGAAAAATTATTCATTAGTCAAAGTCCGTTTGAGAAACGATTTAGAAAGGTTGTCGGGACAACACCTAAAAAATTTACCTCAATTATTCGATTTAATACTGTTCTTGACAATTTGAACGAAACAAAATCACTCACTGAAATTTGCTTCGAGAACAATTTCTTTGACCAGGCACACTTCATCAAGAACTTCAAAATTTTTACTGGACAAACCCCTAAAAATTTCAAACGCCTCTGATAGAAAACGAATTTTTACAATTACAGGTGTGTTTGACGTTACACCTTTGCATTGTAATTCAACAAATCGTTTATCAAATCGAATTTAAAAGACAATGTTTACAGTAGAACAAATCAAAGCTGCTCACAGCAAGGTTAAATCAGGTGCCGACTTTCCCTCTTACATCAAGGAAATAAAGTCGTTAGGTGTTACGCATTACAGAGCCTATGTTAGAGATGGGCATATTGACTATTACGGTGCGAAAGGCTATACCGCAAAAGTGCCAGCAAAGTATGACCCGATACTGATTGCTGACACGGCAAAGAAGGAAAAATTTAAAGCAGAGTTAATAGCACATCAACAAGGAGAAACAGACTTTCTTACTTTCATTAAAATGTGTGCTGACACAGGAATTGAGAGGTGGGAAATTTGTATGGACAAAATGAGTTGTACATACTTCGACAAAGCAGGAAATGAAATACTGGTAGAAAAAATTCCTCAGTAAAAACTCGCCTCTAACAGCAATTTGGGCTTAATGGCGGAAAAGTGCTTTGTATTGCCAGTGTAACGTACTGCTCGAAGTTTTCTGCTTTTTAATTACATTAGTGCAACCCAACACGAACGTGCTTTATAATGGCCAGTGATTTCGAATATAAATTCATCAAACCCGACAAGTCTCTTGCTGACTTTGTAGAAAATTTCTGGCTGTTAAAAAATCATTCAGACAGCCATAAAGACGTTGTAATTTTACCGGACGGAAGGATTGACTTGTTTTTCTCTCAATCAGCAACAGAACCTTTTCATATCACACTTTCGGGTCTTGAAACACAAGCAGACCAGGCAACATTGACTGCTAAGACAATTATGTTTGCTATAAGTTTCAAACTGCTTGCAACAGAATATATTTTTCAAGATCCAGTTTCCAATTTGTTGAACTACGCAAAGCATTTACCTGTTGACTTTTGGAATTTTAATGAAACCGACTTACACGACTTTGACCTGTTTTGCAACAAGGCTTCACGAAAAATTCAAGCGCTGATACCAAAAGAAATTGATAACAGAAAACAAAAAATTTTTGACCTTATTTATTCATCAAATGGAGCATTGGCGGTAAATGAACTTTCAGAAAAAGTGTTCTGGAGCAGCCGGCAAATCAACCGTTATTTTAATCAGCAGTTTGGAATTTCACTAAAAGCATATTGTAATATTCTTCGTTTTCGTGCTTCGTTTAATCATATTAAAGACGGCAAATTATTTCCACAGCAAAATTTTGCTGATCAATCGCATTTTATCAAAGAAGTAAAAAAACTTTCGGGTGTTTCACCAAAAGAACTGAAGCGAAATCAAAACGACCGATTTATACAATTTTCTACACTTGCACCGAAGTAGCTTTGTGCCGTTAAAAAAGTATTGGGGATGAAACTGCAAAACAAAAAAATAGCTATTGTTGGTGGAGGTCCGGGCGGACTGACATTAGCCAAACTCTTACAGCTTAAAGGCGCAAACGTAAAAGTATATGAACGTGATTTAAACAAACATGCACGTGTGCAAGGCTCACCGCTGGATTTACACGACGATTCGGGTTTGGCTGCCCTGATTAAAGCAAATCTGTTAAACGATTTCAAAAACAACTTTCTGCCAAAAGCAGACCGAAAGAAAATAATGAATGAAAATGCAGAAGTGTTTTATAGCGACCACGAAACGAAAGTGGAAGAAAATTTTGGCAACCCTCATTTTCGCCCGGAAATAGATCGGGGCGCATTACGAAAAATACTTTTGGAGTCTTTACAAGCCGAAACAGTTGTTTGGAATAGTCATTTTATTTCAATGGACAAACAAAATGGCGGCTGGCTGTTACATTTCAAAAGCAAAAATTCTGTTTACTCAGACATTGTTATTGCAGCAGACGGAGCCAACTCAAAAATCCGCCCGTACATTACCAACATAAAAGCCTTTTATTCGGGCGTAACAATGCTTGAAGGCAATATTTATGATGCAAAAAATACGGTACCTAAAATTTCAGCATTACTGAATGGCGGAAAAATAATGGCTTTCGGGAATAAAAAGAATATACTAATGGGACAAAAAGGTAATGGCGAAATTGGTTTTTATGCAAGTTTCAAAGCAGCTGAAAATTGGGTGGAAAATAGTGGCTTAAACTTTTCTGATAAAATACAGTTGCTTGAATGGTTTAAAAAAGAGTATTCCGAATGGAGCAACTCATGGCACGAACTATTTGAAAACGCAGTAACGCCTTTCGTACCACGTCCGATATATTGTATGCCTTTAGACCAAACCTGGGAAGCCTTGCCAAACCTAACAATGCTTGGGGATGCGGCTCACGTTATGCCACCCTTTGCAGGCGAAGGTGTGAATATGGCTATGCGTGACGCATTGGAATTAAGCGACTGTTTAACGTCAGACAAATACAAAACTTTGCAGGAAGCCATATCTGCTTATGAAACATCTATGCGTAAGAGGGCATCAGCCGCAGCAAAAGAATCGCTTGAAAATGGCGAAGCAATGCATAGTGAAAAATCCTTGACAACAATGCTTGAATTCTTTAGTCAACACTAAAAAATGAGTTGTAAATAGAGGTTTAAACTGTCGATACAGCAGTTTTCAGGTTAGAGGTTTGCGGTTTTCGTCCTCAATTATTACAACTTAAATCACTACCTTGTTGTATTCATGATATAAATAGCATATTAAATAAACTGTGCTATCTAAAAACATAAACAAACAGGTAAAACAAAAATGTCAATATCAAAAGAAACGGAACTGATCGGCATGAAAGCAGCAAGCGAAGCCGTTGCCTGCACTTTGAAGGAAATGAGTGACTATGCTCGACCAGGAATATCAACAAAGCAATTAGACAACTACGGTGCAAAAATACTTGCAGATTTTGGCGCAAAATCAGCACCTTATTTGACTTATGGTTTTCCCGGCTGGACTTGTATCAGCGTGAACAATGAATTCTGCCACGGCATTCCTTCCAATAACAGAATACTACAGGAAGGCGATCTGGTAAATATTGATGTTTCAGCCGAACTTAACGGCTTTTGGTCGGACAACGGGAACTCATTTGTGCTTGGCGAAGATATACATCAACACCAAAAACTGGTAAATGCTTCAAAAGAGATTTTGCATAAAGCAATTTTCAATATAAGAGGCGGAGTTCGTATTTCGGACATTGGACATCTGATAGAAACGGAAGCGAAGAAACGTGGCTACAAAGTAATCAAAAACCTCACAGGACATGGAGTAGGCAGAAGTTTGCACGAGGAGCCATCTGAAATTGCAAACTTTAAAGATAAGTTCAATCTTACCAGATTCAGGAAAAATTCGGTGGTGGCTATCGAAACATTTATTTCAACGACTTCCACCTATGCAGAAACTTTGGAGGATGGCTGGACAATGGTTGGTAATAAAGGAGGATTTATGGCGCAACACGAACACACCATTGTTGTTACCGACGGCAAACCAATTATATTGACCGAGATGAATGAAATATGGAATTAAAAGGCCTCCAGTATCGAATGATATGATTTAAGCAATAAGTGCATTGAATTAAAAGATCAACTTCTTACTATTTGCTGGTTGTAAAGCTCTATGTCTTTTCAGATCTTTCTGTTAAATTAGTAAAGGTTTGCCGTTAGCTAAAACAAGCTTGTACCGATTGCAGCAATAATTCCAATGATTAGTAGATTTATTACTTTTACTCTATTGTTGATACCTGTGTTATGTTTTTCCCAAACAGACACTTCAAAACAAAAATTAATCTTTCGTGAATTTAAGATGAAGGCATATACAGGTGACAGCATTACCTATAGCCTGTCTAAAATCAGTGTCTCCGAGAATCGACTATCTGCAACTTCCCGTTCTATCCAGTTATCCCTTCTTAAACTAAAAGCAAAAGCCCAAAATCCGTCTTTTCCAATTTTATTTCTGGCAGGCGGACCCGGACAGTCCGGCATCAATTATATAAAGGAGGATTATTTTCAAAAGCTAATCTTTCAATTGCAGCAAGACCATGATATTATTTTACTTGATCAACGCGGTTCGGGTAGTTCTTTACCTTCTTTGATTTACAAAGTACCATTGTCTGATAAGAAAGATATCTTTTTATCAAAAGACAAAATAATACAAGTATCGGATCTCATTTCAAAGGCCGGGGCAGACACTTTTAAAGTAAGAAATATTGATATCAGAGGGTACAATACAATTCAGAATGCCGATGACCTGAATGATATAAGAATAGCATTAGGTGTGCCTAAAATTAATCTGCTTGCAGTCAGTTATGGAACCCATCTTGCACTAGCGGCTGCACGAAAATATCCCGACTTCATTAATCAAATGGTGTTGATTGGCACATCTGGGTTAAACGACATGCACCATTTGCCTTTTGCATATGACGCACAGCTTCAAAAAATTTCTGATTTAGCCGCTCAGGATACCGCTATCAATAAACAAGTACCCAATATGATAGCACTATTAAAAAAAGTTTTGGCTAAGCTTGAAAAAGAACCGGTACATGTACAGATTAAAGACAAGAAAGCTGATGAAATGATTGATATTGCTGTTGGCAAGTTTGGGCTTCAGATGATACTGAGACTTGATGCCGGGGATTCTTATGACTTCATTTATTTTCCTGCTCTTTTGCACGGAATAGATAAAGGCAATTATAGTTTGTTACAGGAGTATGTTGAAAAGCGGTATAACCAATTCAACAGTGATTATAGCTCAGGTATTGGTGTAATGCGCACAGCATCAGGAGCAACCAAAGAACGGTATGCGGTAATAGAAGAACAAGGTAAAACGGCATTGTTAGGAAATTCTATGAACACACCCGACATTTATACAAAGAATTATTTTGGGGATATCGATTTGGGAGATAATTTCAGAAAGTCCTTCTCCAGCAGTATAAGTACATTATTTATTAGCGGCACCATGGACAGTAATACGCCTCCATCTAATGCGGTAGAAGTTAAAAAGTCGTTTACAAACGCTGAGCATCTTCTTGTTGAATATGCTTCGCATGAGGATATGTTACCTGATGAAAGTGTTCAAAAAGAGATTGTGGAATTTTACAAAAAAAATCAAGTTGACCATATCCACCTTTCACTTCCGAAGCCAAAATTTGAAGCGCCTTTTAAATAAGTAACATATCTTATACCGATACCACAGGGAGAGCCAGTAACCCGTTACACTAAACAAGAAGTATGCACTTCGTTTTGAGCACAGATTCTTTATCTTGCTACATTTGCAGCGATGAAATCTCCTAAATTAATCAGTTATACAATTGAAGAATTTTATTCTCAAACATCAGAAGAGATTAGATTAGAGCTCGGGTTAGGTCCGCTTGAATTTGAAAGAAACAAAGAGCTGATAACCCGTTTTCTTCCCTCCAAAGGTGTAATTATTGATGTAGGTGGCGGGCCGGGGGCATATTCTGAATGGCTGGCAAAACAAGGATATAAAGTACACCTCGTTGACCCGGTTTTAAAACACATAAAACAAGCAAGTAAAAGAGCAGAGAAATTAAAAAACTCTTTTAAATGCATTTTAGGAGAGGCTCGTAAGCTTGACTTACCGGATAATTTTGCGGACCTACTGATTTTACATGGCCCGTTATACCATTTGCAAAATAGAAAAGACCGCACAGACGCTTTAAAGGAAGCTAAACGAGTTTTGAAAAAAGGTGGCATTGTATTGGGTTTCTCGATAAATTATACAGCCTCTACCCTTGCAGGTTTGCTGAACGGAATTATTCATGATTCTTCTTTTTTTGAAATGTGTAAAGAGGAATTAATTTCAGGTCGGCACCATGCGCCAGAAAATTTGCCGGGAATTTTACCGGAAGCTTATTACCACAGGCCAGCGGAGCTGGAAGCAGAATTTATAGAATCCGGACTGGAAGTTATCAATATATTTGCGGTTGAAGGAATGATCTGGCTTGATAAAAATTATTTCGAAACCCGTTCTGATCCGGCAAAAAAAGAACTTATAATGAATTTACTGCGAATGACCGAAACCGACAGATCATTGCTGGCATTAAGTCCGCATATGATGATTGCCGCCAGGAAAAATTAAAAATTATTTACGGTAGCCTGTTATGGTTTGTGAATTGCTTTGCCCGCCAACACCGGTTCTTGTAACTTGCAGAACCAGCTTTTTCTTGTCCAGGTATATAATATTATAAGTTATCGTATCGGCAGAAAACGAAGCAACTTTCAGATGATGGGGATCAGCAAATTCGTAATCAGATATCTTCCAGTGATCGGTATCCCAAACCTGGTACTGCCCGTCGCGGGTAAATTTAAGATAAGCAGGCAATACACTGTTTTCAAGCTCTATTTCTTCCCCGGAAATTTCAGTTGCTGCAGAAGACTCTTTGTCAATTTTCCAGGTACCTATTAAAAGATTTTGAGGAGTATCAGGAATTTCCTCCGTTTTTTTACATGCAAAAAGTAACGTGGAGATTATTATTACTGCAAGGGTATGTTTTATTTTCATCCGGTTGCTACAATTTTAAAAATGCAAAAATGAAAGCATTATCATTTAAAAACGTTTTATCTGTTTAATGAATACTTTTAGACATTTTTTTCTTCTTCTTTTTCCTCTTTCTCTAACCAAACTACTTTCTGCTCAGGCTCGTGTTCCTGTCCAATAATTTCACGGTAAAGCTCGGGTCGTCTTGCTTTTTTATAACGGTAGCCCCCAGCGTCGTATAATTTATCAGGTGTAATGGTTGCTATCGCGATGTCGTTATCCAACTTACGACATTCCGCAATAACATCCCCGAAAGGATCCAGAATCATCGAGCAACCGTTCTTCAGCTGGTCATCATCCATCCCGATAGGATTTGAGAACACCGCATACACGGCATTATCATATGCCCGAGCCGGCAGCCACTTCATCAGCCATCCGCGGCCTTTCAGTCCATCGAATTCGAGTCTTAAGGAAGTCGAATCATTCTCACGGTTGTACCACAATTTCGGATCAACAAAACCGGCACCGGGGCGTGTTGAAGGGGTGCACATAGTAACGTGCGGCATAAAAATAATATCAGCGCCAAGCAAGTTAGTAGCCCGTACATTCTCAATGATATTATTGTCATAACAGATCAATATACCGCATTTCCAGCCAAGCAGTTCGAAAACGCAGTATTGATCGCCGGGAGTTAAATGCGGATTAATAAACGGGTGAAGTTTTCTGTACTTAGCAACCAGTCCGTTTTTATCTACACATACATATGCCTTATAAAGCTTATCTTCTTTATCCTTTTCGAACAAGCCTGCTAAAACTGCTATATTATTTTTCTTTGCAATTGCCGTAAGTTTAGCAACACTGTCACCATCAGGAATATATTCTGCTATATCCAGCATCTGCTCTTTAGACAAATGACGGGCAAAAGTGTATCCCGTTACCGAGCATTCATGAAAAGCAATTACCTGTGCACCCTCTTTTACTGCTTTTTCTGAAAGCTGATCAATTACTTGCAAATTATATGCTTTATCTCCGCTCTTATTTTCAAACTGTGCTGTTGCTATTTTTATATTTTTCATGATGTATCAAATTGCCGATTATTTCAAGATAAGAATTTTCTTATATGCTTAGAAAAGATTCCCCATCTTTTAAATAAATCTGACATTTTTAGAAATTACAGAATAATGTATACATTTATTTTATGCTTAAGTCTATTCCAGAAAAAATCGTTCTTCTTTGCGTCCTGCTGATAATTAATTCGGCATGTTTTTCTGAAACTATAAACGCAATAACCAGTGAAAAAGTTACTACCGCTTACTTTACTTCGTTTGATGGAACAAAAATCTATTATGAAGTTGCGGGAACAGGCAAACCGGTAATTTTGGTTCATGGGTTTACCGGGACAAGCCAGGGCTGGAAACACGGCGCTTTATATCAGGACTTAATTACTAATGGATTTAAGGTAATAAGCCTGGATTTAAGAGGAAATGGAAAATCCGATAAACCGACAAGTGCTAAGGGATATGAAAATGATGCAGAAGCCAAAGATATCATCGGCCTTGCTAACCATTTAAAAATTAAAAATTATGATGTTGTCGGTTACTCCAGAGGTTCGATAATTACTGCCCGTGTGCTGGTGCTTGACAACAATGTACACAAAGCCGTGCTTGGTGGTATGGGTACCGGCTTTACCGACCCGCAGTGGCCCCGGCGAATTATGTTCTACAAAGCATTGAGCGGCGAACCTGTAAAAGAACTGGAGGGATTTATAAAATCAATAAAACAACGGGGTTTAGATCAGCAATCACTTGCATTTCAGCAAAAGGAACAACCCAGCACCTCTCCCGCAGAATTAGCAAAAATTAAAATTCCGGTGCTGTTAATTTCCGGTGATCAGGATAGTGATAATGGTTCTGCAAAAGAACTCTCTGAATTAATCCCCGGATCGGAAATTGAAACAACGCCGGGTGATCATGATCACGCCAGTCAGACTCCTGAATTTTCAAAAGCAGTTATCGGGTTTTTAAAAAAATAATACTTATTCTGCTATTTTACTTCAAACGTGGCTTGAGTTGCTCCTGTCATTCCATCCGCGTTTATCCCTTGTATAACTACCAGGTATTTGCCTGTTTCATCAGAGGTATAAAATGACACTTTTTGTTCTTCGCCTTTGGTTTTAATTTCCGGTGACCAGTAAAGAAGGTTTCGCAAATCGGGAAGCCGGCTTTTTAAAGATTCGGGAGTATCATATTGCGGAGCGTAAAACTCTCTTTCCAATTGTAATCCTTCATATTCTTTTACCAATGCTGCAGGATTAATTTTAAAATCGGCCAGATCACCCCGGTAAGTGCTAAAGCTTGCAATACCCTCATATGCGGCATTTCCCTGAAAAAATTTATTGGTAAGCACATCCAGGCGTTGAATTTTAAGCGCATCTACAGCCATTAGCGGGTTTATATTAAAAACAGGTATTCCATCCAGTAATACCATCGGTGCATTCAGGAAATTTCTTTTATTCAGCCGGTCATAAACCCAGATGTGGTAACCATCTTTCCGGTTTCTAACTTCAACCCCTTCTACATATTCCTGCAACACTTCTTCAAGTGTTTTAAAACGGGTGTAATCATCTAAAAAATAACGCTCATCGGGCTTTCCGTAAAAAGGAACGGAATCTGTAACCGGGATCTTAAACTGCTGTTTGTATGTATTGAAATAAGCGTTTTGAGTTTGCAGGCCAAGATTTCGTTTAACCAATAAGGCTTTCTGATTTTCTCCTACATCTATTCTCTCCAGTCCGTATTTACTATATTTTTCTGAAAAAGGATCGAATAGTTCGATCTTGTAGGTGCTGTCTTTGCGCAGATCTGTTTGTACAATCAATTCCTTAAATCCATAAAAATCCTGTGTTTCAAATCTTACAATGCCATTTTCGTCGCTTGTGGAATTATAAAGCGCTATCTTTTTATCAGGCGCAGACAAATAGGCTGTAATATTGTGAGCCGCTTTGCCTGTTTGCGTATCCGTAATTCTCCCTGTAATTAAATGGCCGTTTATTTCAGGCATAAATTCATATTCCGGATTCTTATCGGAAAGCACATTATACCATTTAAACCTGCTCCAACCTTGCGTAAGCATCAGATTATCCAAAGCTGAATCTGCCTGCGGCGAAGAATTTTTTAAATAATATCGCGGGTTTTCTATATGCCCTTTTAAATCGGAGTTTAACCAAAGGAAACTTGTTATATCTGCGGAAGCATCCGATTGAAGTGAATCTATTTTATAAACGGCTAAAGATAAATTTGCAGGAGAACGCTTGTTTTGCTTTCCGTATGTTTCAATATCAAGCACAACTTTTTTCCTCACATTGTATTGAACCCGATCTGTTTTAGCGGAAATTGCCAGCACTTCTGCCGGCCTTTTAAAATACAAACGCTCGCAAACCGGCAGGTTTTTACTATTAAAAACTGTTAAATGTGAAATACCTTCATCTAAATCCTTTTTATTCAGATTAAAAATTGCCTTGCCTTGTTCCAATAAATTTCCTTTTGCTAAAGCAATTACATTACGTGTATGTACAAGGAGATAAACCGGTTCGTTTAAATGAGTTTGATTGTTTGAGCGAACTGTTACCTGTAGCTGCGTTTTATCCAGGTTTTCCAGATTCATAACGTATCCCTTGTCAAAAACGCGGGGCAGCTTTTTTACTATTTCTTTTCCATCAGGCAATGTGAGGATTGCCTGGTACTCTTCCCCGTTCACGGCAGTGAAGAAAAAGTGTCCCATACCAAATTTCAATGGTTTAAAACCGGTTATGACTTTCCCGTTCTTAGTTCTCAGCTCGCCATTAAAATCCACCCCATTACCTTCGGAATTGCTCACTTTAAAAGCAACCTTACTGGTTAAACCGTTAACAAGATTACCGCCTTCCGGGAAAAACTGAACATCATACTCAGTATCCTCTTTTCTAAATTCGGGCCCCAGTTTTTTTGTGGTATTCAGTATGGTGAGAGTAGAATGAAAATAAAATTGAGGATTAAAGTTCTTCATCCAGCTGGTATAAACCCTGAGTGTGTAATAACCGGAACTTAACTCTTCCGGTATATCGAAGCTTGCTTTTCCAAAGCCGTTATCCAGTGCAACTTTCGCCTGTAAAACCGGATTTTGACTCTTATCCAAAATTTCAACATACGCAACTTTACTCAAGGTTAATGGCTTATGAAAAGTAGCATCGACGCAGTAGATTTTAAGCCAGACCGTTTCACCGGAAAGGTATAAAGGTCGGTCGTGATGAACGAAAATCTTTTCCTGCAGTTCTTTGCTGCGGTAATCGTTAAACCTCCCGGCAATAGTTTTTAAAGAATCGGTCTGTCCGAAAGAATCAAGGCAAGCTATAAAAGAAATTAGAAAAAGAAAGCAGCCAACCGATTTCCGATTGAATTTATTAATTACTGCTGAGATAAAATTTCTATTCACTTGTTAAATACTTTATTGCCAGAAAGTAGGTTTTACATTCGTTCCCCGAAGGCGGCAGTCTGTACATTCTTTTGTGCCTATATAATAGCCCTGCAACACAAAAAAAGGCGCAGGAGAGAAAAAAGGATAAATGGGAATATACTGACCGGTTTCAATGTAAGGCATTACCTGGCTTAAGAACATCTTCATAGGCTCGTCGCAATCCTCATACCCTGTTTGATATTCCCATTCCGCAGGCAATTGCTCATTTGAAATAAAAATCCTTTTTTCAGTAACTCCGTAAGCGCCTGTAAAACCTATAACCGTTTCATCCGGATTGGTAAGGCAATGGATATTTCCTAAAAGCCGGGAAGGAAGCGGATCGTACATGGAACCTATGTTTTCCGTATTTTTCTGCAAAGTTTCCCAATACTGGTATTCTTCTTCGCTTTGAGCGTATTGCTTAACCAGAATACTGTATTTATACCGGAGTTTTACAGAATTTGACGGGAGGAAGTGTAATGGATATTCAGAAATAATATCCTGCTCCAGTTTTAAGGAATTACTTATATCAATCTCATTTGAGCGGTCGCTTGTCCAGCAATGGTAAATATCATCCGTCCGGGTTACTACCGTATCGGGTACATACATCAGAACGGAGTTATACAGAGAAGTAAATTCCCAGGTGTCTTCATAATCCCACCTGTAATAACGGGTTGCATTTTTTGTATCGTGGCTGTTCACATAAATCTGAAGTCCATCGCTTTGCACTTTCCAGCTTATGCTATCAATCTCAGGAGTTTCCAATACCGGTACAAAATCAGAAGCGTATTCTTTCCCGTTAGTGGTCTTTATTGACAAACGGTATTTCCGGGTTTTATCAAGAGTCAATAAAGCTGACAAATAAGTTCCTGCTCCTGTTTCGTTTAAACTGCTTTTTTCACCCTGTTCATCTTCAATAAATACCTGTGCATTACTTTCGGGAGTAGCTTTTCCGCTATCAGAAAGGTTTAGTGTCCGCGAAAGCGTAATCTCTGTAATTCCTTTACTGTTTATAAAACCGTTTACTGTTAAAAAACTGTTATCTGTTTTTACAACTTCAACATCATAAGGACTTACACAATAGCTGAAGATTAGTAAAATAAAACCTGATAAAAACCGATACAGTATTTTACTATCCATTTAAGTCAGAATTTAAAATTATAAGTTAACGTTGGAATAGGCTTACCGAAAATAGTAAGCTGATAGCCATTTATCCTACCTTCTTCCGTTTTATAAAAAACTGAAAAAGGGTTCTTTCGACCGGTTAAATTATACACTGCTAAAGTCCAGGAACTATGCGCCAGTTTTTTCACTTTATGATTTCCTTCCAGGTTAAGCGCAATATCAGCCCTGTAATAATCCGGAACACGATATTCGTTGCGGTTAGAATACAATATGCGGATTGAATTATTTACATAATATTTAGCAAGCGGCAGGGTAATAGGCCTGCCGGTAGTATATGTAAAATTAAAAGAAACGCTAAACCGTTGATTAAACCGGTAATTGCTTATTAATGTAAGATCGTGGGGTTTATCGAAATTACTTGGATAAAACTGACCTTCATTTATTATATCTGAAGCCGTTTCGGCGTTTACCCGGACCAGGGAACGTGAGTAAGTATATCCTAACCAACCATTCAGTTTCCCGGTCAATTTCTTTATCAGAAATTCAACTCCATAAGCCTTTCCTTCTGCATTTATTATATCCGTTTCTATGTGATGATTTAATATTAAAACTGCTCCGTTTTTATAATCAACAAAATCCTTCATCTTTTTATAGTAACCTTCAACAGATGCTTCAATGGTATTAGACTTAAAATTATGATAATAGCCCAACGAAATTTGGTCGCCAAGCTGAGGACGTATGTGCGAATCACTCAATTTCCAGATATCGGTAGGCGACATAGTAACCGTATTGGAAAGCATGTGAATGTATTGGCGCTGGCGATTGTAACTAACTTTTACTGAAGATGACGGAGAAAGAGTGTAATTAGCCGAAAAACGATACTCAGGGCCATGGTAGGTTTTCAAAATATCTCCATTGCTGTATTTCAACGTGTCGGTAATAGTAGAAACTGTTTTAGATGCACCCGGTAAATACTGATAAACATCCTTCGGGCCCAAAGCATTATAAAGGGAATAACGTAATCCGAGATATACGGTAAAATGAGGACTTATAGTAATCTGATCTGACACGAACATGGCTGATTCAAGAGCTCTTTCTTTCTGCAGAATATCAGTTGCAATAAGTGACGCGTCACCAAGGGGTTTTCTTGATCCCGGAGAAATGTTATAAAAAATACCACTCAGGCCAAATTCAACCGTATGTTTTGTATTGGGGAAGTAATTGAAATTTGCAGAAAAATTATTTTGGTTAATAGTGTATTTTAATCGGGAAGCAGTAACGGGATTATCATCATCGGCCACGTTATAAGAGTAGTTAGTAAATCCGCCGGAAAAAACACCGGAAAGTTTATTATTAAAAATATGCTTCCATTTTAATATCCCGTTTTTATTTGCGTAACTGTACGTTGTATCGGCTCCCAACCGAAAACGATCATGACTTAAATAAGCGTTCATGTACAAGGTATTCTTTTCATTGATATCGTGATTTATCTGCGCATTGACATCGTAAAAAGAAGCTGCACTTTTTTTAAAAGTAGCATCAGGAACAATTTTTAACAGCCAGTCTGAATAGGTGGAGCGTCCATTTATCAGGAAGGAAGTTCTGTCTTTTTTTATAGGGCCTTCAAGCGTTAACCTGCTTGTAAGTAACCCGATTCCTCCCATTCCTGAAAATTTCTTTTTATTCCCGTCTCGTGAATCTACCTCCAGCACAGAAGAAAGTCGTCCGCCATATTTTGCAGGAACAGAGCTTTTATATAACTCCACTGTTTTCATAATATCAGGATTAAAGGCGGAGAAAAAGCCAAATAAATGTGACGGATTATAAACAGCAGAGCCATTAAATAAAACAAGGTTCTGATCAGCAGCTCCACCGCGTACGTTCATTCCCGTACTGCCCTCGCCTACCGATTTAACTCCCGGAAGCGTTAATACAACCCTAAGGATATCACTCTCGCCAAATGCAGTCGGAATCTGTTTAATGGTTTTGACATCAAGTTTTTCCACACCCATTTGTACTCCCTTTACATTTTTATCCCTGTCGGCACGCACTATTACTTCTTTTAGCGAAGTAACCTCATCTTCGAGTTCAATATCCAGTCTCCCGTCTGAATAAATAATGATTTGCCGCTTTGTATTTTTCAGTCCGCCTGCTTTAATTTTTAATTCGTTACGGCCTACAGGAAGTTTAAGAGAATAAAAACCGTTATGATTGCTGGCCGTTACAACAGACGGGTTTTCGGTATAAACCGAAGTTCCCTGAATTCTTTCTCCGGTATTTGCATTTTTAATATAACCGCTTAATGTTGCGTAAGCATTACTACCGGCTTTCCCTTTATTGCCAATCTCGTAAAGTTTTATTTCTGCTGTGCTTTTAGATCTTTTTATTGCAGGATTACCTGCTATGGGCACTAACTCATTTTTATCTGTCCCACTGGAGGATGTATCAAAAAAATCACCGGGAAGATTCAGAGAAAGGGCCTGCCCTCTGGTGATAAAAACACGACTCTGATCATCAATAGCAAATTTTATAGCTGTATTTTTAAAGATAAGCTGCAATATTTCGGGCAAGGTTTTTTCTTTTACCTGTATAGTTACTTCCAGGCCGTCGGTTAGCGCCTCATCAAAATAAAAACGATACAAAGTTGCTGATTCAATTTCCGTCACTACCTGCTCAAATTTGAGATGGTTGAAATCAAAAGTTAATTTAGGCTCATTGTTTTGCCCAAAAGCGCTCAGGCTTAAAAAGATAGTTTGGAATAAAAAAACAAACCGGAAAAAACGAGCCATAATCACCTTAGTTACTTACAAGAGTTTCATAATTAGTTACCAGCCTCACAATATCTGTCTCGATATCGTTTTTAAATTTCAAATTACTATTTCTTGCATACTGCTTCAGCTCTTTTCTCTTGTCTTCAAAACAGTTTAACAGCGTTTTTCTGTCACTCACTTCCTGATAATCATTATTTTTCAATACAAAATACCGGTTGCTTTCTGCATACTTTCCTTCCAGTCCAATGTCTGTTGTTCTCTCCTGTGATATTTTTGATCTTCTGGCAAACACTTTCACTTTATTATCATATACTACTTCATAAAATCCATCAGCAACAGCGAGATCATTGAAGGAGAGGTATTTAAAGTTATGCGAGCCAATAGAAAATCGTTTTACTTTTTCTTTTACCAGCCGGATTTGAATACCGGTTGCGGGATTTGTTACTACAATCTGGTCTTGTACCATATCATAAAGCAAAGGCACGGATGTAAACAGATGGCCGTTATAAAAAACACTTCCGGTTTGCTGTTTATCACTTTTAAAAAAAGGATGGCCTTTTAAGTAGGATTTTCTCTGGTTTTCGTATTCAAAACCGGTATAAAGTGGAGATGGGGAGTTTACTGCTTTAGTATAAAGCACAACAAGGTTATCTTTTGCTGATGAAAAGTACAAAGAGTCTGACTGTGCCCGTGCAGAACTACAGGCAAAAAGTGCACAGGCAAATGTTAAAGACCGAAAGATCATCGGCGACAGGATAAATTGGTTAGATGAAGATAGGAAAATCTTTTTACTGATAAGATTATTTAATATCTGAAAAAGGAATGTTTCCAATGCGGTATTCTGAAGAATCTTTATAATTAAAGTGCCACCATTCATGTGGAAGTACTTTAAATCCCTGCTCTTCCATTTTAGATCGTAGCAAATCCCTCATTTTGCGTTGTGTCTCTGTTCCGCCGGTATAAGCGGAATAAGAACGTTCGGACATTTCATCATACGCTCCAGGCATTTGAACTTCCCGGCCCGTAGCAATTTCGTATAAACTCAGGTCAACAGCACAGCCGCGATTATGAACCGAGCCGATTTTAGGATCTGCAACAAAGATATGTTTCTCCCTGGGCGTAATATCCCAAAAGTATTTCGTAACGCTCCACGGGCGATAACCATCAAAAACCAGTAAACCGAAACCCAGGGATTTCAATTCTTTATTTACCCGCACCACTGCAACTGCAGCATCACGCTGAAGGAAAGCTCTGGCTTCAGAATAAACGGGGCGGCCTGCAAAGTTATTTGAAGTGGCATATCGAATATCAAGTTTTATTGTACTGTCCAGTTTGATTAGTTCTACCAGGTCAGGTTCTCGTAAACTCCTTTTTTCATGAGGCGGCTTAACAGCACAACCTGTTTCGATAAGCAGAAAAATCAACAGAATTGAAAAAAGATACAGGGATTTCATGAAAGCATGTTTACTTATTATTACCCAAAATTCTGTTAACTCTTATCCTGTTGTATTGCTGAAGAAATATGGGATATATATTAAAAATAAGATTATTAACGGTTAAAAGCAAAGCCCAGACATACAAGCCCTTAACCAAGGCATAGACGCTTGCAAACAGGAAAAACAGAAACATTATAAAATGGACTTTTTCATAAAAGTACGTTTTATTGTAGGGCTTTCGTAGAGATTCCCTGCTATCAAGGACTTTATATTCTGGAAATTTTCTCCTTACAAACTTGTTAACAAGATCCCCGTCCTGCGTATATTTTTTAACTATTCTGATTCCTATTCTGTTATAAACAGTACTGCTTTTACCAAGTTGCAGGGCTTTGAAGAAGGAATGAGGAAGGAATCCGGAAAGGATGCTTATTGTTAACAGCACGTAAAGGATCTTTAAATCCATGTAACCATAGCAAAAATAGCCCAAGGGGATTAAATTCAGCAAAGACCAGAATATAACCGGGATCTGGTTATAGGTTGTAACTATTCTTTTTATCCTGGCTGATTTTTCCACTTCCTGTGATTTCATTACCTATTGTGCTGATTGATTATTACCGCAAAATTCATAAAACTGTTTAATAGCCTTATTCACAGCTCCAATACCTGTTTTATTTAAGGGAGCAAATGGAAATATTTCCACTTCCACAGCTTTACCTTTACTTGTTTTTTTCCAGGTTCCGGCACTTTTACCTTCAACAATCAAGGTATGATTAAATATCATTGCACCCCTTCCTCTTTCTGAATTTTCTTCGAATACGCTGCTGCGGTCTTTATAGCCAATTACATATTCATCGTAATCGGGCATTAAGAACGTACTCTGTGGTTTAAACACCTCTAAGGGTGGTTTATAATAATACGACTTATTTTCAATTTTTAGATTGAGGAAGTTGGAGTCGAGCATTTCAACTCCAGCCTTTGCATCTTTTGCAGTTAAGCCAGACCACCATGCAAAGTCCTCTGCTGTTGCAGGCCCACGGCTTGTAAAATAACGCGTTGAAAGCTCTGCCAAAGCTTCTTCTCGATGCAGACTCGGGGCAGGAGCAACTCTTTCTTCGAGCAGCGCATAGGTAAATTGCTTGCCTTGCCTGGCCCCGCTGCAAATTATTCCCTCAAGTTCAGCCCGCATTAATATACAGGCTAATCTGGTTCCTGAAGCACTGATTTTCTGTTCTTCAAATAGTATGCGTATCTTTTCACGTGTAAGCTGATTTCCGCCTTCAAGTGCTTTTACTAAGATCGTATTAGTGCGGTTAAAAAGCTCGGTATCAAGTTCAAGCTTGCGGTACATGTGCGCATTGGCAGCATTTACCCGGGGAGCTGTTAACGCAAGCAGCCAACGAATGTCCTGAGGGCTTACAAAATGCCAGGTAGGACGCAAAAGGTGAGTACGAAGAATTTCACCTTCATTAAATGCTTGTTCAATAACTGCATCTTTCAGTTTTGGCGAACGCAGGCTGATTGCCCATTTTGCCATAGCATATTCCTGTGCCTGCATTGCACCCAGCCAGGTTACTACTTCTGCCGGTTTCTGAAATAATGTTCCGCCTATTTGCTGATTTATTAAACGAAGCCTGATAATATCGGATGCTGTCATTAATTCTTAGATTGTAGAAAGCTGACAGCAATTTAAGAAAAAGTTCTAATCCTTTTCAGGCTCTACTATCCACCATTGATTTCCAAAAGGATCTTCAAAACCGGCTGTATATCCATATTCATGTTTGCCGGGAGGCATGAGGCTTTCAGCACCGGCTATGAGTGCAAGGTTATAGGTACTATCTACATCAGGAACATACAGATACATTCCCGACGGCTTTTCTTTCCATTTTTCCGTTGCATCGGCAAACATCACAACTGCTTCCCCAATGCGTAATTCACCGTGCATTACTTTACTATGCTCTCCAGGAACCAACAACTGCACTTTTGCATTAAAAACAGTTACTGCGAAATCCGAAAAAGCAGCGGCATTATTCAGAATAAGATAAGGCATTAGCGGGAGGTATTTCTCCGGTATTTTCATAGGTAAGTATTATTTATAGTGAATCTCTTTTCGTATAAATCCAGATACTAAACTATTATCCTCTTCTTCTCCGCAGGATAAAACCATCTTTTAATCAAATAGAATATCCCCTCTTCAATATCACTCCTGCTAATGGTGGCAGATTAAGCGCTACTGAATTCTCCTTATTCATCCATTGAACAGGTTCTGACTGTAATTTGTAAGGTGTTTCGGAATTACTGCCCCAGAACTGGTGTTCATCCGAATTAAAAATCACTTTCCATTCCCCCCCAAAAGGAACTCCAAAACGATAATTATTTCTTGGTACAGGAGTCAGGTTTAGTACAATTACAAGGTCATTTTCAGACAGATTCCCTTTCCGGCTATAAACAAGTGTCGAATTTGCTGCGTCTCCCACATCTATCCATTCAAAACCTTCGTGCGAAAAGCTTTTTTCAAACAGGGCCGGTTCTGTACAGTATAACTTATTCAGTTTTTTTACTAATTCAGATACACCCATATGGGGAGCATATTCAAGCAAATGCCAGTCGAGCGATTGGTTCACATTCCATTCGGAAGTCTGCCCGAATTCATCGCCCATAAACAACAGCTTGGTACCCGGATGAGTAAACATAAAAGTGAACAACAGCCTAAGATTGGCGAACTTTTGCCATTCATCGCCGGGCATTTTGTAAACGAGCGATTTCTTACCGTGTACTACCTCATCATGCGATAGTGGCAGCATAAAATTTTCTGTAAAGGCATAAACAGTACTGAAAGTAATCTGCCCGTGATGGTATTTCCGGTAAATAGGGTCCTGCTGAAAATATTTCAAGGTATCGTTCATCCATCCCATCATCCATTTCATACCAAATCCTAATCCTCCTGCAAACGTGGGTTTGGTAACACCGGGCCAGGATGTTGACTCTTCAGCAATGGTTTGAACGTCAGGAAAGTGGCTGTAAACCGCTTCATTAAACTCCTTTAAAAAAGTAATAGCTTCCAGGTTTTCCCTTCCGCCGTGTTCATTTGGAATCCACTCACCTTCTTTACGTGAATAATCCAGGTAAAGCATGGAAGCCACTGCATCTACACGAAGCGCATCCGCATGATACCGGTCTAACCAGAAAAGCGCATTGCTGATGAGGAACGCTTTTACTTCGTTTCGCCCGTAGTTAAAAATATAGGATTTCCAGTCGGGATGAAACCCTTTACGTTCATCCGCATGTTCATAAAGATGTGTACCGTCAAAGTTGTAAATTCCGTGAGCATCACCCGGAAAATGGGAAGGAACCCAATCAAGGATTACACCTATATTATTTCTGTGAAGTTCCTCCACCAGGTACATAAAGTCCTGCGGAGTTCCGTAACGGGAAGAAGCCGCAAAAAAACCCGTAATCTGGTATCCCCATGAAGGATAAAAAGGATGTTCCATAACCGGCATAAACTCCACGTGCGTAAAGCCCATTTCTTTTACATACGGGATCAAGCGGTCGGCAATGAATTTGTAACTCAGGAATATATCCGGAGATTCCGGGCTTCGTGCCCACGACCCTAAATGTACTTCATAAACTGAAAAAGGCTTATCAAGCGCATTCTTATTTTTACGGGTCTGCATCCATTCTTTGTCGTCCCATTCATACCAGGTATCCCAAACGATAGAAGCAGTAAGCGGTGCTTCTTCCCATCGCAATGCAAAAGGATCACCCTTTTCCAGCTCTTCGCCGTTATGTGTTAAAATAAAATACTTATAAACTTCTCCGCTGCCGGTATTTGGAATAAAACCTTCCCATATTCCCGACCCATCCCACCTTACAAAAAGTTTATGCTCATTCCTGTTCCAGCCATTAAAATTTCCAATAACTGAAACCTGTTGGGCGTTAGGAGCCCAAACTGCAAAGTAAGTTCCCCTTTCTCCTTCATGTTCCATCACATGAGAGCCCAGCTTTTCGTAAAGCTTGTAATGTTTACCGCCTTTAAATAAAAAAATATCAAATTCGGTAAATCGTGAAAGGGGAACAACTGGTTGTTTTTCACTTACAGGAGGAGTAACTTTCTCTTTTCGCTTCATTTGATACCGGTTTTAGGGTGGTTTAGTTGTAACAATTTATTACAGCATGAGTTCTGGATAAATTATTATGAACAAGTATAAACAGAAATTCCCCTCTTTCGGAGGGGAATCAGTTAAAAATTAATAACGGTCGCTAAAACGCCTACTTCAGTATCTGGATTTCTTTAAAGTTCTTGTTGGCTTTTATCCTTACTCTTCCAAGCTCATCGAAATTAAGATCCTGTTGTGTTTCTTTTTTATCGATAATAACTTTGGAAGGTTTAAAAGGTAGTCCTATCACTTTTAACTCGTATGTTTCGTAACGTGGAGTAAATAAACCTTCTGCAGATTGCTGAATATTCATAGAACTTTCAGTTCCGTTCACTACAAATTTCTTTTCGGTATAAATATCCTGTTCGTAAGCAAATGTATCGCCATGATCTTCAAAATAAAAAGAATTGACTTCGTAATCAGAATAATACACCTGGAAGATCTGTTCATCAATTTCCTTTTCGCCTACATACTGCATTAAAGGCCATTCTGCAATAACAGATCCTGCTTTCACAAAAATCGGCATGCTGTCTATCGGGGTTGCTACGGTATGCTCTTTTCCACCTTCCATAAGCTGGTGCGACCAGTAATCAAACCAGTTACCTTTGGGGAGGTAAACTACTTTGCTTGTTTGCCCCGGTTGCGATACCGGCGAAACTAATATCTTATCTCCAAAGGTAAATTCTTCCTCCCGGTGATGGTTAGCCACTTCCTCCTGCTCGATCATTACAACCGGGCGCAAAATTGGAAACCCATACCGGTGATTTTCCCAGAAAGCGGAATAAATATAAGGCAGCAGCCGGTATCTCAATTCAATAAACTTCCTGTTAATTGCTTCCCATTCCGGGCCGAAGCTCCAGGGCTCCCGTTCCCGTGTATCGCCTGCAGAGTGAGCACGCATTAAAGGAGAAAAAACTCCGAATTGAATCCAGCGGGTAAAAAGTTCTGCATCCGGTTCGCCGGTAAAACCGCCAATATCTGTTCCACAAAACGAAATACCCGATACCGCCAGTCGCTGGCATTGAACAGAGCCTAATTTTAAATGTTCCCACGAAGCTACGTTATCACCTGTCCACACAGAAGAATAACGCTGCACGCCTGAATATCCCGCCCTTGTAATAGTAAAAGGACGCTTGTTTTTATGAAGTTTTTTTAATCCTTCGTACGTAGCACGAACCATCTGCATCCCGTAAACATTGTGTGCTTTACGATGGGAACCTCTGTAGCCATCATACTGATGCCTCACATCAAGGGGGAACGTTCCAGAGCCAAAAACAGCAGGCTCGTTCATATCGTTCCAGATTCCTGCAACTCCTGCTTCCAGCAGTTCTTTAAACAGGCCACCCCACCATTCTCTGACTTCAGGGTTTGTAAAATCTGGAAACTGGCACCGGCCGGGCCAAACATGTCCTTCCATAAAATAATCATCGCTCCTGCGGCAAAAATATTTGTTCTCCCGTCCCTCACGAAAAACCCAATAATTTCCATCTACTTTGATACCCGGATCAATAATTACCACTGTTTTAAAGCCATCATCCGAAAGTTCTTTCATCATCCTTTTCGGATCGGGAAAGTATTTCTTATTCCACGTAAAGCAGCGGTAGCCATCCATGTAATCTATATCCAGATAAATGGCATCGCAGGGAATATTACGTTTCCTGAAATTGGCAGCAATTGTTTTAACCTTATTTTCAGGATAATAGCTCCAGCGGCACTGATGAAAACCCAGCGCCCATTGAGGCGGCATCGGGTGAGTTCCTGTCAATGTATGGTACCTTTTTACTACATCCATCATCTTAGGCCCATGGATATAGTAATACTGTAATTCGCCTCCATCAGCCCAGAAACTAGTTTTATCAGATTCCTGATGGGCAAAATCAAACTGAGATTTAAAGGTATTATCAAAAAATATCCCGTAAGAAGTACCTTTATTTATTCCCACATAAAAAGGAATGGAACGGTAAAGCGGGTCCTGGCCTTTTGCAAAGGAGTACGTATCCGTATTCCAGTTAACCAGCCGGTTGCCGCGTAAATTAAAAGAAGTGGTTTTATCCCCTAATCCAAAAAAGCTTTCGTCGGGCTGGCATTTTTTGGTACAATAAACATAATACCCCCCAAAATCCACATTCTCTTCCCAATGCATGGGCACCTCATCTTCATTTATAATCTGATCGGTATTATCAGCAAATGAAATATGAAAGTCTTTTTTTCTAATGATACAGGTGATTGTATTGGTTTCTACCCGGTAGCTTTCTGCATCTTCATCAAAAGAAAACACGGTTACTTTTTGATCGGGATGCGGTACAGCGTATGAAAATTCTTCCAGAAAAACTCCATGCGGAGCCAGTCGCACACGAATTATTTCATCACTGATAACCCGCACTGCAACCTTGGCTTCGCCATCGGTAAAAACGAAACTGTTATTATTCTGAACGTATCCGGTAACACTGGTTAAGTAATTCTTCTCTATAGGTTTTAAGCCAATAACCGGATTATTTACGTGTTGAATTCCTTCTTCTAATTCTTCTATACTAAATTCTTGTTTGGGTAATTCCTGAGCAGCGGTAATTTTCTCTTCTTCCATTATTTATCTTATACTAAAGCTCATCGTCCAGCAGATGTTCAATAAGCAGCAAAATTTAAAGCACTAAATCTACAAAATAGCATAGCTTTATTCGTATAAATTTATTCACAGTTACAAAAGATATAAACAGAATTAAATAACGAATGTCTCTGCCCCTTTTGTCAACTTAAAAGTTTTGCTTTACTTAGATTCGGAAATCACATTCTGTAATGAAAACAACTAAAGCTGTTTTATTCGCTCTTTTTGCTGTTGGCCTTCTGATAACTTTAAATACTAAAATCGGCAGTGTTCCTCCAGCCGGAAAGTTTTTAAATCCCTTCGGTGGATTCTGGCAGAATGCAGAATCAGGAAATAAGGATGAACGCACAATTGAAATTCCGGAAGTAAAGGGAAACGTAAAGATTTTGTTCGATCAGCATCGTATACCGCACATTTTCGCTCAGAATGATTACGATTTGTATTTCACCCAGGGATACGTTACTGCAAAGGATCGTTTATGGCAAATGGATTTTCAGACACGATTTGCAGCGGGCAGACTTTCGGAAGTTGTAGGCGAAAAAGCGCTGGAGCTTGACAAATATCAAAGGCGCCTGGGAATGACTTTTGGGGCTGAAAAAATGATAGAGGCATTAAAAAGAAATCCAAAAATTGAAGCAATTACACAAGCATACGCTGATGGGGTAAATGCCTACATACATTCGCTAAAGCCGGAAGATTATCCTATCGAATTTAAAATACTGGATTACAAACCTGAAGAATGGAAAACCCTGAATACGGCACTGCTGCTTAAACTGATGTCAGCCACGTTGACCAGCGGCTCTGATGAGCTGTACATGACCAATGTGCTGAATAAATATGGTGCAGATGTAGTAAAAGACCTTTTTCCCGATTATCCTTTTCGGGAAGATCCAGTGATTCCTACCGGCACTAAATGGAATTTCAAACCGCTGCCGATCCCGGAAGCACCTTCCGTTCCGGACAGGACAAGTTATCACAAAACAAAACAAAAAGAAGAAGGTATTGGAAGCAATAACTGGGCAATTGCCGGCAGTAAATCGGCAACTGGTTTTCCGATACTTGCAAACGATCCGCACCTCGACTTAACATTACCCGCTATCTGGTACCAGGTACAAATGACGGCACCTGGTGTTAATGTATATGGGGTTTCCATTCCGGGGGCTCCATGTGTAATTATAGGATTTAACCAGCAGGTTGCATGGGGAGTAACGAATGTTGGAGCAGATGTTTTAGATTGGTACTCCGTTCAATTTAAAGACAATGCCAAACAGGAATACTGGTATAACAACAAATGGAATCCGTTAAAAAAACGAATAGAAACAATTAGCATAAGAGGCGGGAAAACTGTTCAGGATACGGTATTATACACCCATCACGGGCCTATTGTGTATCTTGAAAAACAAAAACCTGAAAACTTTGCTAAAGTTAAAAATGTTCCGGTTGGTGATGCTTTAAAATGGGTAGCGCATCTTCCTTCTGAAGATCTGAATACTTTTTATTTATTAAACCGGGCTCAAAACTACGATGATTACAGAAAAGCATTAACCTATTACACTGCCCCGGCTCAGAATTTCGTTTTTGCAAGCGCTGATAATGATATTGCAATAACTCCCAACGGCTATTTTCCCTTAAAATATAAAGATCAGGGTAAATTTATCCTTGACGGAAGCCTTCCTCAAAATGACTGGCACGGACGCATTCCGGCAGACCAAAACCCTACAGTAAAAAATCCTCCCCGCGGCTTTGTAAGTTCTGCCAATCAGTCTTCCACAGATCCTTCTTATCCGTATTATATTAATTGGGAATTTTCAGGTTATGAGCGTGCAAAACGCATAAATAACCGACTTACTGTTATGAGTAAAGCTACTGCCGACAGTTTACGGATTTTACAAAATGATGCCTACAGCGTTTTAGCTGAAAACGTTCTTGAAAATTTAATCAGCTCGATCAATCCCGAAAAACTTAACGCTTCTGAACGTGAAGCTTTGCATATCATAAAAAAATGGAATCGTTTTTTCAATGCAAGTGAAATCGGAGCAAGTATTTTTGATATCTGGAATAAAGATCTGTTTAAGAGGATATGGGACGATGAATTTGGTTCGGAACAAACACCCATGCGTTATCCATCGCGTGACAGAACGGTTGAAATGGTATTGAATGAGCCGGACGCACGTTGGTTCGACAATATAAAGACGCCCCATAAAGAAACAAAGGAAGATGATGTGCTTGCATCTTTTAAACTTGCTGTCGATAGCCTGGAACGACGTTTCGGACCAATAAGCAAAGAATGGCAATGGGGAAATGCAAAAGGCAGCAACGTGCCGCATCTGGCAAAAATAAAAGGTTTCGGATCTGAAATTTTAAAAATAGGCGGCTCAAAATATTCGGTGAATGCATTAGGCGAAAGCAACGGGCCATCCTGGAGAATGGTAGTTGCCTTAGGAAAAGAGCCCAAAGGATTTGGTATTTTTCCCGGAGGGCAATCGGGTAACCCGGGCAGCTTTTATTATAACGACATGATCGGCACCTGGGCAAACGGAAAGTTAGACGAGCTTGTTTTTCTTCATTCTCCGGATGAAAAGCCGCAGCAAATAAAAACTCATTGGATCATCCAAAAGAAATAAAATAAACGTACAACATTCTGTACTTTTATTGTTATCTTTATAAAAAGTGCGATGGAAATAACAACATATACCGCTTTCAGACAGCGAATGAAATCTTTTCTGGACAGAGTGCTTGAAAATCACACTCCACTTTTTGTTACCAGGCCTAATAGTGAGGATGTGGTTGTAATTTCTAAGTCTGATTATGAAAGCATGCAGGAAACCTTTTATCTGCTTAAAAATCCTCAAAATGCAATTCGATTATTAAGAGGGATTGAAGAATATGAAAAAGGAGCAGGACAGGAAAGAAAGCTTATTGAGGAATGAGAATTATTTTTCTTAGTCTGGCATGGGAAGACTATTTATACTGGCAGGGCATAGACAGAACACTGCTTAAAAAGATTAATTCGTTAATAAAAGAAATAGAAAGTACACCGTTTGAAGGAACCGGAAAACCGGAATTACTGAAACATAATCTTGCCGGATGGTGGTCGAGAAGAATAAATCTGGAGCACCGCTTGGTTTATAAAGTAGAAAATGATTCCATCATCATCCTACAATGTCGTTATCACTATTAAAATAAAATCATGATATTCATTTTAATACTTTTTGCGTCCCTCATTCTCCAGCTCTTTTTACCCTGGTGGATAATAGGGCCGGTAGCTTTCGGTTTCGCTGCCTGGAAAGCTTACAACGGCGCCCACGCATTTCGATCTGGCTTCTCCGCAATATTTGTGTTGTGGATAGTGATGGGATTAGTAAAAACACTTCCTAATGAAAATATCCTGGCCAATCGTGTAGGGCAAATGTTTATGCTGCCGGATTTTTCATTTAACTGGATTATTATGCTTCTTATTTCCGGAATTATAGGCGGAGTAGCTGCAGGCTTTTCGGCTCTTGCGGGGTTTTATTTTCGCAATGCCATCAGTCGTGATTGATTACCAATCCTTCTTATATTTGCCCCGTGAATGCGGAAACAGAACAGGTATTTTCAATTAAATCTTCGGAAGAATTCAGAGAAGCAGCCTTATCAGTCTTCAACTACCAGGTATCTAATTGCCCGGTGTATAAAGAATTTGTTAAAGGGCTAAGAATCGATCCATGGTCGGTAAATGAAATAACACAAATCCCCTTTCTTCCGGTAGAATTTTTTAAAACGCAGGATATAATTACAGAAAACAATAAACCTGAAATAGTATTCTCCAGTTCCGGAACGACCGGAATGACTCAGAGCAGGCATCTGGTGGCGGATGTAAGCATCTATGAAAAAAGCTTCAGAAAAGGGTTTAAATATTTTTACGGAGATATACGTTCTTATACCATACTGGCTTTACTTCCCTCGTACCAGGAAAGGGAAGGTTCGTCGCTTATTTACATGGTGGATGACCTGATTGAGAAAAGCGAAAATCAAAAAAGCGGGTATTTTCTGTATAATCACGATGACCTTTTTCAAACCCTGCTCACTTTAAAAACAGAGAAAAAACCAACCATTTTAATCGGTGTAACATATGCTCTACTGGATTTTATTGAAAACTTTCGAATTGATTTCCTGGAACTTATTGTGATGGAAACAGGAGGCATGAAAGGAAAACGCACAGAAATGATCCGTGAAGAACTTCATAATATATTGTGTGCAGGTTTCGGTGTTAATGCCATTCATTCTGAATACGGAATGACCGAGCTCCTCTCACAGGCATATTCAAAAGGAAAAGGAATTTTTGAATGTCCGCCATGGATGCAGGTACTGGTAAGAGACATTAACGATCCGTTTACATTTCTGCTAGAAGGCAAAACGGGCGGGATTAATATTATCGACCTTGCAAATATCAATTCCTGTTCTTTTATAGCAACTCAGGACTTAGGAAAATGCACGGGAAAAACATTTGAAATATCCGGGCGATTTGATAACAGTGATATCCGGGGCTGTAATTTACTGGTTCAATAAAAGGATTTCCTGACATTTTACAGATATTTTAACCCCTGATGTTCAGTATATTTGTATAACAAAATTCTACAGCCCACGTATAATTTTCTACCAATTAAAAACGTTATCAATCACTTAAGTAAAACATTTATGAGAAGGAAGTCACTAGCAGGAATTTGTGCAACTATGTTTTTACTGGGAGTATCAGCTTTGAGCTGGGTTCCCGCCGATTTTAATAAAACCGATAACACCAAAACTACAGGTGTTACTATCAACAATACAGAAATTAATAAAAAACATGAAGCTTCAAACCTTCAGCTTTTTACAGATTATATAAACAATATTTATACAGAAGCGGGATTAAGCAGCAGCAATTTAGACGGGAAAGTTTTCAGAAAAGCAGTAACGGGATATTACAACCTGAAAAGCAAAAACCTTTTATCAGCGAACAGACAAATTGTAACTATTGTTGATTTTAACAGATCAAGCCGCACTAAACGTTTATGGATCATAGATCTGGAGAACAAAAAACTTTTGTTTAATACTTTAGTTGCTCACGGACAAGGAAGCGGCGAGGATATGGCGACGGATTTTTCAAATGTGGCTGAGTCTCATCAAAGCAGTCTTGGTTTCTATGTTACTACCGATATTTATTATGGCAAACACGGCCGTTCGTTAAAGCTGGACGGTATGGATACAAACTTTAACACAAATGCCCTAGACCGTTCTGTGGTTGTGCATGGAGCAGAATATGTAAGCCAAGGTTTTATCAATCAGCACGGCCGACTGGGAAGAAGCTACGGATGTCCGGCTGTTCCTGTTGAATTTACAAACCAGATCATAGATACCATTAAAGATAATACCTGTTTGTTTATTAATGGCCCGTCAGATACTTATAATTCTTCCTACTTAAACATAGATACGGCTGTTGAAAATTTTATAAAAGCAGACACTAAGATTGCGGTGTTATAATAGTTCATACTATATTTTTAAAATGAAAAAGCGGTATTTATACCGCTTTTTCTATATATATAAGTCTTGCCGGAACAGGTTAGAAACCGCCCTGGATTTACAGACGTTTGTTCTATGTTAATTTAACTTTGAAATACTTCTTTAGATAAGCATTAATTGCAGTTTCAAGATCCTGCTTAGCTTCAATAAATGGAAGATGGCCAACATCTGCTTTGTAAAGCATCATCTTTTTAAATTTCATTAGTTTATAGTGTTCCGGGCCAATGGCATAATCGGTATTACCGCTAAATACAAGTACAGGAACTTTTATTGAAACTGTCAATGGGGCAAAATTTTGAAAGTACTCCGGGTAATCATTTACGCTGGAAGAAAAATCGCCATTCCAGTTTTCAATGCGGTTCATAACTGAATCCATCGTATCGGAAGATGATTTTTCGCGGTAAAATAATTTATATACGTTTTCACCCAATAAATTCATGCACCTGCCCATTTTTTGCATGGGTTTAAGCGTAGTATCATTTACAAAAGAGAAGTCCTGGCCCTTCGTATGATTTTTTGTGTATTCGATAGTACCCTTTAACGATTCACTTATATTAATGGTAGTGTTCAGCATAATCATCCCGCTCACCGCATTCGGATATTTGGCTGCGTAAGCCGTTTGTATCCCACCTCCAAACGAATGCCCAAGTACTATCCATTTATCAATATTTAAGGCACTGCGTACTTCTTCAAAATCTTTAAGCATCCTGTCCATCGAATAATCTTTATTTTTCGGGCTGGATGACCTGCTTACACCACGCTGATCCAGGTAAATCATCTGCATGTGCTGTTCAAGCATATTTCCACTAAAAGCTTCGAGCCAGTAGGCTCCTGAACCAGGACCACCATGGATATACAAACAAGGAATTCCCTTTCCTTTTACAGTGACAAAAAGTTCTACACCATCGCTGGTAAGAATCCTTTTTTCTTCAGCTTTTAAAACCGGGATAGTTATAACAAAAAGTAGTATCAGGGTATAAATTTGTCGTTTCATGCAACTATGACGACTCATTTTTATACCAGGTTACACCTGTCGTGATGAAAATTTATAAATCGTAGTGCTGTTAAAAGTTTCACCAGGGTTAAGAACGGTTGAAGGAAAATCCGGTTGATTCGGAGAATCGGGAAAATGTTGGGTTTCCAGGCAAAAAGCAGAGCGATAAGGATATGTTTTACCTCCTTTTCCATCCTGATTTTTGCCGTTTAAAAAATTCCCGGTATAAAGCTGCACTCCGGGCTGTGTAGTTTCAACTTCCATGAAAATACCAGTCTCGGGGCCATACGCCGTAGCACAAAGACCTAATGTATTTCCATGGTGTTTCAAAACAAAATTATGGTCGTAACCCTGGCCGTTTAGCAACTGTTCATCTTTGTCTCCTATAAAAGCGCCTATGGTTCTGGGCTCCCTGAAATCAAAGGGTGTTTCTGCCACCTCATGCAGTTTTCCAAGGGGTATCGAAGTTTCGTCGATAGGCGTGAAATAATCAGCATTAATCATTAAAATATGATCGAGGATAGTGTTTTCACCTTCGCCGTTCAGGTTAAAATAAGAATGATTTGTTAAATTGACCACCGTGGCTTTATCCGTTACTGCCTGATATTCTATTTGCAGTGCGTTTTCATTTGTTACAGTATAAATTACTTTAACCTGCAAGTTTCCCGGATAACCCTCTTCTCCGTCAGTAGAAAAATAATGAAGTTCTAGTTGATCTTCCGTTACAGCTTTCACATCCCATACACGTGCATGAAATCCTCGGCTACCTCCGTGTAATGCATTTGGGCCATTATTTATTTCCAGCTGGTATGCTTTCCCGTTCAGCTCAAATTCTCCGCGACATATCCGGTTGGCATAGCGACCGATAAGTGCTCCAAAATAAGGATCGTCTTCTTTACGGTATCCTGCCAAAGATCCATGCCCACAAACCACATCAATCAACTTACCATCCCTATCCGGAGCAAGAATGCTAACAATTCTGCCTCCGTAATTGGTTATGGCAACCTGCATGTTGTGTTCATTTTTTAAAATATACAGATTGGTATTTTTTCCATCAACAGTTTGTTTAAACAGATTTTTCTCGGGGATCATTTTTGAATAGGTTAATGTGAATGTTAATCAGGCAATGATAGCAGCTAAACTATAGATTCAAGCAATTTGTGCAATCGGGGATCTGTATAATCTTCTATAAAAAATAAAACATCAGATAGTCCTTCAAATTCTTCTTCTGTATGCATTGTAGTTATTACTACACTTTTCATTCCACCTTTTGAAGCCGACAAAACTCCTTTCGGATTATCTTCAAAAACAATGCAATGCTCCGGTTTTGCTTTTAACCCGGCGGCCGCTTTTAAAAATGTTTCAGGATCTGGTTTACTGTTCTGTACATCATCGGCACTAACTGTAACCGGAAAATATTTTCTGATTTGCAGCCCGTCAAGCACAAAATCTATATTAAATGTAATAGCGGCAGAACCAATTGCCATGGGGATACCACACTGATATGCTTTTTCAAGAAATGAATCCAAGCCATTAATTAACTTTAAATGAGGCCTGTACAGTTCCTGGTAACGTCTTTCCTTTTCAAGTGACATTTTTTCGATTTCATCTTCGAGGAAATACCCTTCTCCAAATACCCGGTTCAGTACATCACGGTTCTTGCCATACATTTCCTGTTTTACTTGTTCTTTTGAGAGTTGTGCCCCCTTTTCTTTTACCATGATCTGATACCAGACCTCCGTGTGGAAAGTCATATCATCAATCATTGTTCCGTTTAAATCGAATATAAATGCGTTCACTTAGCGTTTGTCAGTTCTTGTACTATCAATTTTGCGGTTCGTTGTGAAGCCCCCGCCTCTCCCATTTTTGACGATAATTCTTTATAATTTAACAGCATGGCATTGCGGTAGCTTTTATTATTTAACAGATCATTCAATTCGGCAGTTATTGTTTCAACATTACAGTCCTGCTGAATCAATTCTTTAACTACCTCTTTATCCATTATTAAATTTACAAGTGAAATAAACCTGATCTTAATAAGAAGCCGGGCAATACCGATGGTTATCGGATTCCCTTTATATAAAACTACTTCAGGCACATGTAATAACGCAGTTTCGAGTGTGGCAGTACCAGAGGTTACCAATGCGGCCTCCGAATTAATAAGCAGATCGTAAGTTGAATTAAAAAGCACTTTGATTGAACGGCCTCCGGTAAATTGCTTATAATACTCTTCGTTAAAGCTTGGAGCGCCGGCAATTACAAATTCATAATCAGGAAAACGATCGGCAACCTGAAGCATGTCGGGCAGTATTTTAATAATTTCCTGTTTCCTGCTACCCGGCAACAATGCAACAAGAGGTTTTTCCTCCAAATGATGATTTGCTTTAAAATCCGCCTCCGGCTGATGTTCCTTAATAGCATCCAGCAGTGGATTACCTACATAATCAACTTCCATTCCCCACGACCTATAAAAATCCACTTCGAAAGGAAGTATGCAGAAAAGCTTATCAACAACTTTCTTTATTTTAAGCACACGTTTCTGGTTCCAGGCCCATACTTTCGGTGATATATAATAGAAAACCTTTATGCCGTGCTGTTTGGCAAATTCAGCAATCTTAAGATTAAAACCGGGAAAATCTATCAGAATAAGCGCATCGGGATTATAAGATAAAATATCAGCTTTGGTTTGACTAAGATTCTTTAAGATAGACTTCAGGTTAAACAACACCTCTACAAAACCCATAAAGGCCATTTCTGAATAATGTTTAACCAGATCACCTCCATGCGACAGCATTAAATCTCCGCCCAGAAAACGGAATGTTGCTTCCTGATCTTCTGCCTTTAATGCTTTCATCAGGTTGGCCCCGTGAAGATCACCGGATGCTTCGCCTGCAATTAAATAGTACCTCATTTATGCATTTTATAATAGAAAAAGATAAATGCACATACAAAAGTAGATGCTACAATTCCTTTTGCTGTTTTCTCCTTATAGCCACGAACAAAAAAACGCAGCAGCAATAAATTGAGCGCAATACAACCAATATAGAGCAAGTCATCTTTTTGAAGAACGCGGATGTTCTTCTTGAGTACTTCAACAATAAAAAAAGCAATTCCGGGGAATATCAGCCCCAGAATTAAGCCATACCAAACGTTATCACGCTTTAACATCCAGATTCCAGTTATTTAATTGTTGCATGGCATAATGAGCAGTCATATCAAATTGCACGGGAACAAGTGAGACATAATGATTTCTCAACGCCCAGACATCTGTATCCTCGCCGTGATCATTTAATTGAAAAACACCCGTAAGCCAATAGTAGCTGCGGTTATTTGGATCTACCCGCTCATCAAATTCTTCTGCGTATTTTGCGTTTGCCTGCCTGCAAATTTTAATTCCTTTAATTTGAGGGACATTCGGAAAGTTTACGTTAAGAAGCGTACCGGCGCTGATTCCATTTTCAAGAACCTGCTTTGCTATTGTTTTAACAAAAGGAAGGCATTTTGAAAAATCAGCGTCGTATGAAAAATCATCATAAGAAAACCCGATAGAAGGAATGCCTTCTATGGCTCCTTCTACAGCTGCCGACATCGTTCCTGAATAAATGATATTAATGGAATGGTTGAGGCCGTGATTAATTCCGGAAACGCAGAGATCAGGCTTTTTACCTTTAAATATTTTGTTAACGGCCAGTTTTACACAATCCACAGGAGTGCCCGAACTTTTATACATCTCTACATCGGGATACAAGTCCACCTTATCTAAACGCAATGGTTTTGCAATGGTAATGGCGTGCCCCATCCCCGATTGCGGCCCATCCGGGGCCACTACTACTACATTTCCAAGTTCTTTCATCACTCCGATCAATGCCCGTATTCCGGGAGCATCAATCCCATCGTCATTAACTACAAGAATAACAGGTTTCTCTTTCTTCATCCGAAATAATTCTTCTTTTCCTTTTAGGGCGAAAATACGAAAAGAATGTGGGAAGGATTAATTGCATTTTTTTTAAAAACTGAAAATGTGTCTTAATGCTGCGTCTAGATTGCTTTTAGTTTTTCGAGAGCGAAAAAGGTTTATCTTCCTTACTTATTCCTCTCTGAAGGTTTGGCTTATCTCCCATTTCAAAACGCAACATGCCTCCGTTCACTATATCTGAATAGCGGATATAATTACGGGAATAACTTTTCCCGTTAAGTCGGGCAGACTGGATATAGACATTTTCTTTCGAATTATTATTTGCCTCGACGACGAATTTTTTACCATCTTCCATTGTAATTGTTACTTTTTTGAATACGGGACTTCCAATTACGTATTCATCAGTTCCGGGGCAAACACTGTAAAAACCTAAAGCACTTAATACATACCAGGAAGAAGTTTGTCCCTGATCTTCATCGCCCGGATACCCATTTTCAGTGGAACTATAAAGCTTTGCCATTACATTACGTACATGGCTTTGTGCTTTCCAGGGCTCACCAGCATAATTATAAAGATAAATCATGTGCTGAATAGGTTGGTTACCATGCGCATATTGACCCATGTTTGCCATTACCATCTCGGTCATTTCATGAATAGGCCCTCCATAAGTACCTGGCTTATATACATTGGGTTGAGAAAATACTGAATCCAGTTTTCCTGTAAAGTTCTTCTCACCTCCCATCAGGTTAATTAATCCTTGTATGTCATGAAATACCGACCATTGCCAGTGCCATGCGTTTCCTTCTGTAAAAGGCCCACCCCATTCAACAGGGTCAAAATTTGCAGACCATTCTCCATTTTTATTTTTACCACGCATAAACCTGCTCGACGAATCATATACATTTTTGTAATTGAACATTTGCCGGGCAAATATTTGTTCGTAGTATGGATTATTTGTTTTCTTTGCCAACTGATAGCCGCAAAAATCGTCATAAGCATATTCCAAAGTCTTTGCGGTTGCTTCCCTGTATTCAGGATAAGGAACGTAACCAAGGGTAAAATATTCTTTCCATCCGTCCCGGCCATTGGCAGGCCCCCAAGGGCCTTTATTAGTAGCTTCATGAAGATAAGCCTTCAACGCCTGCTGCGGATCAAATGTACGGATACCTTTTACCCAGGCATCAGCCAGTAAAGAAATAGCATGGTTTCCGATCATACTGCCTCCTTCTCCGGGAAAGGACCATGCCGGCAACCACCCGCACTGTTCCTGCGCTGCCAGTAAAGCCTGCATGTATCGGCCATGCATAGTAGGGTAGAGAATTGTATTTAATGGAAACTGCGCCCGAAAAGTATCCCAGAAACCGGTATCTGTAAACATGTAACCCTTATGTATTTGCCCGTCATAGGGACTAAAATAATAGGGATTCCCGTTTTCATCATATTCAAAAAACTGGCGTGAGAATAAGCTTGCCCGGAAGAAACAGGAGTAGAAAGTAGCTTTTTCTTCTTCAGTTCCTCCCTCTGCGAGTATTCTGCCTAAATGCTTGTTCCATATTTTTGCAGCCGCTGCTTTGGTATCTTCCAGGGATTTAAAACTTCCTAATTCCTGTTTGAGCGTTAATTCGGCCTGTTGGGGGCTTATATAAGAAGAAGCAATTTTAGCCTGAACCTTCTCTCCGTCTTTAAATTGAATATAAGCTCCTTTGCCCATTCCTTCATCAGTCAGTTTACCTTTTAAAACTTCATTATTCCGGTTATTCCATGTCCCAAAGGATACAAAGGGCTTATCAAAAACAATGACAAAATAATTTTTAAAATTTGGTTTTAAACCTCTTCCATTATGAACATACCCAATAATCTTTCTTTCGGAAGGGATGATTTTTACCATACTCATATTCGTATATCCATCCAACACCAAATAACTTCGAGAACGGGGAAATGAAAAACGGAGATGGGCTCCTCTCTCGGTAGGCGACATTTCTGTCGTAATATTATTATCCAGCTTTACCCTATAATAATTCGGCTTGGCAATCTCATTGCTATGGCTGAATTTTGCTGCTCTTTCATACTGGTCGACCGCCAGTTTTCCTGTTACGGGCATTAGGGAAAATACAGCATAATCATTTGTCCACGAACTGCACTGATGCGCCTGCTGAAAACCCCGGATAGAATCCCTCTGATACTGGTATTTCCAGCCATCGCCATTCTTTCCTGTCTGCGGTGTCCATGTATGCATACCAAATGGCAAAGCAGTAGTTGGATAAGTATTCCCCCTGGTTAGTTCAAACTTTGAATTTGTTCCCTGCAGCGTGTTCACATATTTCACAAGGTCTATAGGATCTGCAATCAGACAATTGAAAGAAGACAATAACAGAAGGGTAATGCTAATTTTTAATTTCATTGTATATTTAAAGGTTAGCGATTTTAAATAACGCAAATTTCCTGCGGCTTTAACACGTTTTTCTAATCTTCTTAAAACGTGATTTATCTTCCATACGTATTTATTATTTGCTTTCCAAGAAAGAAAATAAGACTTCATAGTTTAATTCTTATTCATCGAGGAATCAGACAATGATCAAAAAAATCTTCGGTGCTTTTAAATTAAGATGGCGGAGAGCGGGATTTAGAACTACTTCTGAACTTCTGCGTACTGAAAATTGAAGGAATTGTATCAAAAAAAACAAGGATAAATCATTACTAATTTATCCTTGTTTTAAAACGAGATTGTTGCTTAAAAAACTTGTTTGCAATGTAGGAATTACAAGCTTCTGAGCCAGTCGATTACCTGCTCTCTTGTTTTTCCGGTTTTAGTTTGCAGGCGTCCGTAAAGCTCTTCATCCTGACCTTCTTCGTATTTAAGATCATCGTCTGTAAGATCGGCATACGCTTGTTTTACTTTTCCCTTCAACTCGTTCCAGTTACCTTTTAATTCCAGTTTGTCCATAATAATAAGAATAGATGTGTTATTACAACAACAGGAACTGCCGGAAGTTTTATCAGGAGTTGACTAAAGAGCTCCCGATTTTATATCTTCCACCACGGCAGGATCAAGCAGAGTTGAAGTATCACCCAGATTAGCAGTATCGCCTTCAGCTATTTTCCGCAAAATCCTTCGCATAATTTTTCCTGACCGCGTTTTTGGCAAACCCTCAACAAACTGTATTTTATCAGGTTTGGCAATAGCTCCTATTAAACGTGTTACTGTTTGAAGAATATTCTTCCGGGTCAGTTCTGCATCTGCAGAAGCCTGGTTTAATATAACATAAGCGTAAATTCCCTGCCCTTTAATATCGTGCGGATAACCAACCACGGCGCTTTCAATTACATCGGAATGCATGTTAATGGCATTTTCAACTTCAGCAGTTCCAATACGGTGCCCAGAAACATTTAACACATCGTCTACACGTCCGGTTATACGGTAATACCCGTCTTCATCCCGCAAGCAGCCATCGCCTGTGAAATACAGATTTTCGTAGGTTGCAAAGTACGCCTGTCTGCAGCGTTCATGATCTCCGTAAGTAGTTCGTATCATTCCCGGCCACGGAAATTTTATACATAAGTTTCCGCTTACTCCGTTACCTTCAATTTCTTTTCCATTCTCATCCACCAGTACCGGTTGTATTCCCGGCAGAGGCAACGTTGCGTATCCGGGTTTAGTAGGTGTTACTCCGGCAATCGGCGAAATCATAATGCCTCCCGTTTCTGTTTGCCACCAGGTATCTACAATAGGGCAGTTTTTCTTACCTATCTTTTCATCAAACCAATGCCATGCCTCTTCGTTTATAGGCTCTCCTACAGACCCGAGTTTATTTAAAGAGGAAAGGTCTTTCCCTTCCAGAGGCGCCTCGCCAAATCCCATTAACGAACGTATAGCGGTGGGAGCAGTATATAAAATATTAACCTTGTATTTATCCACAATATCCCAAAACCGGCCGGCTGTAGGCCATGTAGGAACACCTTCAAACATCAGGCTGGTTGCTCCCTGTGATAGGGGACCGTAAACGATATAGGTATGCCCAGTTATCCAACCGATATCTGCAGTACAGAAATAAATTTCTTCGGGCTGATATCGGAAAACGTTTGCAAAAGTATAGCCGGAATACACCATATACCCGCCGCAGGTATGCACAACTCCTTTTGGTTTTCCTGTCGAACCGGAGGTATATAAAACAAACAGCATATCCTCGGCGTCCATTTCCTCTACAGGACATTCAGGGTTTCCTTGTGTTTCTACTTTCTTAATTTCATCTTCCCACCATACATCTCTTCCCTTGATCATGGATACCGGAGTACGGCTTCGGGTAAGAACAATTACACGTTTTACGCTGGGGCATTGCACCAAAGCGTCATCGATAACTTCCTTTAGGGGAATATTTTTCGTACCACGAAAACCTCCATCAGCGGTGATTACTAAGGCACATTGCGCATCCTTAATCCGATCGGCGATGGACTGCGCCGAAAAACCACCAAACACCACTGAATGTATTGCCCCTATACGTGCTGTTGCAAGCACTGCTATTGCCAGTTCGGGTACCATTGGCATATAAATACATACCCGGTCGCCTTTTTTCACGCCGTTATTCTTTAAAACATTGGCAAACTGACAAACTTTATCATGCAGCTGTTTATAAGTTAGAACACGGTGATGTTCCTCGGGATCGTTAGGTTCCCAGACAATCGCAGGTTTGTCAGCCAGATTTTCCAGATGGCGATCCAGGCAATTCTCCGTTATATTTAGTTTGGCTCCTGAAAACCACTTTATATCCGGCTCTTTAAAGTTCCAATCCAAAACTTTGTCCCACTTTTTTCTCCAGTTAAAAGTTTCTGCAATTTCAGACCAGAATTTCTCCGGTTCCGCCACACTAAAATCATATGCCCTTTTATACTCTTCAAATGAAGTAACCTGTAGATTCATCTTATATGTTAGTTAGTTAGTTAGTTTAATATGTTAACAAATTGATTATCAGCTATAGGTATTAACACTTATTAACCTTCATAGCTTTTATATTTTTTCATTCTTTCACCTTGTGCCACTTTCAAGGCTATTGTATTCGCCCTTAAAAGAGTAATAGCCAAAAAGAATAAATCCCACTACAATCGGAATAAAAATAGCAACAATGACAATCCAGAAAACATAATCTTCTGAAGAAGCATTTGCAGTACTTAGTGCAGTTATAGCTTTGAAAGGAAGGAATACTCCCAATCCTGCTCCGGCCAGCATCCAGATAAGACCCAAAATTTTTTTTATCGAATCCATATTATAATAACCTTAATCGTGCGTTGTATTACGAACGCCATTTTTTACATATACTAACCCTATTATTAAACTGATTGCAGCGATACCAATAGGATACCATAAACCATCAAAAGGACTTGCCCCCGACATAGAAGTTAAACTGATTGCGATAAAAGGGGTTAAGCCTCCAAAAACGCCATTACCTATATGATAAGGTAATGACATGGAAGTATAGCGGATCCGCGTTGGAAATAACTCTACCAAAAAAGCGGCAATTGGTCCGTAAACCATGGTTACAAACAGTACCTGTACTCCTATTAAAGCAATAAGAATCCAGAAATCAATTGTACTTAATTGTATTGATTTTTTTATTTCTGGTTTTAAAGCGGCTGTTGCCGACTGATTCGCCAGAACTTCTTTCCTTTCTTCCTTATAAATGGTACCATCCGAAAATTCCTTCTGAGTAGTGGTAGTAACGATAGCACTTTGTTTTCCATCCATCAGATCAGTAGTTCTTGAAAGTTGTTTCTTTTCCGGAAGCTCCGTTTTTAAAGATAAATCACTCAGGCTGTACATCTGTTTATAAATAGGTCGGTAAAGCAATATACCGAGCAGCATTCCCGCCATCATGATGCCTTTCCTGCCAATTTTATCAGACCATGAACCAAATATCACAAAGAAAGGAGTAGCCAGTAACAGCGCAATTGCAATAATATAGTTGGATTGAACAAAATCAATGTTCATCGTTTTCTGGATGAAAGACAAAGCATAGAACTGGCCCGTGTACCAGATTACACCCTGCCCGGCAGTTACCCCAAACAATGCCAGCAGTACCATTTTCAGATTCTCCTTACGCCCAAACGATTCTTTAAGCGGATTTGAAGATAGTTTACCTTCCTTTTTTATTTTTGAGAACAGGGGAGATTCCTGCATTCTTAAGCGAATGACGATGGAAACTCCTACAAGCAACGCAGAGAGAATAAATGGGATCCGCCAGCCACCCCACTCTTTCTCAAAGTTCTCTACTCCAACGCTTTGGCGGGTAATTAAAATAACTCCCAGCGAAAGAAAAAGGCCTAAAGTAGCGGTAGTTTGAATAAACGAAGTATAAAATCCTCTTTTATGTGCAGGCGAGTGTTCTGCAACATAAGTAGCAGCTCCTCCATATTCCCCTCCAAGGGCTAAACCCTGAATTAATCGCAGCAACAACACCAATATGGGTGCAAGATAACCGATGGTAGCATAACCGGGAATCAGTCCGATGGCAAACGTAGACCCTCCCATTAAAATCAGGGTAAGTAAAAAAGTATATTTTCTTCCGATTACGTCACCAAGGCGGCCAAAAACCAACGCACCGAACGGCCTTACAATAAACCCGGCAGCAAAAGTGGCCAGCGTAGACAGAAATGCGGCAGTAGGATTTTCTTTAGGAAAAAACTGGCTGGATAAAATAGTTGCCAGGCTTCCGAATATGTAGAAATCATACCATTCTATCAGTGTTCCTACAGACGAAGCAGTGATGACACTCCATAGGCCTTTCTTACCGGAGCTTTCCCCGTGCTGATATAATTCGGTCATTTTAGGTTTATTGGTAATTTCGGGGTAAATTAGAAAATGATTTTTTAACCCGAAAGACAAACTCAAATTTAGTTCACAAAAAGGATAATTATTTTAAGAAACAGCTTGAAAATCAAAAATTATTTCAGATATTTGCAAACTCTTTAAGAAACAGAGTTTAATAACGATACACTTATATAGTCATGTCGAGAATTTGTGATTTAACAGGAAAAATGCCAATGAACGGTTTCAACGTTTCTAATTCGAACGTTAAAACCAAGCGCAAGTTTTACCCTAACCTGAAGGTAAAAAAGTTTTATATACCTGAAGAAGACAGATGGATTACTTTAAAAGTTTCCACTTCAGCTATTAAAACTATTAATAAAAACGGCATTAGCGCTGTTATTAGTAAATTCCTTAAAAAAGGATACATTTAATACAAACCATTTAGAAAAGAAATAGGAAATGGCAAAGAAAGGCAACAGAGTTCAGGTTATTTTAGAATGTACCGAGCATAAAGAAAGCGGATTGCCAGGTATGTCCCGCTATATTACTACTAAGAACAAAAAGAACACTACAGAGCGTCTGGAGTTGAAAAAATACAACCCTGTACTTAAAAAAGTAACTGTTCATAAAGAAATAAAATAATTAGTGAGTGATTGAAGGATAGGATTAATAAGATAATCCGGTCATTTAGTCATAAACATCAATAATTAAATAAGATGGCAAAGAAAGCGATTGCAACCCTGAAAACCGGTAAAGGCAAAGAATACTCAAAAGTGATCACTATGGTAAAGTCACCTAAAACAGGTGCTTATTCTTTCAAAGAAACTATCGCACACAACGATCACGTTAAAGATGCTATTGCTGCAGCAAAAGAAGGACAATAATTTTTCTTCTTAAAATATTTAAGAGCCGTCCTGATAAATCAGGAGGGCTTTTTTTGTAGATAAGCACACTGCTAACGTATTACACATTATCACCTGCATTTAAGATGGGATTATTCGATTTTTTCAAGAAAAAAGACACCTCAACCCAGGAAAAGGAAGCACTGGAGAAAGGACTGGAAAAAACCAAGGAAGGCTTGTTCTCCAAAATAACAAAAGCAGTTGTAGGTAAAACAACAGTTGATGATGATGTACTGGATGAACTTGAAGAGATACTCGTAACTTCTGATGTTGGTGTAAATACTACCCTGAAAATAATTAAGCGAATTGAAGAACGGGTTGCACGGGATAAATATATAAACACCACCGAATTGAATTCTATTCTTCGGGAAGAAATTCAGAATCTTTTAGCCGAAAATAACAGCAGCGATTTTGAAAATTTCGAATACGGGAATCATAAGCCCTATGTAATTATGGTTGTAGGTGTTAACGGAGTTGGAAAAACAACCACTATCGGAAAACTGGCACATAAATTAAAAGAAGCTGGAAATAAAGTGGTGCTGGGTGCTGCCGATACTTTCAGAGCTGCCGCTGTAGATCAGCTTAAGTTATGGGGTGAACGAGTTAGTGTACGTGTTGTAGCGCAGGCAATGGGGTCAGATCCGGCTTCTGTAGCGTTTGACACAGTACAATCTGCCGTTGCAAACGGTGATGATGTTGCCCTTATTGATACCGCTGGAAGACTGCACAACAAAGTAGCTTTGATGAACGAGCTCACCAAAATTAAAAATGTGATGCAAAAGGTAGTTCCTGGTGCTCCGCACGAAATACTATTGGTATTGGATGCTTCAACCGGACAAAACGCCGTAGAACAATGCAGGCAGTTTACACAGGCAACAGATGTAAATGCGCTGGCATTAACAAAGTTGGATGGCACTGCAAAAGGCGGCGTGGTAATTGGAATTTCAGACGAATTTAAAATTCCTGTTAAATATATCGGAGTTGGCGAGAGCATTAACGATCTTCAACTTTTTGACAGGAAAGAGTTTGTGAACTCTTTATTTAATAACAAATAATAATTGAATTACAGACCCCAAGCTGTGTAGGGAAGTATTGAAAAGTGTGGTAAAGGCATGAAAACAAAAGTTTTAAATCAGAATACTGTAAAACAACCTAAAGTAAACGTAATTACCTTAGGCTGTTCAAAAAACGTGTATGATTCGGAGGTATTGATGGGCCAGCTTCGGGGCAACCAAATGAATGTAGCTCATGAAGCAGAAAAAGTAGGAAAAGACGACATTATTGTTATTAATACCTGTGGATTTATTGACAACGCAAAACAGGAATCTATTGATACCATTCTTCAATACAGTGAACTAAAGGAGAAGGGAAAGGTAGGAAAGGTTATTGTTACCGGCTGCCTTTCTGAACGTTATAAACCCGAACTGGAAGCAGAAATTACAAATGTAGATGCATTTTTCGGCACTAATGACCTGCAAAATATCCTAAGTACACTTGGAGCTGATTATAAATACGAACTTGTTGGAGAACGTTTATTAACAACGCCTTCACACTATGCTTATTTCAAAATTGCTGAAGGTTGTAACCGCCCCTGCTCTTTCTGTGCTATTCCGCTAATGCGAGGCAAGCACGTATCGAAAGCAATTTCGGAGTTGGTGAAAGAAGCTAAAACACTTGCTTCCAGAGGCACGAAAGAACTGATTCTTATCGCCCAGGACTTAACCTACTATGGCCTGGATATTTATGGAAAACGTAATCTGGATGAACTTCTTCGCAATTTATCCGATGTGGACGGTATTGAATGGATCCGTTTACAATACGCATACCCAGCCGGTTTTCCAATGGAAATTCTGGATGTGATGAATAAAAGAGCAAACATTTGTAAATACCTTGATATGCCACTACAGCATATCAGTGATGCAATGCTGAAATCCATGCGCCGGGGAATTACAAAACAAAAAACAATTGATCTTGTCAACCAGATTCGTGATAAAGTACCAGGTATTGCTTTACGCACCACATTGATCTGTGGTTATCCGGGAGAAACTGAACAGGATTTCCAGGAAATGAAAGAATGGGTAGCTGAATCTAAATTTGACCGTTTAGGCTGCTTTACTTATTCGCACGAAGAGAAAACACATGCACACAGTTTAATTGATGATGTTCCGCAGGAAGTAAAAGAACAACGTGTTGAAGAGATTATGGGCGTACAGCAGGAAATTTCGTACAATATTAATCAACAAAAAGTAGGCAAAACTTTCAAAGTATTAATCGATAAAAAAGAAGGAGATTTCTTTGTAGGAAGAACCGAATCAGACTCTCCTGAAGTCGACAATGAGGTTTTAATTGATGCAACAAAAGATTATGCGCCACCGGGAGGATTTGTAAATGTAACGATTGAAAAAGCTGAAGATTTCGATCTGTATGGACGAATTGTAAAATAAATGGCTCTTTTGGAAAAATTCCGGTTTTTCATTCTATTTTCGTCAGCAAATGAAATCAAGCTGTATTGATTATAAAGATACCGGTTATTTTTCTCCTGCTGTAATCCAGTATTTACAGCAAAGCCCGCAACTCTTCCCTTTCATAGCTTACCAGCCAACGTTTGAAGGGTTAAAACAGGCAATTGAAAACAGAGTCTTTAAAGGCGATCGAAAAGTTCTGGTTGAAGTACTTCAGGACCAATATAAAGAGCTTGATAAAACTTCTAAACTATCAGAGGCAGTAAATCAAAACCTTAGTTTACTGCTTAAAGATTCTACCTATACGATTACAACCGGCCATCAGCTTAATATCTTCACGGGGCCACTTTACTTTATCTTTAAAATAGTTACGGCCATTAATCTGGCAAAGGAACTGAAGGAAAAATTTCCGGATAAAGATTTTGTTCCTGTCTATTGGATGGCAACAGAAGATCATGACTTCGCCGAAATTAATCATACAAGTGTACAAGGGCAAAAATTAAGCTGGGACGCAGAAGTTTCAGGAGCAACGGGAAGGTTAAGTACAGAAACAATAAGCGCAACAGTAAAAGCATATCAGCAACTATTGGGAATTTCTGAAAATGCCACCCGCTTATCAAAACTCGCAGAAGAAGCTTATCTGCAGCATAAAAATTTAGCAGATGCAACGCGGTATTTTGTTAATACACTCTTCAGCGAATTCGGATTAATAATACTCGATGCTGACAATAAACAGTTAAAGCAGCTTTTTGCGCCTTTTATAGAAAAGGATATTACAGAAAATAACAGCTACCGGCTGATTTCAGACACAAGTAATGAACTGGAAAACGCAGGTTTTAAAACTCAGGTTAATGCCCGTGAAATAAACTTTTTCTACCTGCTCGATAACTTCCGCGAACGAATAGTTCGTGAGGGAGAGAAATATTATGTCTTAAACTCGGAGATTGAATTTTCTAAAGAGGAATTATCGAAAGAAATCAGGCAGCATCCGGAGCGTTTTAGTCCAAACGTAATTATGCGCCCTCTTTACCAGGAACTTATTCTGCCTAATTTAGCCTACGTTGGCGGAGGTGCGGAAATTGTTTACTGGCTGCAATTAAAGAAGAATTTTGATTTTTATGGAATAGACTTTCCTGTTCTGGTACTGCGTAATTCTGCCTTAATAGCAACTGATAAATTACAGGATAAATTAAATCGCTTAGATCTTACTCTTGCCGATATTTTTAAAGATCCAGAATCAGTCAAAAAAGAATGGGTACTAAAAAACAGCACTCAAACACTTACCCTGGATGAAGAATGGCAGGAACTGAAGGATGTGTTGGAAAAAGCAAAACTAAAAGCTACAAAAATTGACTCGACACTTGGCCCAAGCACAGAAGCTGTTGCTGTACGTCTGCATAAGGCTATCAGCAATCTCGAGAAAAAATTGATCAAAGCTGAAAAAAGGAATTATGACGGTAGCTTATCTTTAATTGACAACCTACGCAAAAAATATTTCGCAGGTAACAGTTTACAGGAACGGACGGAAAATTTTAGTTCTTTTTATGTAAAGTACGGCGATACCCTGATAGACGAGCTTGCTCAATATTTTAAACCTCTCGATTTTAAATTCACTATTTTAGAACCTAAATGAGTTATCAAATCTTTTCAGAAGACCGGCTGAGAAAATTTACTGAAGCCATATTTATAAAAATAGGTTGCCCCGAAAAAGATGCATATCAGGCTGCAGATGTGTTATTATCATCGGATTTGAGAGGAATTGACTCGCATGGCGTTGCCCGGCTAAGCGGATATGTACGTTTATGGGAGAAAAAAAGAATTAATCCGAACCCGAATATTAAGATTGTACACGAAACTCCAACTACCGCTACTGTGGATGGCGACAGCGGTCTGGGACTGGTAGTAGCTCCTTTTGCAATGAGGATAGCTATTGAAAAAGCAGAAAAATATGGTTCCGGCTGGGTATCTGTTAAAAATTCAAATCATTTTGGAATAGCTGGGTATCACTCACTAAAAGCGGTAGAAAAAGGAATGATTGGCTTTTCAATGACAAATGCAAGCCCGCTTGTTGCGCCCACCCATACAACTGAGCGTCTTTTGGGCACTAATCCGATGTGTTATGCTTTTCCTGCCGGAAATTATCCTCCTGTAGTGATTGACATGGCAACCTCTTCGGCTGCTAATGGAAAACTTGAAATAGCTCAGCGGACAGGAAAATCAATACCTGAAGGCTGGGTTCAAACTAAAAGTGGCGAATCTTCTACCGATCCACATGCTTTGAAAAACGGGGGCTCTTTACTGCCCCTGGGAAGTGATAGAGAGCATGGAAGCCACAAGGGATTTGGATTAAGTGCTACAGTTGATATCTTATCTGCTGTACTTTCGGGTGCTAATTATGGCCCTTGGGTTCCTCCTTTTGTTGCATTTCTGGAACCGCCGAAAGATCCTGTAGGCCAGGGAATAGGTCATTTTTTAGGTGCAATGCGTGTTGACGGATTTCGCCCTTTAGATGAATTTAAGACCCACATGGATACCTGGATAGAGCGATTCAAGAGGGCAGAACCAATAGACCCACAACAAAAAGTAATAATACCCGGAGAACCAGAGCTTGAAGCAGAAAAAATTCGCAAAACAGAGGGAATACCTTTATACGAAGCTGTAGTAAACGATTTGAATGATCTTGCTGCCCGTTTAAATATTCCCCGGTTAGATTCGTAAGCTGCTGTTAAATCCCCCTTTACAGTTCTCCTGTTTACGCTAAAACTATTCTGATAAAAATAAGGTTTAATAGGTGCAAAGTAATCCTATGGAAACCTCAAACAATATCATCAGAAATCATGAGACGTTAACTCAAAACACTGACAGAGATTCGAGTACAAGAAGTATCTGGCAGGAAGGAGTTCCGGAATTAGAGAGCTCAAATGCATCAAACTTCAATCCTGCTACTATTTACGATGTATTAATTATAGGTGGGGGAATTACAGGTTTGACAACTGCCTTATTACTGCAAAAGGCCGGAAAGAACTGCATTCTTGCAGAAGCGCATACATTAGGTTACGGCACAACAGGAGGCACCACCGCCCATATAAATACTTTTTTAGATACAAGTTATAAAACTATAGAAAGTAATTTTGGCAAAGAGGGATCTGAACTGGTTGCAGAGGCAACACAACAGGCAATTGACCTGATTTATCAACTGGTAAAAGAATATAATATTAATTGCGATTTTGAGTTCCTTCCCGGTTACCTGTATGCTGAAACAGATGATCAGGGCTCGGAGCTTGAAAAAATATACGAGTCTGCAGTACAGGCTGGGGTTTCGGTACGAATAGTTTCAGAGTCACCTGTTCCCGCTCCTTTCAAAAAGGCAATTATTTACGAAGGACAAGCGAAATTTCACCCCTTAAAGTACATCATAAGTCTGGCAAATGAGTTTGCAAAACTTGGTGGTATCATCCTTGAACATACTTTTATTCGCGACCTGAAAACGGAGGGACAATTTCATGTTGCTAAAAGCGATTCGGTTTCTATAAATGCAGGTAAAGTGGTGTATGCGACACACATTCCTCCCGGAATTAATCTATTACATTTCCGCTGTGCGCCTTACCGCAGTTATGCTGTTGCATTTAAAGCCGGCGAAACTACATTTCCACAAGCCCTTGCTTATGATATGCAACAACCGTATCATTATTTTCGCTGCCAGCTCATTAACCAACAGCGCTACATGATTGTGGGTGGAAGCGATCATAAAACCGGACATGGCAGCCCAGGCGAAGCCTTTAAAACCCTGGAGGAATATGTAAAAACACTTTATCCAGAGGCCTATATTGAATATCGCTGGTCAGCACAATTCTACGAACCCAGCGATGGCTTGCCCTATATAGGAAAACTACCCGGAATAGACGAAGGAGTATATGTAGCTACCGGATACAGCGGAAACGGAATAACTTATGGAAGTATTGCAGGAAAAATTTTAACTGACCTTATACTTACCGGAGAAAGCGAATTTGAAAAAGTTTTCAGTCCGGGACGAATCAAACCGGTTGCCGGATTCCAGGAATTTGTAAAGGAAAACGCCAATGTTGCCTATCATTTTATCGCGGACCGTTTTTCTGTGCGCTCTATACAGTCCTTGCAGGAAATGCTGCCCGATAGTGGCAATGTCGTTGAACATGAAGGAAAAAAGCTGGCCGTTTATAAAGACGCATCGGGAGAAATACATGCATTAAATCCGGTTTGCAGCCACGCAAAATGTATTGTTAACTGGAACAACGTAGAAAAAAGCTGGGACTGCCCCTGCCACGGAGCCCGCTATGGCATTAACGGCGAAGTATTGAATGGGCCGGCCAGCTATGGACTACAAAAAATAGAGCTTAATAAAGAATAAGATAAGAATACTCTTATCTTATTCTACTTGACATTTTAATGTATTCCCATAAATATTCTACTCCAACGTATTCCGTGATTTCCCCAGCTCATCCATACGAATAATGCTTTACCTACCACATGATCTTCGGGAACAAAACCCCAGAAACGGGAATCCAGTGAATTGTGCCGGTTATCTCCCATCATCCAGTAATAATCCATTTTGAACGTATAGGAGTCTGCTTTCTTTCCGTTGATAAAAATTTCTTGTCCTTTTTTAGATACTTTATTGCCCTCATACACTTCTATTGCCCTTTGATAAAGCGGAAAAGTTGTGCTGTCTAATTTTACTGTCCAGTTCTTTTTTGGAACGATTAGGGGACCAAAATTATCTGCATTCCACTTGAAGTCTGGATTATGCGGAAATACCTGGCTATCGTACTCTCCCATCGGCCGTATCATAGGCTGAACCACTTTAACATTTGCCCATTTTTTTACCATTTCAGCATCTTCAGCCGTCATTGTAAAGTAATAGACGTCGGCAGAAGCCCGCTGATTTTCGATATGAAGATCTTCGAGCGCATCCGGATTAAAATCATTCCCATCTGTCTGAACATAATAATCCGTTTGTCCGAACCGCGGCGTTTCTGAAGGCTTTCCATTTACGTAAACGCGTGCATTTATGATTCGTAATGTATCTCCGGGAATTGCAACGCATCTTTTTATATAATTTTCTCTTTTATCTACCGGGCGGTAAAAAGGAGAATCTGCTTCCATCGGGTAATTAAAAACTACTACATCGTTTCGTTTAATATCGCTTAACCCGGGAAGACGATGATATTTTAATTGAATTCCATCCCAGTATGCTTTGGTTCCAATCACCGGCATGGTATGATGGGCAAAAGGAAAAGCAACAGGCGTCATCGGAATACGGGCGCCATAATTTATTTTACTTACAAATAAAAAGTCGCCAACTAAAAGCGATTTCTCCATAGACCCTGTGGGAATGGTGTACGCTTCCAATAGCAATCCACGTATTAATGTAGCAGCTATGACAGCAAAAACAATTGCGTCAAACCATTCCCTGCCCTTACTTTTTTTCTTTACTGTTTTGGTCGAGTCTTTATCTTTCTTCCAGAATTTCAAATTCATTTTTTACTGATTATATGTTAAAGTCAAACATATCTGCTACAGAATAAAATCCTTTTTTATCCTTGAGCCACTCTGCTGCCAGTACGGCACCCAGTGCAAAGCCGGCTCTGTTATGCGCTTTGTGCTTAAATTCAATTTCGTCTACTTCCGAGCTGTATATAACCGTATGTGTTCCCGGAACATCTTCTATACGATGCGATTCAATAAGTAATTGTTCCGGCTTGGGAATTACATCCTCCCCTTCACCTGCCAGGTCATTCACCCATTCGGTTTTTCGCTCAATCTTTTCCAATATTCCTTCGCCAATAGTGATGGCCGTACCGCTTGGGGAATCCAGTTTTTGTGTATGATGAATTTCCTCCACCTGTACATCATACTGCGGGTAGCGGTTCATGAGCTTCGCCAGCACTTTATTTACAAAGAAAAACACGTTTACCCCCACACTGAAATTAGATGCGTACAATAGTGCATTGTTACTTTCTTCGCATTTCGCTTTTACTTCCGTGATGTGATCATACCAGCCCGTTGTACCTACTACTACCGGCACCTGTGCAGCAAAACAGGCTTCTATATTGGATAAAGCAGAATCGGGAGTGCTGAAATCAATCGCAACATCTGCTTTTTGCAGGTTTTCCGTGGTTAATTGATCGAGAGTAAAAGCATCAATTTTCAGAACAATTTCATGACCGCGGTCGAGAGCGAAACGTTCTATTATGCGGCCCATTTTGCCGTACCCAAGAAGAGCTATATTCATAAAGATAAGTTTATTTTTAGACCAGGCGAGGGCAAATAAGCATTTGCAAAACCAGGTGTGTTTATTGAAGGGGAAATTTTCAGCGAAATTTCATCGCTGATATCGAATCTGAAAAATTTGGCGTCTACATATGCATCAATCATCTGAACAGCATAAAAAGCAACTCCGCCTAAGATACTAAGATCACGGTTTCGACGGTAAAAATCTTTAGCCTGAATTAAGGACTCCGTTCGATAAGCAGTATATTTCGGATTCAATGGCTCATCTTTATGCTCCGATCGATACTGCACTTCCTTTAAAAATTCATGGTAATAGCGGTTATTGAAATCAATTGCAAGTCCTATTCCTACAAAGCCGCCATATATTAGCGGAACTTTCCACCACCGGTGATTTCGTATCTGGCCCAGTCCCGGCAGGATTGCAGAAGCCAATACCGCTTTACGTGGCAGTTTTTCAAGCGCAAGCCGGGATGAATCTTTAAATACGGTGTCTTTCTTTGATTTCACCTTTACAGATTCAGCACTCTTAATCCTTTTTGGCAATACCCGTAAAGAATCATTTTTGATAGCTGTGGAGTCAGTCACTTTTTGAGGGGTTCCCGGGTTTCTCATTGCAGTATCAACTTTTACTACACTTGAGTCTGTCTGAGCAAAAACAGGCATACCTGCTGCCAAACAAATAAGTAGAAGTAAAAATTTAGGTACTGTCATTACCAGTCTAATAATTCCAAAATCCTGCTGAGATCTTCTTCAGACATGAACGGTATTTCGATAGCTCCCTTTCCTTTACCCTGCACCTTCAGCTTTACACGAGTAGCAAATTTAGAAGCAAGGTCATCCTGTATCTTCTGATATTGAAAAGAAACAGGTTCCTGCTTTTTTTCCTTCTTTTTTACGCCATGCTTTTGAATTTCTCTTACTAACTCCTCTGCTTTTCTAACAGAGAGTTCGTTTGAGATGATTTGCTGGTGTACATATAACTGCTTATCAGCATCCTCAACTCCCAGTAGCGCCTTCGCATGCCCCATTGATATTTCATTATCCCGAATAGATATCTGAATAACGGGAGGCAATTTTAACAACCGCAGGTAATTAGTAACCGTCGACCTGTTCTTACTAACCCGATCACCCAGTTCTTCCTGCTTCAGATTGCATTCATCCAGCATACGCTGAAAACTCAGTGCAACCTCTATGGCGTTCAGGTTTTCCCGCTGGATATTCTCAATCAAAGCCATTTCCAGCATCTGCTGATCATTGGCGGTACGGATATAAGCAGGAACTTCCGTTAAACCCGCCAGTTTGGATGCCCGGAGACGCCGCTCACCTGAAATAAGCTGGTACACATTATTATCCAGCCTTCGGACAGTAATGGGCTGAATCAATCCCTGAAGTTTTATAGATTCCGCTAAATCCTCCAAGGCCTGCGGATCAAACTCTGTTCGTGGCTGAAAAGGATTTATCTCTATTTTATTGATATGAATATGGCTGACAGATCCAATTGAATGAACTGTTTCTGCCGGACTTTGTACTCTGGGGGTTTGGACAGCTTCCGTATCATCAAGTAAAGCACTCAACCCTTTTCCTAACCCTGTTTTCTTCTGATACGTCATGTATTTGCGGTAGCTTGATTTTCAGTTTCCTGTTTTAATAAACCGTTCTTTTTAATTATTTCTCTTGCCAGATTGAGGTAATTAATCGCTCCTTTGCAGTTGGCATCGTGCATAATTACCGATACTCCAAAACTCGGAGCCTCGCTCAAACGGGTATTTCTTTGAATAATGGTGTCAAACACGAGATCCTGAAAATGAGTTTTCACTTCTTCTACCACCTGGTTTGACAGCCGTAATCGAACATCGTACATTGTTAATAAAATGCCTTCTATTTCGAGTTCTGTATTTAAACGGTTCTGTACAATTTTTATGGTATTCAGTAATTTTCCCAATCCTTCCAATGCAAAATATTCGCATTGTACGGGAATAATTACCGAATTGGCAGCCGTTAAAGCATTAATGGTAATTAAACCCAATGAGGGAGAACAATCAATAATAATAAAATCGTAATCATCTTTTACCTGGTTCAATACCGATTTCATTTTATACTCCCGGTCGTTCAGGTTTATCATTTCGATCTCTGCACCTACCAGATCAATGTGCGCAGGCAGCAGATCGAGAAATGGTGTATCTGTTTTTTGAATAGCGGCACGAGGATCTGACTCATTGATAATACACTCGTAAATACTCTCTTTTATTGCCCTTGGATCAAAGCCAATGCCTGAAGTTGAATTTGCCTGCGGATCGGCATCTACCAGTAAGGTACGGTATTCTAAAACCGCAAGACTGGCAGCCAGGTTAATGGATGACGTAGTTTTTCCTACCCCTCCCTTTTGATTGGCTAACGCAATAATTTTACTCATCCTCTAAATATAATTGCAATCAATGTTTAAGCTGACTTTAACACTCAAAATCATTATTTTTGTTCGTATTAAAGCGATTTTTATAATCGACTAAGATACGAACTTTAAATAATTTTATGAGAGCTGCATTGGCTCATTTTACACATCTTATCAACAATGATCACTATAGTTTCTGCTACTAACCGCGAAAATAGTTATACGTTAAAACTGGCTGAATATTACCGGAAACAACTCAGAATAAAAGGTGTAGAAGCAGAAATTTTATCCTTAACAAGCCTGCCTGAAGGTTTAATACATCCCGAAATGTATATGAAGAGCCGTGAAAATTTCCAGCCCATGCAGAACATTGTAACCGCTACCGATAAATTCCTGTTTATAATCCCTGAATACAATGGCAGTTTCCCCGGGGTATTAAAAGTTTTTATTGATGCATGCAAATATCCCGAAAGTTTTCATGGCAAAAAAGCTGCTTTGGTAGGTATATCTTCAGGAAAATACGGAAATATCAGAGGGATTGATCATTTTACCGGCATCTGCCATTATATAAACCTGCATGTAATGCCGCTCCGCTTACATATTCCGAGCATAAATAAAGAGTTTAACGAGGAAGGGAACTTATTTAAAGAGGATACTTTAAAATTTACAACACAGCAAATTGATCAGTTTGTTGTATTTTAATAGTATACCAATTAACTCGTTCCAAATTTTACCCAGCCTTGCCCTTCGTAACCGAACACAAACTGCTTAGGATTAATAATTTCGGCGAGAATCTCTGCAGAATCCACTAAACGGGGCCCTGAACGGTTAAAATACTGATTCCCATCGGCAACATATACCTGGTTATTTTGTACTGCTTTAAGCTCATTCCATCCGTGAATTTCTAAAAGCAGGTTAATTTCCTGTAGTGTCCTTGAGATAGAGAAACCACAGGGAATTAATATTAATATATCCGGGTCTTCCTGTTGAATGGAGGCAATATCTATATAAAAAGAATGTTTTCCTTTTTCAGCAAGTACCGGGATCCCTCCTGCCGTTTCAACTAATTCCGGAGTCCAGTTACCTGCTATCATTAAAGGCGACAGCCATTCTACACAAGCAACCCGGGGCTTTTGCTCTATAAATTTAAGTTTATGTTTAATTAAATCCAGGCGCTCCTGAAGCCCCTCAATTAACTGTTCTGCTTTTTCGGTAACATTAAGGCTTTTTGCTATCATCCTTATATCTTTAAAAAGATCATTAAGGACGTGAGGCTCCAGGGAAATTATTTCAACATCTTTCTCAAGGAGTCCTTCCAGTTTCCGGCTTACATCATCCAGGCTGACTGCACAAACCTCACACTGAGACTGTGTTATAATTATATCGGGCTGTAGCTGCCTGATAAGTTCAATGTCAATATCATAAATGGAAAGCGCCTCAGTTAGTATTTCTTTTACCTGTCTGTCGATAGCTACACTATCTGAACCGGGAGTAAATTTAGCAGTTGAACAAACGGGAAGCAGACATATGTTTTCTGGAAAATCGCATTCATGAGACCGGCCAATCAACTGTTCTTCCAATCCTAAAGCACAAACTATTTCGGTGGCGGCAGGAAGCAGAGAAACTATTTTTTTAGACGACATAGCTATCTTATTCCGCAATTAGGAGAAAATAGTTCTTTTTACCTTTTTGTGCTACCAGGAATTTTCCGTTTATCAGCCTGCCCGAATCAAAAACATCTGCAGCATCTGCCACCTTTTCCTTATTTACAGAAACTCCTCCACCCTGTATCATTTTCCTGGCTTCGCCCTTGGAAGAAAACACGCTTGATTTTTCTGCAAGAAGGTCGGCAGCGTTTAATCCTGATGCCAACTCTTCCTTTGAAATTACAAATTGCGGAACACCTTCAAATACCTCAAGCACTTCCTCATCACTTAAAGAACTTAAAAATTCAAGTGATCCGTTTCCGAAAAGAAAATCGGAAGTTTTAAGTGCAGTTTTTAAGGAATTTTCATCATGCGTACGAAGTGTAATTTCTTCTGCTAACGCTTTTTGAAGAATTCTTAAGTGAGGTGTCTGATCATGTTCAGCTTCAAGTGTTTCTATTTCTTTTTGCGATTTCAATGAAAATATCCTGATCCAGCTCTTAGCATCCACATCGCTTGTATTTAACCAAAACTGATAGAATTTATATGGAGATGTCTTTTTAGAATCAAGCCATACAGCACCGCTTTCGGTTTTTCCGAATTTGGTTCCATCTGCTTTTTTTATCAGTTGCGTAGTAATTGCGAAAGCAGAACCACCATCCTTACGGCGGATTAACTCTGTTCCGGTAACAATATTACCCCACTGGTCTGATCCGCCCATTTGAACCAGGCAGTTTTTATTCTTCCAGAGCCAGTAAAAGTCATAACCCTGCACCAACTGATAACTAAATTCTGTAAAAGACATTCCTGTTTCACCTTCCAGGCGTTTTTTCACAGAGTCTTTTGCCATCATATAATTAACCGTAATATGTTTGCCCACATCGCGGATAAAATCCAGGAAGCTGAAGTGCTTAAACCAATCGTAATTATTAACCATTTCGGCACTGTTTTTACCACAATTAAAATCAAGAAACTTGCTTAATTGCTTTTCCAGGCAGCTTACATTATGCTGAAGAATATCCTCGGATAATAAATTCCGCTCTGCTGATTTCCCTGAGGGATCGCCAACCATACCGGTAGCACCACCTACCAATGCATATGGCTTATGGCCTGCCCGCTGAAAATGAATAAGCGTCATTATCTGGGTAAGATGCCCCACATGCAAAGAATCGGCAGTTGGATCAAAACCAATATAACCGGCAGTCATCCCTTTATTGAGTTCATCTTCAGTACCTGGCATTATATCCTGCAGCATGCCACGCCAGCGCAGTTCTTCTACGAAATTCATTTATTGTAACTCTTAGTCTTAATTTTTGATATATCTGCTGATTGCATTCAATCTAAAAGTGAAAAACAATAAGCTAAACTGTGCAAAGATAGATAAATTAAAAACTTGTTATTATTTATTGTTGTTGCTGAATTATGAGCGAAATACAAATCCTTAAAACCGAAGTACTTTCTGATTTGAGATCGAAATTAGAAAAAATCACCTATCAGACTGTTTCTAATACCGGAACGCAGGAGCATGAACGGGAGGTCTTTCATCGGCCGGATGCTACCGTTATCTTATTGTATGATCCCTCTAAAAAGAAAGTTTTATTAACCGAACAGTTTCGCTTGCCTGTTTATTTAAAAGAAAAGCATACAAAATTACTGGAAGCCTGCGCCGGATTAATCGATGAAGGTGAATTTCCGGAACATGCAGTTATCAGGGAAGTGGAAGAGGAAACAGGATATCGCATTTCGCAGATAAAAAAAATAGCGGAAGCTTACTCCTCTCCTGGCTCTTTTACAGAACTTGTCCATTATTTTGTTGGAGAGTATAATGAAGAATTGAAAGTATCTGAAGGTGGCGGACTTAAAGACGAAGGAGAAGATATACACACTGTCGAACTGTCTTTTCAGGAGGCCCGGCAATTACTGGCAGATAGTAAAATACACGATGCAAAAACCATTATACTGCTTCAGTATGCTATAATAAATAACATCATTTAATTCATTCCTGGAAATAAAACGCCTCTTTTTTCGTAAATTGAGAATAGAGCGCCTTTTAAAGGCTTATCTAATCGTTTTAACAGGCATGAATTTTTTATCTCACTTTTATTTCGACAGGTACACGGGTGATTCACTTATGGTGACGGGAACAGTATTGCCTGATCTGATAAAAAATGCAAAAAAAGAATGGAACATTCGTCCTGAAAAAAACAGTGAGAACTTTAGCACTGATAAAAATCTTTCAACCATTTTAAAAGGATGGAACCGGCACCTGGCAGTAGACAGAATCTTTCATTGCTCGGATTTTTTCCTTAAGCATAGCGCTGCCATCCGAGTTGCTATTGCTCCTGTATTGGCCGGCTCTTCTGCCAAACCTTTTTTTGTGGCTCATATTGCGCTCGAAATTATGTTGGACAGCTTGCTGCTTACGGAATCAATTCTTGGAACAGATCGGTTTTATTCACATCTTAAATCTGCCGATAGAAACGCTATTAACAGATTTCTCCAATTAAACAAGATTTCCGAAACTGATATTTTCTTCAAATTCTTTGACGAATTTATTGAAGCAGCTTACTTAAATAATTACAGGGACCCGGGTAATATCATATACTCCATCAATCGCATTTGTATGCGATTATGGCCTTCATCCTTTAACGAAACGCAGAAATTACAACTCACTGCAATCTTGTTTGACTACCGTGAAATCTTAAAAGCTGCCTTTATGGATATTTTCAACGATATTGAACAACTCTTAAATTCATAAAATAAGTCTTACTTTAGCAATACGCACCTTATACTCAACTCAAAAAACTCTTATCTTCGCTCATGTCGCTTTTCGAAGTTAAAGATCGTATGGATGCTTTGGTTAAAGAGCTTAACCAGCATAATTACAACTATTACGTACTTGCCCAGCCTACAATTTCCGATTTCGATTTTGATAAAAAATTAAAGGAACTTGAAGACCTGGAAAAACATTATCCGGATTTCCAGGACCCTGATTCTCCGACACAAAAGGTTGGTGGAGAAATCACAAAAGAATTTCAAACCGTAAAGCATAAATGGCCAATGCTTTCTTTGGGCAACACCTATAATGAACAAGATTTAAGAGATTTTGACGAACGTATAAAAAAAGCAATAGGCGAGGATTTCGAATATGTTTGCGAGCTTAAATTCGATGGCTTGTCCATGAGTCTGACTTATGAAAATGGCAGACTGCTACGTGCTGTTACCCGTGGCGATGGCAGTCAGGGTGATGACGTAACTACCAATGTAAAAACAATTAATCGAATTCCTAAAAAGCTTCGTGGTTCTGGTTATCCCGATAACTTTGAGATCAGGGGGGAAATCTTTATGCACCGGCCTGCCTTTGAAAAATTAAACCAGGAACGTATCAAACTTGGCGAAGTACCCTATGCTAATCCGAGGAATTTTGCTTCGGGGACAATAAAACTTCAGGATTCGGGAGAAGTAGCCCGAAGACCGCTGGATTGTTTTTTGTATTTCCTGTATACCGACAAACCCTTATTTAAAACCCATTGGGAAAGCCTTATGGCAGTACAGAAGTGGGGATTTCATGTATGTGAGCACAACCGGCTATGCAGAAATATAGAGGATGTAATAAATTTTATTCACTATTGGGAAGAAGAACGACACAAATTGAGCTATGATATTGATGGCATAGTTTTGAAAGTAAATAATTACGCACAGCAGCACGAACTTGGTTTCACAGCCAAATCTCCACGTTGGGCTATAGCGTATAAATATAAGGCAGAAGAAGTTGAAACTACGCTTGAAAGCGTAAGTTACCAGGTTGGCCGTACCGGTGCGGTAACGCCGGTAGCAAATCTTAAACCTGTTCTACTTGCCGGAACAACTGTAAAAAGAGCTACTCTACACAATGCTAATGAAATAAAACGACTCGATTTACATCAGGGAGATACGGTATTTGTAGAAAAAGGTGGCGAAATTATTCCTAAAATAATTGCTGTAAACACAATTAAGCGCATTGTTGGAGCAGAAAAAATTATATATCCTGAAACCTGTCCCGAATGTGGAAGCAATTTGATCAGGGAAGAAGGAGAAGCTGTTCATTATTGCCCTAATGACGAAGGTTGCCCCCCGCAAATAGTTGGTAAAATTCAGCATTTTATTAGTCGCAAAGCAATGAACATTGAAGGTTTGGGACAGGAAACGATAGAAGCTTTTTATCGGAAAGGATTCCTGGAACACATCAGCGATCTTTACATTCTGCATGAAAAACGCGATGAACTCAAACAGCTGGAACGCTTTGGCGAAAAGTCTATAACAAACATGCTCGAAGGCATTGAAAAATCTAAAGAAATGCCTTTTGAGAAAGTTCTTTTTGGCTTGGGGATACGTTATGTAGGAGAAACGGTAGCAAAAAAAATAACGACTCATTTTAAAAACATTGACAGCCTGATGAACGCCAGTTTTGATGAACTGACTTCTGTTGAAGAGATCGGCGACCGGATTGCCGACAGTATACTGGAGTATTTTAAAGACAGCAGGCATATTGAACAAATAAACCTGTTACGCAGGCACGGTTTACAGTTTGAAAGCGCCCAGAAAGAAGTTATACTCGACAGTGATAAATTAAGCGGACAAAGTTTTATCATTTCCGGAGTATTTGAAAAATTCAGCAGAGAAGAACTTACTCAATTAATTTTAAATAACGGAGGGAAGATACTGAGCAGCATTTCGGGTAAGTTGAATTATGTAGTTGCTGGAGATAATATGGGGCCTTCAAAATTAGAAAAAGCACAAAAGCTGAATATTCCGATAATTTCTGAAGATGAATTATTAAAGATGCTCAGCAACTAAGCAGAATTTACCCCCCCAAATTTTCAATTCTTTCTTAAAATTGATAAATACCCATAAATTAGCACCTTGTTGTTATTTTCGCTATTAAAATACCGCGAAAGCTTTATATTATTCAGATGAACAGATTATACGGAACAGGGGTAGCTATTATTACTCCGTTCAACAGTGATGGATCAGTAGATTTTAACGGATTAAAAAACCTTATAAACTTTTTAATTGAAGGCAAATGTGACTATCTGGTTTCTTTAGGAACTACAGGAGAAACTGCTACTTTAACTAAAGAAGAAAAGGAATCTATATGGAAGTTTACTGCTGAAACTGTTGCCGGGAGAGTTCCTCTGGTAGCAGGTATCGGCGGAAATAATACCCGTGAAGCTGTTGAATCTGTAAAAAGTTTTACCATTTCAGGGTATGAAGCAATATTATCTGTTAGTCCCTATTACAATAAACCCACCCAGGAAGGTATCTTCCAGCATTATAAGGCTATCGCAGAAGCATCACCGCTGCCGGTTATTCTATATAATGTTCCAGGCCGTACAGGAAGCTCTATTCATGCAGAAACAACGTTACGTCTAGCTCAGGAAAAAAATATTATCGGTATAAAAGAAGCCTCTGGAAATTTCGATTGCTTTAACAAAATACTTGCGGAAAAACCGGAAGATTTTCTCTTAATTTCAGGTGACGATCCAATTACCCTTCCGTTAATTGCATTGGGGGCAGTAGGTGTAATCTCGGTAGTTGGCAATGTTTTTCCAAAAATCCTGTCAAAAATGGTACAGCTTTGCCTGGAGAACAAATTTAAAGAAGCACAAATTCTGCATTATAAGTTAGCCCCTGTAACAAACCTGTTTTTTGAAGAGGGAAACCCGGCAGGTGTAAAAGCTGCTTTAAAATACCTTGGGGTTTGCAACGACACGTTACGCCTTCCTTTGGTAAATGTGAGCGAAAACCTGTATAACCGAATTGTAGAAGAAACAAATAAACTAACTGATCAATAAATAAAAAGCCGGATAAAATTTATCCGGCTTTAAAATTCTTTTAAAAAGAAAACTATTTTTTTGCAGCTTCTTTATTTTTTGACTCCTGAATCTCTAAACGAATAGCCTGAGCCAGGTTCTTTAAATCTTGCATACCTTTTCTAACTCTGGTACCTGCTGCGCTGTTACCTTTATTGTAAAACTTATCAGCATCGCCTTCCAGGCCGGCAACAAGATTTTTTACTTCTTCAAATTTTTTCATTTTAATTACTCCTTTTCTTTTTATTAATGTTTGTTTTTAATAGCTATAAGCTAAAGTAAAAGGTTTTTTCGTAAAAAAAAATTTTTCAAAGCTTTAATAAAGAGGCAGTTCATACGTTTTTTTCCACATTTTCGGCCTTTTCCACTGCTAATTGTTAATTAAGACAATTAAAATAACATCGGCATACTAAACAGATTTAACTATAAGAAAAAAAACCTGAAGACATCCCTCCAGGTTTTCTGTTATAATTTAAAGAGTCAAAATTTAAGCTACTGCAACATTCTGCTCTTTGTAGTGACCTTTTTTCAATTTCTCTCCTACTTCCGAGAAAGCTTTCAAGGTACGTTCCACATCTTCTAATGTATGGGCCGCAGTAGGTATAATCCGTAGTTCCATTAATCCCTTTGGGATAACCGGATAAACTACAATGGAACAGAAAATACCATAATTTTCCCGCAAATCCATGGTAATGGCAGTTGCTTCAGAAAGCTCTCCTTTTAAGAATACCGGAGTCACCATTGTATTCGTTATACCCAAATCAAAACCACGTTCTCTTAATCCGTTTTGTAAAGTAGTAGCTATTTCCCAAAGTTTTTCACGCAGTTCGGGTTTGTTCTTTAAAAGTTCCAGGCGTTTACGCAAACCCATAACCATTGGCATCGGCAATGATTTCGCAAAAGTTTGGGAGCGCATGTTGTAGCGCAGGTAATTGGTAATATCTTCTGTAGAAGCTACGAAGGCGCCTATTCCAGCCATTGATTTTGCAAATGTTCCGAAGTATACATCGATTCCTTCAATACAATCCTGCGCTTCATGAGTACCGGCTCCTGTTTTGCCCATTGTACCGAAACCATGCGCATCATCAATAAGCAAGCGAAATTTAAAGTCCTTTTTCAGATCAACAATTTCTTTTAGTTTTCCCTGAGCACCTGACATTCCGAATACGCCTTCCGTTATAAGAAGAATACCACCTCCGGTTTGCTCAGCAAGCCTTGTAGCCCGCTCCAGCTGTTTCCGGCAGCTTTCAATATCGTTATGCTGATAAACAAATCTTTTCCCCATGTGTAATCTTACACCGTCAATAATACAGGCGTGAGATTCGGCATCGTAAACAATTACGTCATTACGGTCAACAAGAGTATCAATAATAGATACCATTCCCTGATATCCATAATTTAATAAAAAAGCATCCTGCTTGCCAACAAATTCAGCGAGGTCTTTTTCAAGCGCTTCGTGTTGGTTGGAATTACCAGACATCATACGTGCGCCCATCGGATAGGCAAGGCCATATTCGGCCGCAGCTTTCGCATCAGCTTCACGTACTTCCGGATGATTAGCTAACCCCAGGTAATTATTTAAGCTCCACACCAGGTGATCTTTTCCCCGAAATTTCATATGAGGAGCAATTTCTCCTTCAAGTTTAGGAAAAGAAAAATAACCATGAGACCACTTCAGGTGCTGACCGAGCGGACCCATGTTTTTCGAAATCTTATCAAATAAATCCAATGATATTATGTTTAAAGATGAATAAATTTAAAATTCCAAATTTAGGGCTTATAGCGCTGAATTTCAATTTAATCTTGAACAAGTATTAATATTAAATTCAATAAATAAAAAAAAGCCTTTATGAAAGTCATAAAGGCTTTAAATAATGAGATGTGTGCTAATCTACATTATCATGCAAAAAGGAATTATTAGGTCTTATTTCAGTAACTCCGTCTTCATTAGACAACGTAAATCTTGACACCTGCGATTCTGAAGAATGTGGAACCTGCTGCAAAGCCATTTGTTTTCTTTTATATGCGGGCTCATTTTCAAGTTCCTGAAGGCCGTTAGCGGTGCGCAGCTTCATGCTCAGATCCTTTAATCTAAGGATTCGTTCTTTTGATTTACGTAACTGTTCTTCAATAGACTCGTTCGTTTTATTCTCATCCGGATTATAAACCTCAGCTGCTGGTTCAGGTTCTTTTTCAGGTTCTGGTTTAGCAGGTAGTTCTGGTTGATAAACAGTTTCGGATTCAGTAAGGCGCATTTCAAACTCGAAAGAAGGTTCGTCCTGCTTCGGTTCCTCTTCTGTTAAACTGTGCTTAATAATTGGAGCTTCCGGTTGTTTTTTATCTTCCTGTTTAGCAAAAAATCCTGCAAACAGGTCGGGTTGTACTTCTTTTGCTTCTACAGTCTTTGTCTCTTTTAATACCGGTTCTGTTACTTCAGGAGCAGCAAGGGGTTCAGGTTCGATAAATGAGTTAATTACATTTACCGGCTTTACCAATGGGGCATTATCTGGAGTTAGAACAGATACTTTCTTCTGATGTGTTTTCTCTACTGCACGTTCTTCCTGAGTTTGGAAACCAGTAGCAATAATGGTAACAGAAATTTTTTCTCCAAGTGTTTCATCAATGCAGTTACCCCATATGAGGTCTGCTGCCAAACCCGCTTCTTCCTGGATATAGTCGGTAATGATACTTACCTCATCCATAGAAACCTCTTTTGATCCTGAGCTAATATTTAAAAGGATATAACGTGCACCTTCAATTTCATTATCTTTTAATAGTGGCGATGCCAAAGCACCTTCCACAGCTCTTAAAGCACGGCTTTCGCCTTCTGCAGCGTAACTTCCCATTATGGCAACCCCGCTGTCCTGCATTACAGTACGTACGTCTTTAAAATCAACGTTTATATATCCAGGAATTGTAATTATTTCGGCAATTCCCTTGGCGGCAGTAGTTAAAATATTATCAGCCTGAGCGAAAGCAGCACTTAAAGTCAGGTTTCCGAATATTTCTCTTAAACGATCATTTGAAATAACCAGGTAAGAATCAACATATTTTCTCAGTTCATCCAAACCTTCTCCGGCCTGCATTTTACGGCGTTTACCTTCAAAAGAAAAAGGAGTTGTAACAATTCCAACTGTCAAAATATCAAGTTCTTTTGCCGCTTTTGCAATAATCGGACTCGCACCGGTACCAGTACCTCCACCCATTCCGGCTGTTATAAAAAGCATCTTGGTATTTGTACCGAGCATTTCCTTTATATCATCGATATTTTCAATAGCTGAATTTTTTCCTACTTCGGGGATAGATCCTGCTCCCATACCTTCAGTAAGACTGGCACCCAATTGTACTTTATTCGGAATCGGGCTAAGCTCTAATGCCTGTGCATCAGTATTGCAAATAATGAAATCCACACCTGTAATTCCCTGCTTGTACATGTGATTAACTGCATTACCGCCGCCACCACCAACGCCTATCACTTTAATGATCGACGATTTTTCTTTTAACATTTCAAACTGCATATCGCTTATTTTCAGGTAAATAAATTTTGTACTTTTACATGCGTTCCTGATGTAATATTAAAAAATTTTACACAGGCGTTTTCCACAATTGTTAATTTTGTTGAAAACTTCCAAATTGTTGAAAACTACTTAATATAGTCTTCATCCTTGATGTCATCCTTAATAAATTTAGCTCCCGTTTGAAGCAATTTATCAAATAAACCAAACGATTTTTTTGACTTCTCAACCGGCTGTGTTTTCTCAGCAACCCGTCCTTTGTGATTAGCCAACTCCAGAATTTCTTCTGTTTTCTGGATTCCTTTTATCAGCAGTCCGATACCTGTTGCAAACATCGGACTCTTCAGGTCGTCGTACACATTTTTTGGCAAAACTTCATTTTTTGCAAGGTGTTCATTGGGATAGCCTACGCGGCAATCAAGCCCTGTAACATACTCTACCAACTGAGACAAATGCTTCAATTGAGCACCACCTCCGGTGATTACAATTCCGGCAATAAGTTTCTTTTCGTAACCGGACGATTTTATCTCATAATATACGTGTTCGATTATTTCTTCCATACGTGCCTGAATTACGTAGGCCAGGTTTTTAACGGAAATCTCTTTCGGCTCACGTCCCCTTAAACCAGGAACACTGATAATTTCGTTATCCTTATTCTCTTCTGCCAAAGCAGATCCAAACCGCGTTTTTAATAATTCTGCCTGGTTACGCATAACCGAACAACCTTCGCGGATATCTTCAGTAATACTATTTCCACCAAAAGGAATAACGGCGGTATGACGAATAATTCCTTCGTGAAAAATGGCAATATCAGTAGTGCCGCCACCAATATCTACCAATACAACACCCGCTTCTTTTTCTTCTTCACTTAAAACAGATTCGGATGACGCAAGGGGCTCCAGGATAAGTTCCTGCGTTTCAAGGCCCGCATTAGTTACGCATTTCAGGATATTTTTAACGGCACTTACGTGGCCAGAGATAATATGGAAGTTCGCTTCGAGCCGAACTCCGGCCATCCCTATCGGATCTTTTATCCCGGGTTCATTATCTACCGTAAATTCTTGCGGAAGCACATGTATAATTTCTTCGCCCGGAGGCATTAACAGTTTAAACATATCTTCGATAAGTTTATCGATATCTTTACGCTGAATCTCGTTTTGAAGATCTTTTCTTGTTAAAATACCCCGGTGCTGCAGACTTTTGATATGCTGTCCTGCAATTCCGACGTTTACGATCTTAACGTCCACATTAGATTGTGCGCTTGCTTCGTCAACAGACTGTACAATACCCTGGACTGTTTTCTGAATATTTGAAACTACACCGCGTGTAACACCTGCAGATTCGGCTTTGCCGATGCCAAGAATTTCGATTTTACCATGGGCACTGCGGCGACCAACAGTTACACATATCTTGGTAGTTCCTATGTCTAAGCCAACAACAATAGGAGAACTTTTTGCTTGAGTTGAAGAACTTTTTTCCATAACTAATGCGTTATTATTTTACTTGTATCCTGAATATCATTAATTGAATCGGGACTTCCTGTCACAGAAGTATCCGCTAACTTTTCTTTTTCGAGTTCTGTTGAATCTGCCTTTTCGCATACAACCTGATTGTAATATTTAATATTGATAGTTTTATATGCATCCCAGCCAACTTTCGGCAATGCCTTTTTATAAAACACCAACAGGTTTCTAAACTTGGTTTGCAACGAATCGGCATTTCCCAGAATAATCTTGTGATTTCCTACCCGCGGAACCATTTCAATTTCATTTTGCTGATTAACGTATAACTGCTCAATCTGGTCGCGCCATAAAGAATCCTGCTCTATAAAGGAAGCGGTTTTGAAAAGATCACGGGCCATTTGCGTTTTCAATGTATCAACCTTATTAGTAAAGCCCTCCAGAACGAAGCCGTTTGCTGCAAGTACCCTTGCTGTAAAATTCGATGAAGTTGGAATCTTATACCCGTCACGGTCGATATAAAAATCCTGGTTGGTTAAATTCAAAACACGCAATATTGGCTCCCGCTGGTTTACCAATACAGTTATCACTCCATCCATATCGGTAAAAACCCGTGCGGTGCGGATAAATGGATTTGCCCGAAGCGCTGTTTCAAGTTCCTGGATATTAATACGATTTAAAACCCGCCCCTTTAATGGGCCCTGGGTTTTATAAAGGATATTATCAACCTCTGTGCGTTCGATGAAATTATAAGTTCCCGGTATTATTATCCGAACCTCTTTGCATCTGGCATCACCCTTCTTTACTTCTATAAAACTCATCAGCACACCCAGCCCGCTCAGGCTTAAGAGCCAGATAAAACTAATTAAAACTCGTTTCCAGTTAATCCTTTTAAGCATGGCTCAACACATTTTTTAAAGGTTCAACCAGGGCATCTATATCGCCTGCACCTACGGTTAAAAGCAGTTCGGGCTGATTTTTTTTAACAAATGCAATTACCTCTTCTTTAGTGCATTGTTTATAAGATGAACGATCCATCTTTTCGAGGATAATTGCCGAAGAAACACCTGGAAGAGGTAATTCCCGGGCAGGGTAGATGTCAAGCATCAGCAACTCGTCAGAAAGACTTAAGGCTTCCGCAAATCCTTCTGCAAAATCCCGCGTACGTGTAAATAAATGAGGCTGAAAAATAGTGGTAAGTTTCCTGTCGGGATAAAGGCTTTTTACAGCAGTAATGCAAGCTCTCAATTCTTCAGGGTGATGCGCATAATCGTCAATATAGATGCAACGCTCTGTTCTAACTATATATTCAAAACGCCTTTTTACACCCTTAAATGACTCAAGCGCCTCTTTGATCTTTACTGGCGTAATTCCAAGTATAAACGCAATTTGTGTTGCGGCAACCGCATTTTCTACATTATGCAAACCCGGAATACCTAACTGAATATTTTTAATTTGACCGAGATCAGAATAAAAATCAAAATAAAAACTACCTCCAGCTATCCGTACATTCTCTGCCCGTACAGTCGCTGTCGGATCTGCAGCGTAGGTTTGTCCTTCGGTTAAAGGCAAGCCCAAATGATAAAGAAGATTTCCTCCAGGTTTTACCTGTGATGCAAAAAGGCGAAACGATTCGGTTAAATGTCCTTTGTCACCATAAATATCCAGGTGATCGGCATCCATTGATGTAATAACAGCAATATCCGGGTGAAGTGTAAGGAAGGAACGGTCATATTCATCGGCTTCAACTACCATCACATTATTATCACCAAACAAAATATTAGAGTTATAATTTGTTGCAATGCCACCCAAAAATGCAGAGCAATCGTACCCGCTATTTTTTAGAATATGGGCCACCATACTAGATGTTGTCGTTTTTCCGTGAGTACCGCCAACAGCAATGGTAAACATCCCTTTACTGATAATGCCCAGTACCTCCGACCGTTTCTTCAGCGCAAAGTCTTTATCGCGGAAAAAATTAAGAATCTGTGAATCTTTCGGAATAGCCGGCGTATATATAATTAATGTAGCATCAGAATTTGCAAGAAAAGCAGCCGGAACAGAAGAAACTGCATCTGTATAAATAACTTCAATCCCTTCCTCGATCAAGCTGGCAGTCAAAGGAGTTGGAGTACGGTCATAACCACAAACAAGACAGCCGCGTTTGTTAAAATAACGTGCAAGTCCACTCATCCCAATCCCCCCGATTCCTATCAGATAAACCTGTTTGATATTGTTAAGTTCCATGTTCTTTTTGAGGTGAAAGGTAAAAGGTGAAAGCCCTTGTAGTGCTTTTTGTTCCTTTAACTTCCACTTTATTTCTTTTAGATTTTTGTTTTACTTTTTCTGGTTTTTGCTTTCTTCTTTATCTTTATCCTTGCCCTTTTTACTGCATCCCTTTAACCTGCAATTCGCAACACTTCCTTTGCTATTATTTCATCTGCATCTTTTAATGCCATTTTTCTGATATTCCTGCCCAGTTCATCACATTTTTGCAGGTTCTTAATAAGTGATATGGCTGTCTCAACCAATTCTCTTTCTGCAATACTATCTGCTACCAAAATGGCAGCACCATTATTCACCAGGGCGATAGCATTTTTTGTTTGATGATCTTCTGCCACATTTGGCGAAGGAACCAATATCACCGGTTTCCCAACAACACATAATTCTGCAATCGTTCCCGCCCCTGCCCTGGAGACAATTACATCTGCAGCAGCATAAGCTAAATCCATCCTGTTCAAAAACTCGTATACTTTTATTCCCGGAAAACTATTCTCTTCCATTTCCTGCTGAATGGATTGAAAATAATATTTGCCCGTTTGCCAGATAAGCTGTACGTCTTCATCAACAAGCTTTTCAAGTGAGTGCAGCATACTTTTATTCAGTGTTCCTGCACCAAGGCTACCCCCGGTTACCAATAGTATCTTTTTTGAGGGTAAAAGGCCGAAGTGCGCAAAGGCCTCCTCCCTTTTACCCTCAATTTGTACAGATTCTCTCCGAATCGGATTTCCGGTAAGCATAATCTTCTCTGCCGGAAAAAACTTATCCATCCCTTCGAAAGCAACGCATATTTTCTTAGCCTTCTTGCTTAACCGTTTATTAGTGATTCCGGCATAAGAATTTTGCTCCTGAATCAGGTAAGGAATATTTAAAATACTTGCAGCATACAATAATGGCCCCGAAGCATAACCCCCAACTCCGACAGCCACATTGGGTTTAAAATCCTTTATAATTTTTATCGACTGCATTACACTGCTTAAAATCTTAAATGGAAGCAGGATGTTTTTCCACAATGCCTTCCGCTGAAACCCCTGAATATCCAGGCCTATTATTCTATATCCCGCTGCCGGAACTTTTTCCATCTCCATTTTCCCTTTCGCTCCCACAAAAAGAACTTCTATATTGGGATCAATACGCTTCAATGCATTTGCAATAGCAACAGCGGGGAAGATATGCCCCCCGGTTCCGCCTCCGCTTATGATAACCCGTTTTGCCATAACTTACTTTGCTATTTACTTATCTGCCTATCCTCATATCTTTTTATCCCATTGCAGGAATTTCACCTACAATTACTTTTTCATTTGTATTGCCTCCTGTAGCTTCCTTCGCTTTTTTCTCCTCAATATCTCTGCTTACGCTTAAAATTATTCCAAAAGCTACACTGGTAAATAATATGGATGTACCGCCCATACTAACCAATGGAAGCGGAACACCCGTAACCGGTCCTAATCCAACTGCTACCGCCATATTTGCAAAAGCTTGTATAGTTAAACTGAAACTTAAGCCTGCCGCAAGCAAAGCACCGAAAGCTTTGGGGCTGTGTGTAACAATAAGAATGCAGCGATAAAGAAATATGAGGTAAATTATAACCAGCACTACTCCCCCTATTAACCCGTATTCTTCAATAATTAAAGCATATACAAAATCAGAATAAGGATGCGGAAGGAAATTACGCTGTGTGCTGTTACCCGGCCCTTTTCCAAAAACCCCTCCAGTTGCAATGGCAATTTTCGACTGGTTGGACTGAAAAGATTTATCCGGATCGGCTTTTTCTGGATGCATAAATGCATCTATCCGCGAAATATATGTTTGTCGTCTGGGGCCTAAAAATATCACACCTGTCAAAAGGATAGTTCCTCCCAGGCAAACAATCAAAATTTGTTTGATGCTGATACGACCGATAATAAGCAATAAAATACTTACTCCGAAAAGCATTAAAGCGGTAGAAAGATTAGCTAAGGCGATAAGAATAAATACCGCACAAACAGAACCCATAATTGGTAAAAATGCCCGTTTTACGTCTTTTATATTTTCCTGTTTTCGTGTCAGTGTGCGGGCAAGAAAAGTAATCAAGGCCAGTTTTGCCAAATCGGAAGTCTGAAAAGTTTGATTGATAACAGGAATAGTCACCCAACGGCTTGCATCATTTACCGTATTCCCAAAAACGAGTGTGTATAATAACAGTGGAATAGTTATTATCATTAACACTTTAGAAATACCCGCATAGTAGCGATAATCAAGCAAATGAGAAAAATACATCAGCCCTAAGCCTCCAACTATCATTACGAGGTGCTTTATCAGAAATTGCTCTGTTCCTACTCCTTTTTTATATGCAAGCGTACCCGTTGAACTGTAAATAGCCAGCAATGACCACACAGAAAGCAGGATCACGATCAGCCAGATCCAACGATCACCTTTTGTTTTATTGAGTATTCTGTTTATCATTGAGTTTTACGTTGTAAGTTTTACGTTGTAAGTCTTAAGTGCCATATTAAAGTGTACAGCTTAAAATTTACCGTCTATAACTCTGTTACTGCCTTTTTGAACTGATTACCTCTATCCTCGTAATTTCTGAAAAGATCAAAGCTTGCACATGCAGGAGAAAGCAATACCGTATCTCCTTTTCTAGCCAGATGATACGCTATCTGTACCGCTTCCTGTGCAGTAAATGTATTAACGATTACCTCGACATCGTCTTCAAAAGCCTCATGAATCCGCTTATTATCTTTACCCAGACAAACAATACTTTTCACCTTGCTTCTAACCAGATCTTTTAACATCGAATAATCATTCCCTTTATCAACGCCACCCAGTATCAATACAACATCTGTAGTCATGCTTTCAAGCGCATACCATGTAGAGTTTACATTGGTTGCTTTTGAATCATTGATGAAGTCAATCCCCGAAATTTTTGCGACATGCTCCAACCGGTGTTCGATATTCGTAAAATTACCCATGCTCTCCCTGATCGACTCGTTTCGGAGTTCCAACACTTTAGCAACAATTCCTGAGGCCATAGAATTGTAAATGTTGTGCTTGCCCTGCAAGGCTAATTCGGTGATTGACATATCAAAAATTTCTTGATTGGGATTGAGATTTATATTCAGTTTATTATTTTCAAGCCAGGCTCCCCGTTCTATTTTTTGTTGAATGGAGAATGGGTACTTTTTTGCTTCAATTTGATGTTTCTTTAATCCGTTTATAGTTTCAGGATCATCTGCACAATAAATAAAAACATCATTTTCAGTCTGATTTTGAGTTATGCGAAATTTAGATTCGACATAATTCTCCATCTTGTAATCATAGCGGTCTAAATGATCAGGAGTTATATTTAACAGTACAGCAATATCCGCTCTGAATTGATACATATTATCGAGCATAAAACTGCTGATCTCCAACACATAATAATCAAAGCTTTCGTTAGCAACCTGTTTTGCAAAGCTTTTTCCGATATTTCCCGCCAGTCCAACATTCACTCCTGCATTTTTAAGGATATGATAGGTTAGCATGGTAGTAGTAGACTTACCGTTGGAACCTGTAATACAGATCATTTTAGCATTTGTATAACGGCCTGCAAATTCTATCTCAGAAATAACCGGAATATTCTTCTCACTAATTTTCTTAATAATAGCCGCTTTATCAGGAATTCCCGGGCTTTTTATTACTTCGCCTGCTAACAGTATTTTCTCTTCCGAATGCTGCTTTTCTTCATAAGGAATACCATGCTGTTCCAGTTCATTCTTATAATCTTCGGCAATTGCACCAAAATCAGAAACAAAAACATCGTAGCCTTGCTTCAGGGCAAGAATAGCCGCTCCCACTCCGCTTTCGCCTGCGCCTAAAACCACTATATTTTTGTTTTCAGCCATTAGCGTAGTTTTAATGTTACGATGGTTAATATAGCCAGCAGAATACCTATGATCCAGAAACGGGTAACGATCTTAGCTTCGTGGTAGCCTTTTTTCTGATAATGATGATGCAAGGGCGACATCAGGAAGATTCGCCTGCCTTCTCCAAACTTCTTTTTAGTGTATTTGAAGTACGATACCTGCATAATGACAGATAAATTCTCAATCAGGAAGATTCCGCACAAAATCGGGATCAGAAGTTCCTTCCGGATCATAATGGCAAATGCTGCAATAATTCCTCCTATTGCAAGACTTCCCGTATCGCCCATAAATACCTGTGCAGGAAAAGAGTTATACCACAAAAATCCTACGCAGGCACCAACAAATGCTCCTGCAAAAATCACCAACTCACCCGAATTAGGGATATACATGATGTTTAGGTACTCCGCCGTAATGGCATTACCCGAAACATAGGCGAGAATAGCAAGCGTAACTCCAATAATTGCGGATGTTCCGGTTGCAAGGCCATCAATACCATCTGTAATATTTGCCCCGTTTGATACGGCAGTCACAATAATTATTACAAACATCAGGAAGACAACCAACGCATATTTCTCATAATCATTGCCGAGAAACTTTAACACTTTCGCGTAATCAAATTCATTGTTTTTATAAAAAGGAACGTTTGTCTTGGTAGATTTTACGTCTTCCGTGTAATAGGTTATATTTCCCCGTTGCCGTGCTTCCACCTTCCCCTGAGTTGCTGCCTGGGGTGAGGAAACTTTCTGGCGAACTACAATATCGGGATGAAAATACATTGTCCAGCCAATAATAACTGCCAGACCCACCTGGCCCATAATTTTAAAGCGGCCGGCTAATCCTTCTTTATCTTTTTTGAATACTTTAATATAATCATCAATAAAGCCTATTGCACCTGTCCAGATAGTAGTAATAAGCATCAGGGTGACATAAATATTTTCAATTTTGGCAAAGAGTAATGTAGGAACAAGAATCCCGAGCAAAATAATTATTCCACCCATTGTAGGAGTTCCCTGCTTTTGCATCTGACCTTCTAAACCCAGGTTGCGTACAGTTTCACCTACCTGCTTAGCCCGTAATATTTTTATCAGCTTTGAACCGTAAACCGTGGTAATAATCAGAGATAAAATAATAGACATGGCGGTACGGAAAGAAATGTACTGAAACACTCCTGCTCCGGGAAAATCAAATTCTTTATCCAACCATGTAAATAAATAATACAGCATTAGTTTATCTGATTAAATTGTTCGGTCAAAATCTGCTTATCATCAAAAGGATATTTAGTTCCTTTAATGTCCTGATATTTCTCATGTCCTTTACCTGCTACCAGTATTATATCGCCCGGATTTGCCAAATGACAGGCAGTACGTATTGCTTCCTTTCTATCGGTAATTGTTAATGCCTTTCTCTTATTGCTCGGCATTACCCCCGCTTCCATATCTTTTAATATCTGTTCTGGTTCTTCAGATCGTGGATTATCGGAAGTCAGAATTACTTTATCGCTCCAGTCGCAGGCAACCTGAGCCATTACGGGCCGCTTTGTTTTATCTCTGTCGCCGCCGCAGCCGATCACTGTAATTACCTGCTCGTTTCCCCGGCGTATATCCTGTATGGTACTTAAAACATTTTGAACAGCATCGGGTGTATGTGCATAATCAATAATTCCGATTATACCTTTGGGTGAAGTGATATAATCGAACCTGCCTTCAGCACCCGACAAACGACTTAAAGTAGTAAGTACTTTTTGTCTGTCCTGTTCCAGCAGCATTGCTGTGCCATAAACAGCCATTAAGTTGTATGCATTGAAAGAACCTACTAGTTTAAACCAGACTTCCTGGCCATCAACATCAAGCAATAAGCCGCTGAAATGATTTTCGATTACTTTTCCTTTAAAATCGGCTATATTTTTTAAACCGTAAGTCTTTTTGTGTGCTTTGGTATTTTGCAGCATCACTTTCCCATTTTTATCATCTGCATTTGTTAAAGCAAAAGCAGAACGGGAAAGCTGATCAAAAAATGCCTTTTTAGCTTTGAGATAGGCATCAAATGTTTTATGAAAATCGAGATGATCGTGTGTAAGATTAGAAAAAACGCCTCCGGAAAACTCCAGCCCTTCAATTCGATACTGTGCAACAGCATGCGAGCTGACTTCCATAAAGCAATAATCACACCCACTCTCCACCATATCTGTGAATAAAAGATTCAGAGCTACAGGATCAGGAGTTGTATGTGTAGAAGGAACAATTCGATCGTTAATATGATTCTGAACGGTCGAGATTAGCCCTGCTTTATAGCCGAGTTCGCGAAACAATTTAAATAAAAGCGTAGCAATCGTTGTTTTCCCGTTAGTACCGGTAACCCCTATCAACTTAAGCTTTGAAGAAGGGTTCCCAAAAAAGTTTGAAGCAACAATACCCAGAGCTTTAGCGGAATTATCTGTTTGTATGTATGTAATATCGGGCTGAATATCCTGTGGCAAATCTTCGCAAAGAATAGCAGATGCTCCGCTTGCAACAGTTTTTGCAATGTATTGATGACCGTCAACCTGGGTTCCTTTTACTGCAACAAATAGTGCACCTTGTTCTACCTGGCGGGAATCAAAACAAACTTTTGAAATATCAATAGCTGTTGAGCTGGTCACCTGCCGGATAGTTACACCAAATAATATGTCGCTTAATTGCTTCATCAGTTTAACTCTATTAAAACAGGATATCCTTTTGCTACCCTCAAACCCGCTTCAATTGACTGCTTTATCACTTTGCCGCTTCCTTTTACTATCGGCCTCAGGCCTGCATTACCTAACAGATAGAGTGCATCTTTTAAGCCCATCCCCATTACGTTCGGAACGAAACCTTCCATATATTTAACTTCCTTAAACTCAATACCGTTTTCGGTATCTACAGTATTTACAAATTCCGTACTTGAAGAAACGGAAGCACGTACTCCAAAAGCTTTAAATACATGATTTGTTGACCGGGTAAAACCGGATTTAGCAGGTGGTATTTTAGCGTTCTGTACAAACTGCTCTTTCGAAACAGGATCATACATTTCTATGTCATGAGCGTAAACCTTATCGGCAATCTCACGAAAAGGAGGGCCGGCTACCTGCGCTCCATAGTAGCCATTCTTTGGATCGTTTATAACTACTATTAATGAATATTTAGGCTTATCTGCAGGAAAATAACCACAAAACGATGCCTGGTACTGCCTTTTTGCCCGATATCCTTTATTAGCGTCTGCCACCTGCGCAGTACCCGTTTTACCAGCTATCTTATAAAGGGGATTGTATATAATTGTCCTCCCTGTTCCCTCTGTTATTACACCTTCCAGCATCGCATGCATTTTACTAAGGGTTACATCCGAGCAGATTTTTTCATTTATTACCCGGGCTTTAAATTGTTCTACGGTATTTCCAAGCCGCCTTATTTCCTTTACAAAAATTGGAGCTATATATTTTCCGTTATTTGCGATAGCATTATAAAAAGAAAGCATTTTAAGGGGAGTAAGCTGCATTTCATATCCGTACGCCATTTGTGGCAAGGTCATGTTCTTATTCCAGCTCTTGTACCCGGGATTTTTAATTACAGGAGTAGCTTCTCCGGGAATCTGTAATTCCAACTTTTCATTTAAACCCCATTCATATAAATGATCTGTGAACTGCGATTGATTTTCTTTATAAGCAAGATTAACAAGCTTTGCAATTGCTGCGTTTGAAGATTCCTCAAATGCCTTTTTTACCGTAACAACACCGATACTGCCATGAGAATCTTTGATAAGATGCGCCGGTATTTTATAAGTTCCTGTTTCAACCAGGGTATTGGTATCTACTTTTTTATCTTCCAGTAAAGCCATATAGGATGCAACCTTAAAGGTTGAACCCGGATCCTGATTACCTGCTATGGCGTAATTAAAGGTTTCTCTGTATTCGCCTTCGTCTGTACGGCTATAATTTGCAACTGCCTTGATTTCGCCTGTAGCAACTTCCATTAATACCACACATCCGTGATCCGCCTCGCTCTTTATCAATTGTTTTTTAAGAGCATTCTGAGCCAAGTCCTGCATATTTATATCGATAGTTGAGATAATATCCGCACCATCTTTGGGTGCGATTTCAATATCGCGGTTAACGGGCATCCATACTCCACCGGCAATTCGCTGCATTAAGCGTTTGCCTGTTTCACCATCAATGTAAGGACCATAAGCACCTTCAAGACCTACAGGCTGAACATTTTCGTTTTTATATCCTATTGTCCGGGCAGCTAAAGACTTGAAGGGTCGGATTCTTTTATTTTTCTGAATAGTAATTAACCCGCCTTTATACCTTCCCATATTAAAAACAGGAAACTTTTTTATATCTCCCAGTTCCTGATGGGATACACGGCGTTTAATAAGAAAATATCTTGCACTGTCCCGACGGGCACCTCGAAGTATGCGGGAGTACTCGCGAGGGGACTTATCACCGAAGTAAGCTGAAAGTTTTTGGGCAAGTGAATCAATCTTTTCATAAAACACTTCATCCTTTTCTATTCCTCCGGCCAGCATGTCCATGCGAAGCTCATATTCAGGAACGGAGGTGGCCAGCAAACTTCCGTCGGACGAATAAATATTGCCTCTGACTGCTTCCACATTTACAAACTTTGTAGACAAACTATCAGCCATTGCCCTCCACTTCTCTCCCTGCACAAACTGAACATGAAACAACTTAAACAAAACGGCAAAAGCCAGCAATACGATCAGCCCGAACGCAAGATACACACGCAGCAATATGTCAGTTCTGATATTCATTCTTCTATCTCCTAAGAGATGTTTGTTACTTTTATTATTCCTCTTTTGTTATTACTACTATTTTTTTTGGAGGCTCAACCGGCTCTTTCAGCCCGAGTGTATCCACCTGTTTTGCCACCTCTGTCTGCGTACTTTTAAGCATCAGATCCGCCTTCAGCGTTTTGTAATCCCAGCTCAGCTCTTTAACCTCCTTACTCAGTTTATCAATATCCCTTATATTCTTCTCTGCAAAATGTCTGTTTCCTATATATATCATCCCCAGAAATGCCAGGTAAATAATAAAGGGAAGCATTTCTGTTGCAGCCTCTTTAGACATTACACCTTCGGTAAAAAGCAGCGTAAAAAAATTTTTAGGAACCTCCGCCTTTTCCTCTTTCCTCGGCTGAACCTCCTTTTCAATCTCTTCTTCTTCAATCAATTCCTTAAACCGGTTTGTCATTATAGAAACTTCAATTTCAATCAGTTCAAAACTTTACTCATATATTTTATATCTAAAGTATTTTTTCGGCTATTCGCAGTTTTGCGCTTCTTGCCCTACTATTAGATACAAGCTCCTCGTCTGAAGCCGTTATTGCTTTTCTATTTATCGCTAGCAGCGGCTTAATTTCATTTCCGTAAAAATCCTTTTCAACCTCACCCCGAAACTTTCCTTTGGCAATAAAATTCTTAACCAGCCTGTCTTCCAGAGAATGGTAAGACATCACTACCAGTCTGCCACCCTTTTTCAAAATATCTGCAGATTGAAGTAAAAATTCCTCCAAAGCCTCCAGTTCCTGATTAACCTCTATTCGTAAAGCCTGAAAAACCTGGGCCAGGTATTTGTTTTCACGTTTTTTAGGTATCAGACTTTCTATAGCCGATTTAAGATCTTCAACAGTTTCTATTGGCTTATTCAAACGGGCTGTCACTATAGTTCTGGCAAGGGTTTTTGCATTTTGAATTTCTCCGTACACACCAAATATCCGGTGCAAATTTTCTTCACTATAGGAGTTAATAACCTTTTTTGCAGTCAACTCCGAAGACTGATCCATCCGCATATCCAGATCTGCATTAAAACGAATGGAAAACCCCCGCTCCGGCTGATCAAACTGGTGCGATGAAACACCAAGATCAGCCAGAATACCATCTACAAAAGGAGCATCATGTAAACGACAGTTATTTTTTAAATAGCGGAAGTTCTGATCTATAAAGGTCAACCGATCATCACTTGGAATATTTTGCTGCGCATCTGCATCCTGATCAAATGCCAGCAATCTGCCCTTTTCACCCAGTTTTTTTAAAATTTCTTTTGAATGCCCACCTCCCCCGAAAGTAACGTCAACATAAATTCCGTCAGCTTTTATATTCAATCCCTCCATACACTCATGCAACATTACAGGGACATGATAATCAGCCATCACTCCTCCTTCCTATATTACCCATCACTTCTTCAGCAAGATTAGAAAAGTTGTCAGGCTCATTATCGAGCTGCGCATCGTATGAATCCTTGGCCCACAATTCTATTTTATTAAACTGGCAGGCAAGAACTATATCAGAAGCTATACCTGCATAATCTAATAAAGACTTAGGAAGCAATACCCTGCCCGCCGCATCTAAAACCAACTCGGTAGCGCCCCTGGTAAAGTATCTTATAAACTCCCTCGTCTTCTTTTCATATTGATTCAACTTACTTAAATCCTCTACAATCTTATCCCACTCCTTTCGGGTATACACTACCAGATGCTTCTCAAACCCACGGTTAACCACAAGCCCTTCCCGCTCTGCGTCAGGCAGTTGCTTCCTCAAACCGACCGGAATCATCAGTCTGCCTTTGGCGTCAAGCTTGCAATCAAATTCCCCTAAAAAGTGAGACATCTAGTATTTACCCAATAATGTAAAGTAAAAGTAATAATTACTTCCACTTTTTACCACAATGTCCCACAAAAAAGTTTTCAACAGATCTTTTTTCCCACAGCAGGAGAAAAAACTCCTGAAAACAAAAAATCCGGGCGCTAGGGCCCGGACCTTGTAACAAAATTATCTGCTATTTTATTCATTCACCGCTTTCACCCCGGGAAGCTCTTTTCCTTCCATATATTCGAGCAGGGCGCCACCGCCGGTAGAAACATAGCTTACTTTTTCTTCCAAACCGAATTTAGCAACAGCAGCTGCAGAATCACCTCCGCCAATTAAGGAAAAGGCGCCATTTTCGGTCGCTTTTACAACCGATTCTGCTACCGCTTTTGTACCTTTTTCAAATTTCTCCATTTCAAAAACGCCCATCGGACCATTCCATAAAATAGTTTTGGAAGCAGCTATTACTTCCTGATATTCGTTTACTGCCTCAGGACCAATATCAAGGCCCATCCAGCCATCTTTTATATTATCATTTTTTGCTACTTCGGTTTGAGCATCAGGAGCAAATTTGTCTGCAATAATTGAATCCATTGGTAAATAAAGCTTTACCCCTTTATCTTTTGCTTTTTGAATCAGGCTTAGTGCCAGGTCCAGCTTGTCCGCCTCAACCAAAGAATTTCCAATATTTCCTCCCTGCGCCTTCGCGAAAGTATAGGCCATGCCACCACCTATTAATAAGTTGTCGACTTTCTCGAGGAGACGTTCAATCAAAAGGATTTTGTCAGATACTTTAGCACCTCCCATAATTGCGGTGAACGGTCTTTCTGCATTGTTTAATACTTTCTCAGCATTTTGCAATTCTGCAGCCATCAGGTATCCGAAATATTTTGCATCCGGAAAGAATTGGGCAATTACTGCAGTAGAGGCATGAGCACGATGGGCAGTTCCAAAAGCATCGTTTACATATACATCGCCCAGCTTACTTAATTTCTCAGCAAACTCCACATCTCCTTTCTCTTCCTGTTTGTAGAAGCGAAGGTTTTCCAGCAAAAGCACTTCTCCATTTTTCAGCGCAGCAGCCTTCGCTATGGCCTGTTCGCCTATACAATCATCAGCAAACTGAACTTCTTTCCCTAAAACATCCGAAAGATGTTTAACTATATGCTTAAGTGAGTATTTCTCTGTTGGCCCTTCCTTTGGCCTGCCTAAATGCGACATCAGGATCACTGCTCCGCCATCATTTAATATTTTCTTAATTGTAGGCAAAGCTCCCTGTATCCTGTTATCATCTGTTATATTAAAATTTTCATCTAGAGGAACATTAAAGTCAACCCGGATCAATGCTTTTTTGCCAGAAAAATTAAGATTATCGATTGTTTTCATTTGCTAAAACTGTATTATTGAATTTTAAGATACATGTCTTTATGTGGGCCAATTCCCGGCACCTCGTACTGGTTTGAAATAAACTGAAACCCCAGCTGCTGGTAAAAGTTAAAAGCTACCTTTCGTGCACTGCACCAAAGGTAATTAACTTTCTGTCCTTTTAAATACTCAATTGCAAAATTGAGTACTTTGTTTCCAAATCCCATTCCGCGATACCCATCAACCGTTGCCATGCCACGCAAACGAAATCCTTTACCTTCAAAATCACTCAAAGAACGGGAATGAAAGGTCGCTATACATACCAGCTTATCCTCTGTAAAATATCCTAAATGAAATGTCCCTTCCAGATCATCCCCATCAAAATGACATTCTTCGGCGGATAACCTTCCCTCTCGTAATACTTCACTTCTAATCGATAATGTTTGCCCCGTTGTTATAAATTGAATCATCTACACTTAACTTTTTCTCTTTGCAATTATTTCAACTAAATCTGTCAAGCGGCTGGAATATCCGTACTCGTTGTCATACCATCCCACTACTTTAACCAGGCCTCCTACAACCGAGGTTAAAAGGGCATCAAAAATACAGGAATGAGAATTGTCCAAAATATCCACCGAAACAATAGGATCTTCTGTGTACTGAAGAATTTCTTTTAAAAAGGATTGTGAAGCTTGTTTAAATGCCTCGTTAATATCTTCAACCGAGGGCTGTTGCCTTAGGATACAGGTAAAATCAGTTAAAGAGCCATTAAGCACCGGGACACGGATTCCTGCACCGCCCAGTTTACCTTCCAAATGCGGAAAAATGCTGGTAATGGCTTTCGCCGCACCCGTTGTTGTAGGAATAATAGAAGAGGAAGCAGCCCTGGCCCGGCGCAGATCTTTATGGGGAGCATCGTGCAGGCTTTGATCCCCTGTCATGGAGTGAACGGTTGTAATATACCCGTCAATAATTCCCCAGTTATCGTCAAGCACTTTTACCAGAGGCGCCACATTATTAGTGGTACAGGAAGCATTGGACAGAATAGCAGAGGAAAAGTCAATATCCTTATCGTTTACTCCTAACACTACAGTGGGAATATCCTTGTCTGAAGATGGCGCTGATACAATAACCTGCCGTGCTCCTGCCTGTAAATGCATCAGAGCTCCAGCCTTTGAAGTAAACTTACCCGTAGATTCTATTACCAGATCTATACCTAATTCTTTCCAGGGAAGTTTAGAAGGATCTTTTTCAGAAAAAACCGAAATATTTTTTCCGTTTATATTCAGATCATCTCCTTTAACATATACATCTCCTTTAAATCCCCGGTGTACAGAATCGTACTTTACAAGATGTGCAAGCGTGGTTGCATCTGTAAGATCATTTATTGCCACTATTTCAATTCCTGTTTTTTGAAGTAGTGTACGAAGCACAATTCTGCCTATCCGGCCGAATCCATTAATTGCTATTCTCATGAGGCTAAAGTTAGAAGTTCAAAAGTGTAAAGTCAAAGGAAAACGGACAGCTTCGGGAATGAGATGGTTTAAAACAAAACTTTTGGACTTATCGTTGTTGTTGTATGACAAATGACGACAAAGACATAAACAATCAAAGTGATAAACCGGAAAAGTTCGAGCCTAAAGATTCGGAGAGGAAAGAAATTAAACACCATCAGGATGACGAAGAGACGGTTTTGAAAGACAAAGACAAGGATTATCAGAAAGAAAATCCGGAGTTTTATGATCCGCAAAAAAGAAAAGTTGAACGAGAGCAACCCATCACGCCGATAGATGAAAAGCCTGGTAATACTTAAAACATAAGTCTCAAATCTTTAAGCTGCTTTATTTTCACCCGCTTTCTTCCGCTCGTTCTTTAAAAAACTTAAAAGAACCTTTTCATCAGTACTTAATTTTTCATCTTCTGCTGAAACTGAATCTTTTTTTATCTTTTTCAGATAGGGCAAGAGCTCTCCTGTCTCGTATGCTTCGATAAGCGGAGGAAAAACATAGGACTTTTTACATACAGCACGGGTATTTCCAAGCTTGGAAGCTACCGTATCAAGCATTGCTACTGTTACTTTCTTCCGTTTGTTTACAGACTCGTGATATTCATATTCTGCATAAGTTCGTAATGCCTCTAAAGTACCAGACCAAGTTCGAAAATCTTTAGCAGTAAAATCGCAGGAGGTTATATCTTTAATGTAACTGTTTATCATACCCGAATCAATAGACCGACGATCTCCGGAACTGGTATAATACTGGAACAATTCCTGCCCGGGAATATCCCTGCATTTTTTTACAAGCCTGGCCAGGCTTCTGTCTGTCAAACTAATTTCATGCTGTACTCCTTTTTTCCCTTTAAAAGCGAGTTTTACTTCTGCTCCTTCTATTTTTACATGGCGATCTCTTAGCGTACTCAAGCCATAAGAGCCATAAAGCTGTTTATATGATTCATTGCCAACACGTATCAGGGTTTTCTGCATCAGGCTTACAGAAATCGCTAATACTTTCCTGTCGTCATATTCTCTTCGCTGCAGATCTTTTTTCAGGTTTTTTCGAAATTCGGGCAACTTTTTACCAAATTCAAGCAATCGGTAATACTTATTCTGATTTCTGTACTTACTCCATTCGTTATGGTAACGGTACTGCTTTCTGCCGGCCTGGTCAATTCCGGTTGCTTGTAAATGTGCGTTTGCTTTCGGAGCGATCCATACATTTTCCCATGCCGGTGGTAAAATAAGCTTTTTTATTCTATACAGTAATTTCTGATCCGTTATTTCCTGTCCTTTTGAATTGATATAAACAAACCCATCTTTCACCCGCTTACGACTAATCCCGGGATTGGAATCTGTCATATAAACAAGTCCCGTTTCTTCCAAAAGCTCTTCAATTTCCATTGAAATAAAAAGCAACAGAAATGAGGAAATGTTTGCGATGCAAGAAGCTACAACTCAGAAATTTTATTTAAATAGTTAAACAAAATTCAGTGACAGCAGCATTAAATGCATCGGGATTTTCAAGATTTGGAAGATGAGCACTTTGAGGAATTTCAACAAGGCGGGAATTCAAAATTTGAGAGTGAAGAAATTTAGCTTGTTCAACAGGCATTAAGCGGTCTTCTTCTCCTCTTATAATAAGTACAGGGATTTTAATATTTTTTAATATGGCAGTTGTATCTGTCCGTGATGCAAGGGCGAGTTGTGCAGCGCAGATTGTAGAATCTGAGACAGAAAGAATCATTTCGCGAACTGTATTCACTAAATCCGGTTTGGTTGATAGTGTTTGATCTGAAAGTACACGTTTAAAAAAATCCTCGGCAAAATCTTTTTTCTCTCCTTTCTGAATCTTCTCTATGCTTAGAAACCGATTCAGTTTTGATCCATCCGGATCTGATCCTGAATTTGTATCTGAAAGAATAAGTCCGGCAAACAAGTCGGTTTTTTTCTCAAACGTCCGCAAAACAATATAACCACCCATAGAAAGCCCGCAAAGAATAATTTTTTCCAGTTTTAATGAAGTTATAAATTCAATCAGGTCTTCGGCAAACAGATCAATACTAAAAAATCCATGGCCGGCTGAAGAATTGCCAAAGCCACGAATATCATAAGTTATAACCCGAATATCTTTCTGTGTTAATGAGGCTAACTGGGGTTTCCACATAGCCCTCGTAAAGGGAAAGCCATGAACCAAAATAACGGTCTGCGAAGGATCGGAAACAGAGGTTGCTGTATAAGATAAGGTTATATCGCCTATTTTCAGTTTACCGGAAGTTTCGTTCATACCTCTTAAACCTGAATAAGAGGAAAAGGTTTACCAGAGAAAATTTACCAGGCGGTAACTTTTGCGCTCTTTTGAACGAACAAAAAAGGAAAGAAACGAATTAAAGAGGATACATACAAAGAATAGAATCCCCATCAGGAGTAAGTTTCCGATGTCTCGTAAAAACAAGGCGAGCACAATCATGGAAACATTAAAAAGCATTAAAATAAAGGTTGCCTGTAAATGAGTTAAACCGATATACAGCATCCGGTGATGTACATGATTTCGGTCTCCTTTAAAAGGCGAAGTACGATTGAACACCCGCAAGGTAAATACCCGCATCGCATCAAACACCGGGCCTATCAGTATGGCTACAGCAATTGAAGGTGCAGAACTATAAAATAACCGGTTAACAGCTCCAACTTTATTTAATTCTATAAAGCGGATGCACAGAATTACCGATATAAATCCTAATAATAACGAGCCGGTATCACCCATGAAGATTTTTGCAGGAGTAAGATTATAACGTAGAAATCCGACGCATGCTCCTGCCAATGCAAATGCAATTATTGCTAATCTGGTTTGGCCCATCTCTATAAAAATGATACCCAGGCTTATATTTACCACCAATCCGGTTATCCCTGCCAATCCGTCTATCCCGTCAATCAGATTAAACGCATTCATCACAAACATTATAATCAGGGCAGAAAGAGGAATACCTATAACGTACGGAATATCGTGAATACCCAAAATACCATAAAGGCTCGTAAGGCGGGCATTGCCAAGAACAACCATAATAAGCGCCACAATTAACTGCATTCCAAACTTCGTGCTCGGGTTTACTCCCCACAAATCATCTTTCAGTCCAACAGCAAACAATATCATACTGCAGGCCAGAATGAGGCTTCCTCCCTCAACGCTTGTTACCTGCGGAAATATCAGGCAGGTAATCATAAAGCTGCAGAATATGGCTACGCCGCCGAGACGGGCTATACCATATTGATGCTCCTTCCGCTCTACATCAATATCATCAAACAGGTTCCTGTTATTGGCAACATAAATAATAGATGGAATTGCGATCAGAACAAGAACAAGAGCAATAGCTATTATAAAAAAGTAAGAAAGGGGATTCGAGAAATTGAGTAACTGAAGCATCGTAAGATTACAATAATCTAAAAAAACAATTAAGAATGCAATACATTTTCAAAAAACCTGAAATATATTTTCAACCCATGAAATACTTATACGACACTGGAAAATAAAAAGTTACTTTACGCTAATCAAAGAACAGAATTTCACACCAAAGAAAAATGTGAGCTATACTCAGTAAGTTTTCAACTTATACGAAAAGGCAATTTCATGAGTATCATTACCAAAGCTTCCTATTCTTGCCGAGCTCAAGACCATTTGGTAGCTGTAGCCAAAATGCAGCCTTTCTCCAACATTTACAGAAAAAATTCCTCCAAGTTCGTTGTTGGAGCGGTAGTTGAGGCCTACACCGAATTTATTTTGCAGGTAAAAAGTACCTGATATATCTGCCTGGAGTGGAACGTTAGGTGCATGAGAAACAAGAACAGCCGGTTTAAAGCGGATTCCGTCGGTAATATTCTTGAAAAATCCGGCGGTAATGTAAAACTGATCCTTAAGATTTTGTTTTTCCGCAGAGCCCCCTAAACCTAATGTACGGATGCTCAGACGCGGAGCAGACAAGCCGGCAAAATATTTCGTTTCCCCATTATCATCTTTACCAAAAGCCATAATTCCAAAACCCAGATTTGCAGCAATCTCTCTGATATCTCCTTTCAAAGCCGAATCGTCAGCATCGAGGCTCGAAAAATCAGAAACATATCTTCTTGCCCCGAAATTTAATGATAGCGCCAGGAAATCTGTTGCAGAAATTTGTACCGACCTTGCTATAAAAGCATTAAATTCAGATTGGGTTTCAACTGCCAGATTATCCTGCAAAATTATTGCCCCAATCATTGTTTTTTCATCAGTACCCACCGGCATATACGCATCCAGGAGAAGTGTTGAAGGTGATCCCTTTATCCCAACCCACTGCTTTCTGGCAATCAGATCGAGAGAACCCAAGGGATTGAGAAGCGAAAAAGCCGGATTAACAGGAGTAAGATTATCCATGTACTGAGTATACGTAAAAGATTGCTGGGCTTTCAAACCTACCGAGGTTAAAAGCAGCAAAATCAATACGAATCCTGTTTTTTTCAACTCTACAATTTTCAATTTCTTTATTTTATATTATAAATCCAAGCATATTCTATTCTTCTTCCTGATCCCTCTCTTGTATTCTTACCTCATTTCTTCTTATTAGTAACGTAATACCAGGTAACCGTTCTTACGGATCATTTCATCCCCGCTTTTATATTCGAGAAGATAGAAATAAGTACCTGCAGGCAAATTATCTACTCCAAACGTTGTTCTTCCAGAAAATACTTTCTGCTGATTATCGTATTTACGGACATCAAAAACCGGAGTACCGTTTCGGTTCACTATGAGCAGGTGATTTTCGGGGAAAGCTTCTATGCCAAAGATCTCGAGAAAATCATTTTTACTATCGCCATTCGGTGTTACTACCGGATGAACTTCCACCATATCTGCCGTAATCGGATTAACTACGAGGTTAAAGCTGGCTGTACTTTCATTGTGGCAAATACTATTTTCCTGAAGCTTCACAGAAAAAGAAAAACTACCTGAGCTTCCCCGTACCGGAGTTCCGGAAATTTTACCGTCAGAACTTAGTATAAGGCCTGGAGGTAAAGAACCGGAAGCAATACTGAACTTATAAGGACCTTCTCCGCCTTTACCTTCAATACTTTGCTCAAATCGCCTGCTTTCGGTTGCTGTTAAAGGAAGCATTTGAGGCAACAGGCTCGCATTAAAATCATTAAAGTTTAATGCAGCTTCATTTGACATAACAACACAGGAGCCTATAATAAGACAACGGTATTTATATCCCTTGAAAGTTATGGGCGCTGATGTAATTTTAAGAACATTGGTATTTACGCCTGAAAATGTTTCACTCTCCGTAATATCTTTAAATCCCGAACCGTCATTTACCTGCCATTGGTACGAATTATTAGCGCCCGTTAAACTTACTGAAAAAACAGCATCTGTATTAACACATACAGTAAGATCTTCAGGTTGGCTCTCTATTGCAGGAACGCAGTCATAAGCCTGCGCAAAAGCCTGGCTGCTTGAGTAGGCTATATAAGGCAGGCTGTTTCCTGCAATTGCAATGGCAGGATAGGTAACTGCACCTTCAGAAAGCCCCGGTTGAGTAACTACTTCCCATATTTTTTTTATCCTGTTAAAACGGCTGACTGTTACTTTTCCTCCCTGGCTGCCGTCGCGGTAAACAACATACGGGATATTGTATTCGTCCAGTTGAATAGCTGTAAAAGAAGCCTCCCCTGCTGAAAAACCCTCCATACCTACTGTTTCCCATTTCGAGCTTAACGTATTATATCGTTTTACGGTAGCCTTTCCGCCTTTACTAAAATCCTGATAAGCTATATACACCTGATTGTTGCTGTCAATTGCTAAAGAAGTATAAGCTGCTTCACCCGCCGAGATACCTTCTTTTTCCAGGGCTTCCCATATCTTTTTCTTTGCATTATACGCCTTAACTGTAGCTTTATTTTGATTAGCACCATCCTGGTATAAAATGTATGGAATATTATTGCGGCCCACAGCAATAGCAGTATAAGTTGCAGTACCTGAAGAAACTCCTTCCGGATCAAGTGTCGTCCATGCACCGGTTTGTGGATTATATTTTTTTACTGCTGCCTTATCAGAATTACCTTTATCCTGATATGCAATGTAAAGCGTATCATTTACAGAAACCATACTTACAAAAGCGGCTGCTCTTGGAGATATTCCTTCCGTACCTACAGTTTCCCATGACAAAGCATCTGCATTGTACTGCTTAACAATAACCTTGTTTCCAATCGCAACATCGCTGTAAACAGAATAAAGTGTATTATTTTCTGATATAGCTATATCAGTGTATGAGGCGCCTCCTGCAGAAAAACCTGCCGAACCTACAGCTTCCCATAAACCTGCTTCAGAATTGTATTTTTTAACGGTTGCAGTATTTTCTCTTCCCGCATCTTGGTAAATTACATAAGGCACGCCTTTTTTATCCAGACGAAGTGAAAGGAACGCTGTTCCGGCCCCTTCTGATAAACCCGCCATTCCTGTTGTTTCCATAGAAAAGGCTTTATTATTCAACAGCTTGACAGAAGCCGCATTGCTGCTTCCTGCATCTTTAAAACCGGCATAGACTTTATTACCCGCACCAATGACCAGATTGGTAAAAGCTGCAACCCCTTTAGAAAATCCTGCTTCACCTGAAATCTCCCATATATTTTTATCGGCATTGTAACGGCGCACTACAGCTCTTGAAGATTTGCTTTGATTTGGATATAGTACATAGGGAACATTATTTGAATCAACAGCAATGGATGTATAAGAGACTGCTCCTGAAGAGAATCCTTCGGGACCTAACGTCTTCCAGCTTTTATCTGCACTGTTAAAACGTTTTACCGTTATCTTATTTGACTGTGTACTATCCTGATAAGCGATATAAGGTAAATTATCTTTATCTAATGCAATAGAAATAAAGTTTGCACGAGCGGCTGAAATTCCGCCGGATCCTACGTTTTCCCACTTTCCTGATACATATCGTTTTACATTTACTCTGGCCTTATCTCCCAAATCCTGATAAGCAATGTAAGGAATATCATTATGATCAATGGCTATGCTGGTATAAGCCGCCCTTCCTTCTGAAATACCTGCTGCTCCCAGTAGCTTCCAGCCTGAATTATAGTATTGCACACTTGCTTTTCCATCCTTACTGGCATCCTGATAAACTACATAGGGCACACTGCTTTTATTAGTAGCTATTGAAATATAAGCGGCTATTCCTTCAGAAAACCCTTCACTGCCCAAGCTTTCCCAGTTACCTGTTTTTGCGTTATAATGTTTAACACTAGCCTTATTATAGTTTGCACCATCCTGATAGGCTACAAAAGGAACTTTATTGCTGCATATAGCAAGAGATATATAATTGGCAGCACCATTGGTAATACCTACCCTCCCTACTGTTTCCCAGGCACGGTTGACACCGTTATACTTTTTCACTGTCAGCTTATTCCCATTATTCCCTTCAGAGAAAGCGATATATGGGGTCGAATCCGAATTTACAGCGAGCGCAACATTGTTAGCCGAAGTTCCTGATGAAATACCACTGGAGCCTAATATTTGCCATCCCGGAATATTAGAGTTTAACTCTTTTACAACAACCTGGTTTGCCTCTCCCGCATCCTGAAATGCTACGTAAGCTCTTCCCTCGTCTGTAAGGGCAATGGTATTAAAACTTGAATTACCTCGGGATAATCTTTCCTGCCCTACTGTTTCCCATTCATTTGTTTCCCGGTTATAACGTTTAACTACTGCCTGGTTATCCTGCCGTGTATCACGATAAGTAATATAGGGAATATTATTTTTATCTACCTGAATATCCGCATAAGCAATGGCTGCAGGAGTAAATCCGACTGTCCCTAATAACTTCCAGCTGGAAGTACTCTTATCAAAATATTGAACGGTAGCTTTTCCTCCATTTGCCTCATCGCGGTAAAAAATATAAGGGGTATTATCTGTTCCTACAGCAATCGCTGTATAATATGCAATTCCCATGGATACACCTGCCTTACCCAATGTTTGCCACTGGCCGCTTTCCGAATCGAACGTCTGAACGGTAGCTTTATTCCCATTGGCTTCATCCTGGTAAGCAATAAAAAGGGAATTATCTGCGCCTATAATCAGATCTGTATAATTTACCCTGCCTTCAGAAAATCCTGCTTTTCCTACATTTTCCCAATCTGATTTTAAACTATTAAAACGTCGTACTGTAGCTTTTCCACCAGCCGCTCCGTCACGATAAATAATATATGGAGTATTGTTGTTTTTATCAGCAGCTATGGATACAGCGCTGGCTGAAGACGTGGAAATAGTTACTCCCAGATCTTCCCATTTCCACGTTTGGGGATTAAAACGTTTAGATACCGCTTTATCTCCCAGGCTTTCATCTTCATATACAATATAAGGTGTATTATCAGAACTTATAGCTATAGAGACCTCTTTGGCAGGACCTGCAGAAAGTCCTGAAGCTTCCAGTACTTCCCAAGCAGTTGACTGTGCATTGTACTTCTTTACCGTTACCTTATTCTCCCTTGAACCATCCGCAAAAGCGATATAAGGGATTCCGTCTGTTCCTGCTGTTACCGAGCTGAAAGAAGACGGATAACCTTCCGATTGTCCGTTAACTCCCATCACTTCCCAGTTAAGGCTTTGCTGGTTTAATTTTTTTACGGTTACCTGCTTTCCGATTCCGTTATCGGCATACACTACAAACAGTTTATTATCCGAAGAAATAATGTTGGTATAATTTGCTTCATCTACAGAAAAACCAGTCTGGCCAACTGCTTCCCAAAGCACTTTAGTATTATTATACCGTTGTACGCTGGCACGGTTTGCATTTGCATCATCTCTGTAAACAATGTACGGAGTGTTAGTCTGGTCGAATGCAAGACTTGAATAAAAGGCAGCACCAAAGGAAAAACTTGGAAGTCCTACTGTTTCCCATTTCTTAGTAGCGGCATTATAACGCTGAACTGTAGCTTTACCATTATTCGCAATATCCTGGTAAGCGATCCAGGGGGTATTATTATTATCAAATTCCAAAGACGAATAACGTGTCAATCCTTTAGAAATGCCTTCTCCCAATACTTTCCAGTTTGTTCCGGACAAGCATTTTACTGTTATCCGGCCCTGATTAAGGCTGTCCTGAAAAGCTACATAGGGCACATTATTTTTATCAATCCTTAAGCTGATAAAGGAAGCTCCTGCATCCGACACTTCCTTGCCCACGAGTTCCCAGGTTGATTTTGAGACGTTAAATCGTTTTACAACGGCTTTCCAGGCATCGGTACTGTCCTGAAAAGCCGCATAAACAATATTATTTCCATCTATTGCAATAGATGTATAAGCGGCAGGCCCTTCACTTGGTCCCTGGTTTCCAAGTGTTTCCCAGGAGGAGGCTGCATCGTTATACCTTTTCACAATCGCTTTATTCCGGGTGTTTTCATCGCGATAAATGATGTATGGTATATTATTCTTATCTGTGGCGACACCTGTAAACGTTACACTGCTTTCGGTTAAACCAGCAGTACTAAACCCTTTCCAGGTCTTGTTCTGTGGATCGTATTTTGTTACACCGGCAATACCTTTATTTCTGTCGTCCCTGTATATAACAATCGGATCGCTATTTTTATCAATTGCAGCAGTAACCCAGGAAGCTAAAGCACCTCCAGATACTTTTCCATCACCAAAATCATCCCAGGCTACACTTTGCTCATTCAATTCAAATACCATTGCCTGTTTTCCGGCGCCCGCATCCTGGCAGGCAGCAAAAACCTTATCATTATAGCCCAGAGCAATAGCTGTAAAAGCTGCTGCCCCTGTTGAAAAGCCTTCAGCTCCTACAGTTTCCCAGGCTTCGTTTTTAAAACGCTGTACGGTAGCCTTATCTGTATTTGAACCATCTCTGTAAACTACAAAAGGAACATTGTTTTTATTAATAGCAATAGCAGTATAAAATACCGTTCCACCGGAAAATCCGGCTTTGCCTACCGTTTCCCAGGAAGAGGTAGCAGCATCAAACCGTTTAACAGTAGCCTTTCCAGTGGCAGCTCCATCTTTATAAACAACATACAGAACGTTATTCTGATCTGTAGCAATCGAAACATATTCAGCTGCAGCGTCTGAAAATCCTTCTGGCCCTACCACTTCCCATGCTGATGATAGGCTGTTATACCGATTAACTGTTACTTTTTTAGTCGTTGCATCCTGATAGGCAACATAAAGATTATTATCCTGATCAATCGCAATACCGGGGGAATGGGCAATTCCCGGAGAAAAGCCCGCACTACCTACCAGATCCCATGTCGATGTATTGGAGTTAAATCGTTGTACAGTAATTTTTTTCCCGTTCGCTTCATCCTGGTAAACTACGTACGGAACGTTATTTTTATCGGTTGTAATTTGTGTATAAGCTGCAGCTCCTGCTGAAAAACCTTCCAGACCCACCGGTTCCCAATTTGTGGTAATAGCATTGTATTTATATACACTGGAGCGTCCTGCATTTTCTGCATCACTAAACACAATAAAAGGTTCATTATTTTTAGCGACTGCGATGGATGTATAAGAAGCACCTCCTTTTGAAAAAGGTCCTGCACCCAATATTTCCCAGGAGGACCTTGTTTTATTATAGCGCTTTACAACTGCCTTATTTGAATTGCTTTCATCGCTGTAAACAAGGTAAGGAATGTTATTCTGATCAACCGCAATAGAAGTAAACGAAGCAACTGACCCGGATGAGATACCCGCAGCGCCCGAATTCAGCCAAACCTCGCCTTTAGTATTCAATTCCTGAACCTCAGGGAACCCTGAATTATCATTCCGATAAGCTATAGTTAGTTTATTCAAAGAACTAACGGCTATTGAAGCATAACTAACAGACGAGGATGAAAATCCTTCTGTTCCAATACTTTCCCAAAGGCCATTTTTAATGTTAAACTTTTTTACCGTCGCTTTATTCGCTTTTGCTTTATCCTGGTAAATAACATATGGTATGTTCGCTTTATCTATAGCAATGGAAGTATATGAAACATTTGCTGAGCTTATCCCAACAGTGCCCACCGTTTCCCAGGCTGAACTTGAACTATTAAATCGCTTTACAGTAGCTTTACTGCCATTGGTTATATCCTGATAAACCACATAAGGCATATTATTACTATCTATTGCAATAGAAGTATACGCTACCGAGCCGGCAGAAAAACCTGTTGCTCCAACATTTTCCCAGGAAGATGTTACACTGTTATAGCGTTTAACTGTTATTCTATTACTATTGATATCATCCCTGTAACTTACATAAGGTATATTATCCTTATTAATTGCAATAGTTATATAGGCAATTGATCCTTGTGAAAAACCTTCCGCTCCAATCGTTTCCCAGTTTTTTGCTGAACTGTTATATTTCTTTACAACCGCTTTATAATTTAGGGAAGCATCCCGGTAAACCACAAAGGGAATATTGTTCTGGTCAAGAGCGATTGCTGTAAAATCAGCACTTCCTGCTGAAAACCCTTCCGTTCCTGCCACTTCCCAGGTACCGGTACTGCTTTTATACCATTTTACACTTACTTTATTAAAACTGGCACCGTCCTGGTAAACAACGTAAGGTATATTATTGCTTCCAACAGCAATGGAAGTATAAGCGGCAGAGCCATCAGATAATCCGGGATTTCCGAGTATCTCCCAGGACGCACTTTGTTTATTGTATTTTCTTACAGTAGCCTTATTAAAGTTTGCCTCATCCTGGTAAACAATGTAAGGTAACTCATCTGCTCCCACTGCCATAGCCATAAAGCCTGCTGTGGTTCCGGAAGATACATTTTCACCTCCAAGATCTTCCCATTGCAGGTTATTTGTATTCAGCTGTTTCACTACAGCCTGGTCTCCTAAGCCACCATCCTGATAGGTAACATAAATTACATCTTTATTACTTTTTGCAACAGAGATATAAGCGGCAGCACCCGAAGAAAAACCTGTGCTTACTGTTTCCCAGCCTTTTTTATTTTTATTAAAGCGATTGATACTGCTACTGTTACGTTTGCTGCCGTCACTGAATGCTACTACAGGTGCTCCCGATTTATCAAACGTGATAACGGAATAAGTTGCAAGCGATGGGGTAAAACCAAGGGTACCCACAATCTGCCAGGAAGCTTTATTCCTGTCAAAACACTGTACACTCAGCTTTCCTTTATTTACAGAATCCTGATAGGCAACATACGGAATATGATCAGCCGTTACAGCAATAGATGTATAGGCTGCAGCACCCAGCGAAAAACCGGCACTCCCTAATGTTTCCCATGTACCGTTTGTACTCACAAAATGCTTTACAGTTACTTTTCTTCCATATAATACATCCTGGAAAGCAATGTAAATATCTTTTCCATCAATAGTTATTGAGGGATAAGCTACCGATCCTGTTGAAATTTTTGACGAAGCAAGATCAGTCCATAGGGAGGACTCGCTATTAAATTTCTTTACAACCGGTTTATTTCCGTTTGCTTCATCCTGGTACAGTAAATAAAGTATGTTATCCCTATCAACGGCAATGGAAACAAAAGAAGCAGCTCCTGTTGAAACGTTTTCAGCACCTACAGCTTCCCACTTTGATGTTACCGCATTAAAGCGTTTTACTGCAGCTTTATTGGCATTCCCTTCATCGCGATATGCAATAAAAACTCCGTTACTGTTATTAACAGCAATAGAAGTATAACTCACCGATCCTTTACTAAATCCGGTTGATCCTACGGTTTCCCATTTTTTATCCGCTTCATTATATTTTTTTACTGTTGCCTTCTTATTGCTTTCTCCGTCCTGATAAAAAATATAAGGTGTTCCACTTACATCAGTTGCTACCGAAGTCCACGCAGCTGCATGAACCGAAGAAGGCATCTGATCCTCTATCGGACCCAGAGATTTCCATTGCTGCGCAAGTGTTATATAAGGCAACACAAACAAAGAAAGGCTGGTTAGTAAAATTTTGAGAGCTTTCATTTTTAGAAATTCTTGTCTTCTGTATTTACGAAATCTTACGTATTAAATTTAAGTAAATAGCAGGAGGGAAATATCACATAGTGTGAAATTTAATTAACCTATGTGTAAAGTTATAAACATTTTTTACACATTTCAACAAATCAAGCAAAAGGTTCTAAGAAATTTTAATCCGCACTATTAAAATTTTTCCTTGAGATCACTATATCTTCCATCACCAGCATATCCATTTTTGTTCTTAAAAAACATTGCAATGCTTCGTAGGGAGTGTTCACAATAGGTTCATTCTCGTTAAAAGACGTATTCAAAAGAACGGGCACGCCGGTCTTTTTATAAAAAGATTCAATAAGTCCGTAATATTTAGGTTCCACGTCTTTATCTACTGTTTGTAAGCGTCCTGTTCCATCTACATGGGTAACGGCGGGAATATCGGCATGTTTTTCTTTGCGTATCCTGTAAACCTTTTCCATAAAAGGAACATTATCAGTGCGTTCAAAGTAATTTGAAACATGCTCCTTTAAAATAGACGGAGCAAATGGGCGAAAAGATTCCCTTCTTTTTATTTTAGCATTCAAAATCTCTTTTGCGTCTTGTCTTCTGGGATCGGCGATGATGGAACGGTGCCCCAGTGCCCGCGGACCAAATTCTGCCCTCCCCTGGAACCATCCGACCACACCCGAATCCAGCAGGCACTCACTTACCCGGTCGAACAAGGCTGCGCCCGATAGCTTTTCGAAATGTATATTCTGTTCATTTAAAAAAGCTTCTATCTCTGAATTTTCAAATTTGCTTCCTAGGTAGCCATGCAGCATAGGCTCTATTCGCGGGTTCTTTAGTACCTGGTTATATACCCATAAAGCAGCTCCGATAGATGTGCCCGCATCGTGCCCAGCCGGTGGAATATATAGTTCTTCAAATCCGGTGTTTGCTAAAATTTTTCCGTTAGCTACTGAGTTTTGCGCCACCCCGCCCGCAATACACACTTTTTTATACCCGGTTTTTTTCTGCAGGTGATTGAGAATATGAAAAATCGTTTCTTCGCAAACCCGTTGTACTGAAGTAGCCATATCTTTATGATGCTGATCAAGCGGCTGATCATAAGATCGCGGTTGACCAAATTTCTCAACCAGGTAATCACTGAAAAGGCTTTCCATGTGAGGAACTCCTCCCTCCCAAACCATTTGTACCCCCTGCTGTGGATGATTGAAATAATCAAGGTTTAACTCAAACAGTCCATTATCCAGTAAATGAACCACATCCCTTAACTGCTCTGCATAACGGGGTTCCCCGTAGGGTGCAAGCCCCATTACTTTATACTCATCGCCGTAATGCGGAAAACCAAGAAATTGCGTAAAAGTGGTATAAAACACACCTAAGGAATGCGGGTAGGATACCGTATCCAGTACTTCAATCTGATTTCCACTACCTATTCCGGTCATGGTAGAAGTAAAATCGCCGAAGCCATCAATTGAAAGAAGGGCGGCATCTTCATACGGAGAAGCAAAAAAGGCGCTGGCCAGATGACTGCGATGATGCTCCACATTTATAATCTGAGCCTTTAAGTCCTTTTTTTCAATTTTAAAGTAACTGCATATCTCATCCTCAACCGAAGCGGCTTTTTTCAGATTTTTTACCCGGTTGATTACGTTGCTGAAACTTAAACGATTTTTTATCGCTGTAAAGACCTTCTTTCCGAAATTGGCTTTCGGATCACGGGAAATAGCAATATAATCTACATCCGTAATACTAACCGCAGCTTCCTTCAGACAAAATTCAATAGCCTGAGTGGGGAACCCGGCCCAGTGCTTAATCCTCCTGAAACGTTCTTCTTCTGAAGCGGCAATTAACTGATCGTCTTTATAAATGCAGGCTGAAGCATCGCCGTGATAAGCGTTAATTCCTAATATGTACATTTGAGTAGTTGGTAGTTAGTAGCAAGTAATTAGTAGTGAGTAACTAGTATTTGGTAGCGAGTTGTAAGTTATGGGTTGTAGGTGATCGAAATTGAGGTTAAGATAAATAGATCAAGCTAGTGAAATAGGTTCAGAATACTATGCTATTCCTTTATATCCTCATCTTTCCTGTCAACCTGAGCGGAGTGGAAAGGTATCTTCGCTTTTTTTAATTCATAAATTTTAGCGTCTATTAAAAAGCGGAACCAGAAGCCCTGCAAAAAATGAAATATTAAACCCCTCATGCCGTCTAAAAAGCCGAGTTTTAAAAAATAACGGATAAAAAAATAGATGAAAGGACGGACAAACAGGGGGAAACGTTCATAAACTGATTTTATAAACCGTCTTTGTTCAATAGCATCACCTCCGATCTTTCCCTTAATCAATCCTTTTTTATTTTGCGAGTAACGATAAAACTGATCCTCAGCTTCCAAAGTTGACCAACGGTTATGCCTTGATGTAAAGCTGGAGAGGGAATCCGTCAGCACGTCGATCATGTCGCCTTCCAATTTTACAGTCTTGCCCTCAACCACAAAATGCTGGTCATATAGCTTTTCCTCGCAATGTCCATATCCTTTTTTGAATAAGGTAGCATGATAGGTAGGATAATGTCCTCCGTATTTCATCCATTTTCCCATGAAGATTGTACGACGGCTGATTAAAAATCCGTTAATATCCTCCGGAATCCCCTTCGTGAAAAGCGTAGCGATTTCATTTTTGAGTTCCTCGCTTAAACGATGGTCTGCATCCATCTGCAGCATCCATTCGGTTTGAATGGGAAGATTATTTATCGCCCAGTTGCGTTGCGCCCCGTAATTCTCGAAGGGATGCGTAAAAATAGCAGAGGTGTATTCCTGTGCAATCGTTAAAGTCCGATCGGTAGAACCGGAATCAACAATTAAAACAGGAACGTTTAACCCATTGAGACTTTGGAGGCAGTCCCGGATATTGGATTCTTCGTTGAAAGTTAGGATGATGATGGATAAATTCTCAACTTTCACGTGCACTGTCTTTGCTTTGGTATCGAACAATAATTTCTTTAATAAAGAATTTAAGGTCCGGCAGTTTGCTTTGTATAATATCTATCACAATATCATAATCAATTCCGAAATAATTATGAATTAACCGATCTCTCGTTCCTGCTATTTTTCTCCATTCAATAGTAGGATAAGTGTTTTTAAGTTCGGGACTTATTTTCTTTGATGCTTCGCCTATTATTTCCAGGCTTCTAATCACTGCTCGTGATAAAAGCGGATCGTTCTCGATTTCGGTGTAATGTTTAGCTGCATAGTTTTCGAGAATAAAATCTATTTCATCAAGAATGTGGTACAGTAACTCGAGGTCAGAGGGGAACATTTTCCGCTTGTTTTAAAATGTGAGGCGCAATACGCCGGCTCAGCGACTGAATTGTAATAAGTTCAACCCTTCTGTTAAGCATTTCTTCAAGGTAAAAAGACAATTCAATAAAGTTATCGTAGGTCTTTTTACCCTGTTCAAACTCCACTAATAAATCAACATCGCTGCTACTTTTTTGATTGCCCGCAGCAAAAGACCCGAAGAGGCTTAACTGCTTTACTCCAAAAGCTTTAATTCTATCTTTGTTCATAGATAGCTTTTTCAACAATGAAACTTTGTCTGTTATAGCCTCTCTCATGAAAACAAATTTACAAACTATAGCTTTATTATTTAACAAAGTAGCTACCTAATAGATACACATCAGGAATTATAGAGGTCTAAATAATTGTTAACCTGTTTTCCGGAATCAAAGTCATTCAGAATGGTATTCCGAATTCTTTCCGGGTTAAAATCAGCAATATCATTCATCATTTTCCTGATTTTCAACTGCAAATCCTCTTGACTGCCGTCAAACACCTCTCCCAGCTTATTGCTTTTGACAAAAGCTGACAGGCCGACATTTTTAGATATCAAAACGGGAGTACCTACGGATAGTGATTCTATTACCACATTTGCAAAGTTTTCGTTATAGGAAGGTAGGACAAACAAATCAAATTGAGAGTACAAATCAAACTTTTTACTCCCATAAACCGGATCCAACCAGGTGATACAATTACTTATTTTTAAATTTTTCACTTTTTCCTTTAGTAACTCCAGGTAATCTTTCTCTCCTTCACCTACTATGGTCAGACTGAAAGGAAACTCTAAACTTGCAATAGCCTGAAAAAGCATCTCCAGACCTTTCTTCTCATGTACCCTGGAGAGAAAAAGCAATTTAAGAACTACGTTAGAAGATGGTAGTTTATCAGGAATACAGGCAGGTAAATAAACTAAATTATAGATAACATTGGTCCGTATAGCCCTTTCTTTAAAAACTGTTCTTATTTCTTCTGCTTCCTGTTCTGATGTGGCGTGAAACCGGACTCGCTTCAATAATTGTTTCCCAAGGATAATATGAATGAGTTTCTTTAAAATGGAATTACTTTGTTGACGCGAATATTCACTTAACATTCCCCTTGGAGATAAAACCGGCTTCACTCCTCTCAGCACACACACGAATGCAGATAAAACAGAGACCAGGTTCCACCACGAATGGATATGGATAACCTCATACTGCTTCGCATTTCTGAATAAATGAATCAGCAGAGAAGGAGAGAAATGAGTATGATCTTTTGTAATCCGCTTAAAATAATAAACATTTACCCCATCTACGTCTGTCGCTTTAGCTACTGGCAACTCCTGTGTTCCGTTTGCAGTAGTGGTGTATACATCAACCAGATTACCCTCTTTTACAAGGGCTTCACACAAAGCCGCAACAGAATAAATAGGGCCGCCATAAATATAAGCAGGTTTGTAGGAGGCGGTAATGTGGAGTATCCTCAGTTTTTTAACTGGCATTTACTTGCACCTTTCAATATTTCATTCCAGGCAACGGAATAATTCCAAGTTCCTAGTACTTCATTAGTTGCATTTGCTACAACTTCGCCTTGCATGTCTAAGGATTCTGAAATAAAAGCAGCTAATTTCCCAACATCACCGTATGGATAAATGTATCCGTTTCTTCCCTGTCTAACCAGATCAAAAGCTGCACCTACCCTGTCTGAAGCAATCACTTTACATCCTGAAGCTAACGCCTCCTGCACAGAAACTCCCCAGGGCTCATTTTGTGCAGAATGAACGAATAAGTCACTTATTCCATAGTAGACAGCCAGTTCCGTATATGGAACATAACCTGTAAAGACAATCTTTAATTGCGGGAATTGACCTGCGAGTTGTTCCAGTCCTTCTCTTTCTTCACCATCACCCGCAAGTATAAGAGTAATGTCCTTCCTATCTAAAATACCAAAAGCCCTGATAATATCTTCCGGACTCTCCCTTTTGTTAAACTTAGCTACTGATAATATAACTTTTTCATCCCGGATACCTAGTCGCTCTTTAAGATCTGCAACTTTTACGGAATCCGCTGAGTTAGCGGCAAAGAAGTCATTATCTGTACAATAATAAAAATAATGTATCTTGTTTTCGTTAATCCTCATTTCTGCGAGATATTGAGACGATGCAGAGCCGGTAGCAAAAAAACCGTCAAAAGTTCTGTAAACAGTCTTCAGAAGTACTCTCCTGATTGTATTACTCAATTGATTATTATTGAACAGGACTGAATCCAGCCGAAGGGCAACAGGAATATTACGCGATTTGAAAAACTTGTTCAACCCATTATATAAACCTTTATACCCATTTAAAATTACAAGGTCAAATGTATGTTCGGTTAATTGTTGCTCCAACTTCTTAAACTTCTGCTGAACATCCAGAATAGTAAACTCATAACCTTCGTACAAGTTAAAGCCCCAATTAATTTTCTGTTTTAGTTCAGAATCGAAATGTTCGTTTTGTTCTTTCAGGTAAAAAACATATAAGTTGTTCACCTTATCAGTTTTTGACACGAATTGAAAAAAAGGCACTTCAAACTGTGTAGGATGTGTAACAATGAACGCGATTCGTCGGCCATTACCCGTTCTCTTTTCACTCAAAACCTCCTGCACCATATTTCCGACTTGCCCGTAATAGTTATCCCAGGTCATGGTAGCAGACTTGTTTATTACGTTCTTTTGCAGCTTTACCTTATCTTCGAATGAAAGCAGTCTAAATTGTCGAATTTTATTAAACAGATCCTCCGGGGTTAAGTTGTCCATAATAAAACCATCCTGATCCTTTTCTATTAATTCTCCGGCACCTACAAAAGGAGACAGGATATTAGGGATACCCAGTATCATGGTTTCAGGAACAACCATACCGAATGAATCAAACCTACTGGGAAGTACATGCAAATCGATTTGTTTGGCAATCAGGTAGCTGTTCAAATCTCCCTGCGATAAAGAACCGCTGAATATAATATGACTTGTATCAATAGAATTCTGACGGCAAAACTCCAGTACCCATTGTTTATTGATTTTTCCGATCAGATGTAATTCTTTATCAAACTTTATTTTAGAAAAAGCAAGCAACAGAATGTCTATTCCTTTTCGGAACTCCATGTTGGCAATGCAAGCCAGTCGTAAGCAATTGTCTTCCTGCTTTTGAGGATTTACGTTAACTATCTGAACATCTGCTCCGACCGGCAAGACGAAATCTTTTTTTGCAGATGTTCTGTTGCGATACGTTTGTGCTGCAAAAGACGAACAGAAAAGTGCAAAATCAATGTATTGCCTTTCCTTTTCTTTAATCCGGATACCTAATGCTGTTTCCTTTATTCCCAGCTCCATCGCTTTCTCGTGGCTTATCGAAGGAAAATCCATTATCACAGTAATGCCCCATCTCTTTGCGAAATAGCTGAGAGGCCAGCCGGCTGTTTCGAATAGCACCAGAGTAAGCCCCCTCCTGTTAAAATAAATATAAGGGAGCATGAACCAGTTAAATATCCGGTACCAGAAGTAGTACGGGTTGTTATTCTGCTTACCCAACAAGATCAATATCTTTTTATGAAGCAGCATGAAGGCTTCAAAAAAAGGGAAATTATATACGGCAACACCCTTATCAATATTCTTCACCCGCTTTTTGAATTGCTTTACCTTACCCAAACGATAGTGACCCGGAAGTGTTAGCCAGGTAAACAGGGAAACCCTCGAATATCTTTCCGATTTAGTTAATCCATTAGCAAGTCGAAAAGCATGCTGGGTGCCGGGATGTATAATGATAGCTTTTCTTCGGAACATATTTTTGTCCCATGTTTTATTATTATCCAGAGTTTGCTCTTAATTATTTATGCTTTAAAGTTGTTAAATTCCCTGAGAACATCCTGATTTGCCTCAGATATCTCAATATTTTCTTCCTAATCAAATGGGTTTTCAACTCAGTATATTGTGCTAAAAAGAAGCTGGTAAACATTAATAATATGGTCAGAATAAAAAAACAAGAAAAAGTTCTCACCGATGGTATTTCTTTGATTCCAAATCCTATATACTCAAATAAAAGAGCAAGAATAAATAACATAAAAGGAAAATGAATTAAATACAAAGTATACGAAAACGAGGATAACAGATAATGGATGCCATACTGCTGTTCTTTTTTATCCACAATAGAGGCCAGTGTTAATGCAATTAACCCGCCTAGTGTGAAATCCTTATAAAATTGAGTGAAAAAATTTGGAAGGACTCCATACTTAAGAATCAAAACATAAAGGACTAGACAAACGCAAAAAGTATAAAATAACCTTAACGATTGAACTCTATAATTTAAGACAACAATCATCACCCCTAACATCCATATTGAAAAATATTTCAGAATAACTAAAGGCAAAAATGATATTAAGGCAATCATTAAAAAGGAAAGAAGTACTGCAGAAAAAAATCTCTTATCATTAATTCTGGATAAAAATGCACCGGTAATACCTGCAATAACATAATACCAAAATTCATAGGATAAACTCCAAAGAGGCCCATTACTTCCGAAGGGAGGCTTAACAATGTTTTGCAACATAAAAAAAGAACTTGCAAAATGTTCAAAACTTAATCGTTGCACGATGTTATATCCCAAAGAAGAGATATAAGTATTCTGTTCATATATTTTAGAAGCACTTATGTATGCTCCAAAAGCATCAAATACGAAAGTTAATAAAAGAGCCACAGGTAATACCACATATAATCGGCTAAATCTTTTAAGGGCATAATCAGTTAACTGAAATGATGATGCCTGTATTTTCCTCACAATTCCTCCTCCTACTAAATAGCCGCTTATTACAAAAAAAACTATAACAGCTTCATGTCCCAGGCTAGTTATAAAATAAAAGAATTTCAGAAAATAGGATTGCGAATTCAATTGCTGATAATCTTCAAATAAAACAGAACGTATATGGCTTATAAGAACCAGCATTGCTGAGAACCAACGTAAGAAATTAATCAAAAGGCTTCGGTTAGTTAACAAGTGGTAATTTTATTACTCTTGATTGATAAATTGCTTTATCTAAATATATTAATCCTAATAGCAGAAATATGGCATTATATGCATTAGAACTTAAAGGCACATAAATAAAAATGAATATGAGCATAATTGCAGAAAATATTTTGTTTAAAGACAAGTAGTTAACTGCAAAATATATTAAGATCAGTTTGAAAAACAATAATATATATCCTCCTTCAATAATAGTCCTTCTTATTTCATCTTCAGTTCCATATTTCAATGCAATTCTCGAGGTTCCAAAAATACTATTGACTCCCTGGTAACCAATTCCCAAACCGTTTCCCCAAAACCAGTTTGGGAAATTATTAGAAAAGATTATAGTAACAGGCCCCCATATTCTTCCATCGCTCTCTGTGCCACTAGTCTCCACTCTTGTAGAAAAATTAGTGTACGCTTCTACTATAAAATCGCTAAATTTCAAGGGATCACCTAAACCAATATTTAATAGAACCAACAGAAGAGTACTGATTAAAATTGGAGGAACGATTCTTTTTATTTGATTATATGAAACTTGAAACACGAGAAAGGATGTATAAAGAATTATATAAAGAAAAACTGCAGCCCTTGATCCACTTATGAAAGAAAGTACCAACCCAAGTACACTTAAAATTATAAATGGAACATAGGGCCTTTTCATTGAATATAATAATGCAAAAGTAAATAACTGAAAAAACAGCATAAATCCTGTAAACCCAGACAAATAACTAAATGAGCCAGTAACACGAATTGCATTTCCGACTGCAGCAACATTCGTAGTAGCAGTAGATGCTTCTTCTGTTGCATACCTATTCAGGTAACTCCCTGCTGGAAGTTTATACTGGATAATTGCAAGAATACTTTCAGCAATAATTAGAATAAAAACAAATTTGAAAAAGATCTTATGGTTGAAGGCCTCGCGATTCGAGATGTAAATAAATAACACAAGCCAGAAAGCCAGGTGAATAATAATACCTGCAAGTCCATGGTATATTGTAGGAGAGAGTGGATTCGCGGTTGATATGCAGAGATAAAAAAAATAGATACCAAACAAACCCGTAAACTCTTTATTCAAAAAACGATTTTTCTCAAGTGGCCGTATTAATAAAAACGCGTAAATAACAACCACCTGACCTATTGTGATTATTTGATTAATAATACTATTGTCAATAATCCACTTCCTTAAAGCACCGCTAAGAAGACTAAAAAGGAAGACAAAGAGGATAATATATTGGTTTTGTTTCTGCTTGTCTAGCATGATACTGCAGAACTGATGACTTCTAAATAGGATTTTGCAATTGCATTCCAGCTTATTTCAGTTTTGAACAAGCTTTCTATTGATTTTTTCCGCTCTTTCTTTTGCTGGTCGCTTAAACAATAAAAGTTTAAAATAGCATCAACAAGGGAATCGACGGTAGTGGTTTTAAGAAGTATAATCCCTTCACAATTTTGTATTCCAGGATTAGTTAATTCCCCTTCATTTCCTATTACAGGCAAATGTGCTTCTAACGCAGCTGCCAAACTACCACTCCGAAAACTGGTACCTGTCCAATTATTATAGCTAAAGTTTTCAAGCATTAAATACAAATCACATTCTTTTAACAACTGATGTACCGAGATTGCACTTATTTTACCTGTTACTTTTACTATATGATCTATATTTAACTTCTTCGCCTCGGCATTTATCCATCTTTTATCATCTTCAGGCAAGGCTCCAATTAGCAAAACTTGTAAGGAGGGTATATCATTTAATAACTTGGAGGATGCATTCAAAATAGTTCTCCAGCAGCGAATACTCTGGCCGAATGAAGTTATTACAAATTTCGATTTAGAAGCTTCTGATTTTATTATTCTATTTTTTTCATCCGAACTTAAATTACTTCCAACAGGAATCACTCTGATTTTATTGTAACTGTCTTTGTCACTAATAAGCTTTTTATAGTGAAAATTACTGGTAATAATATACTTTGATCTATTATACAGTACTCTAGCACAAAGTAATTGACCCAAACCAATAATAAAATTTTTTCTCCATGGAATTAGCTTTATCCTTACTTCATGAAAAACGGTTATTAAATTTAAGCCCAGATCACTTATTAAAGAAACGAGTTTAAAAGGCACACCTAACTTATGGTATGAATAAGGAACATACTGCACGAGAACAACCGAAATTGATTTTTCTTTAATAAAGTTTTTCAATAGTTTAAATTCATTCTTATTCCAGTGCTGAAAATAGAAGAATTTACCCTCGAGCTCCGTACACTCTTTACTTTTACTTGTTGCAATATAAAATTCAAACGTGTTATTGCATGTTCTTAGTGCTTTTTGCAATTGAAATGAATAATCTCCTACTCCATCAACGGTGGGGGGATAATTTTTTGTAATAATTAAAATCTGCACTTATCCTACTTAATTATAAGGTTTAAAAACCTAAAAAAATCTAATATTCCCCGTAAAGAAAATCGCCTTAGAAAAGGATAGTTTTTATGATAAAACAAATATTTATATAGCGGGAGATCTCTAAATCGGTAGGCGGTCCCGATCCATTTATTTAATTGATTTAAATACTTTTGTGAAATAATATCCGGATAAGTTTCATCCAGCCTGTACTCCTGAATAATTTTCCAAAAATATAAAGCAGAGTTGGTGTTTGTTGAAACAGCACTATGGCCCATTCTATAAAAAGAGACGAATTCATTAATAAAATAGAATCCGCACTCTTCTTCTAATGCCAATCTTAACACAAAATCAAAATCACAGGCATTGCCAACTATTTCGGAACTTCTATAGCCAATTCTTTTTGCAAGATATCCGGGAAATATAAAACCATTACTGGGACAGCTCTGATTTATTGCTGTTATAGTACTATCTTCCTGTAAACCGGCATACTCTTCACTCCTACAATAATCCTTATTCGCAGCGTTACTTGATGCTAAGTCTATCTTTCCGTTTTCATCAATAAGTATTTGTTTTCCAAAAACAACTATATTAGGTGGCAATTCTTTCGCTTTTTCAAGTAAATTTAACAATCCTGAATTATTAAAACCATCATCATCATGCATTAACACGCAGTATTTCCCCTTTACCCGTTGCAATAGAAAGTCAACATTTTTGTTTTGCTTTAAAGGAGTTTTATGATGGAAGTAATGAACTACAAAATTAGCTGGATATTCTATTTCATTTACCACTTTTGCATTATCAAGCTGAGAGTCATCACCTATTAAAATTTCACAAGGCACTTCTGTTACAGAAAAACAGGATTTAATTACCTCTATTAAGTAGTCAGGGCGGTTATAAGTTGGAACACAAATGGAAAGAATCACGATGACGTTTTAAAAAACTCTTTGCAAGAGAAGAGTTAGATTTTTATTAAGGTTTTTGCTTCTGAAGGTCCACCTATTAGGATAAATATTGATAGGACAAAAAGAATAATGTAAATATGATTTATCACTGCTTGAAACTCTTATCCCTTTTCTAATGAACTCTTTTAAGAAATTCTTCCTCCAAGTTTTAATTCCTGTGTTGTGCATCATTAGGTATTCGCCAGGGATAAATCCCATTCCTTCCCTTCCTATCAAACTAACCTCTGTCTTATTAGCACATAGGACAGCATTAAGAATATCCTGGTCGCCCCCTATATCCTCTAATCTTATACTTTTTTTAAACCGTCCTTGTGTTGGCCCAAATTTCTTTAGGTTATGACTATGGCTTATTAAATGAAGAATAAATTTTTTCCATTCTTTTATTAAAGATTCATGATTTTTGTTAGCTCCAACAAATCCACTATTAATATAGTAATCATACCTGTAATTAATGTTTTCAGGGTTAACAGGGAAAAGTTTAAGCCATTTCTGTTTATGAGGATGCGAAAACGGCATTATACTATAGCAGTCATCTAAACACAAACATACTCCATACTCTATCCATTCTTCAAAAAACTGCCAGTCTCCAATTACTGTTATATCCGGATCAAAATAATAGATATTAGCATCAGGATACTCTTCTAATAATTCCTCAAAAAGAAAGGGTTTATAATAACGTAGGTGATGGTTAAAATCAATTCTTCTAAACTCTAGTTGTATCTCTGAAAAACGCTTTATTGAGTAATAATTGTCCTCATTCTTCTCCAATTGATTTATCCAAAATGGGAGAGCGTTACGATATCCTACAACAATTCTTCCGACAAATGCGTTATCAATGAGAGAGTTAATCCAAACACCTACTCCATATTCATAATCGCCTTCAAAAAGAGTAAATGCTATAGATCTGTTCTTATTCATATTGAATGCAATCGATTAATTACTAATGTTCTTTCGTATACTTTTAAAAGCGAGCCTGTGATTAATCGGTTTTCATATTTGCCTTTAACAAACTTACGCCCGTTTTCACCCATGGAGGTCCTCAAATCCTGATCTTTCACAAGCAACTCTAATTTTTCTGCAATTGCTACAAAATCCTTTGGTTCTACAACAAATCCTGTACGTTCGTCAAGTACGCCTTCCGGCACTCCACCTGTGCGGGAGACAATTACGGGCAACTTCATTGCCTGAGCTTCCTGGATTACCAAGCCTTGCGTTTCCTGTCTTCCTTCTTCTGTAATTATCCCGGTTAACAAGAATAGGTCTGAAATATTTAGTTGATTGATAACAGAATCTTGTGACATTGAACCTAAAAAAGTGACATAATTGCCTAATTGAAGTTTCTTTACTAACTCTTGTAACGATCCTTTTAACGGCCCATCCCCTATTATACTATATAAAACATGGGTTGTTCCTTTTTTCACTAACTCATTAATTGCTAGAATAGAATACTCAATACCTTTAACTTCAATTAGTCGGGCAACAGTAGTAACTACTATTTGTCCTTCAGCCTTTTTATTTGTTAGGGGTTTAAAACATGAAGTATATAAACCAACACTTACAGTTTCGATCTTATCTTCATTACACCCTAATTGTATTAATCTACTTTTTGTATAATTAGTATTGGCAATTATACAAGAAGCTCTTACAAAAAGATTATCATAAAAGTGTGGAGTCCTGAATGGTCGATGATCAATATCATAACCGTGAAAAGAACAAACAAGAGGAACATGAGCTCCTATTACCCCTAATTTTTTAAGATTCAGGCAACGGTTACCAATTGGACCAAAATGAGCATGAATGACATCAATATCTTTAAAATATCTTCTGTTTAAAATTACCGGAAGATATTCCTTCTTAAATACTAGATCTTTTAAAAAAAGGAGCCTCAAAAATAGTTTCGGCTGATTAAATAATACTTTTACAGCGATAAATAGATATGCAAAAGACCTCTTTATAATATTCCCAGAAGGGCGTTCATCATAAACACAATTGTCCTTCAGGTTATATTTGAAGTAATTGTGGTGAATAGTTGTTGGCTTAGGATTATAAACTGAAAAAATTTTCACTTCAATGCCGGCATCAATTAATCCTGTTATGTGATTTAAAATAAACGTTTCGGAGATATTAGGAAATCTTTCTACAATAACACCAACCTTCATTTTCTAATTGATTAACTCCTTCTGTAGCCGAGAAAAATTAACGTTTTATTCAAAAGGTGATGAGACCTAGATGATTCATAATTGTGAAGTTTTTTAAATATTTCAAAATCAGCTTTTAAATGAACTAGTTCATTTTCAAAAACCCTTTGTTTTTCTTTCTGAGAAATTTCTATATTAGAAGAAATCCCGCCTATCTCAAAAACAGAACTAATTACTTCT
>NZ_JBKOPS010000012.1:0-105467 GCF_047272945.1 Rubrilithobacter danxiaensis
CCCTCCCGGCTAACGGTACCCTCATGCTTAACGGAGCGCCTGTTACCAGTGGTCTGGAAATCTTGTCCTCTGCTATTTCGCAGCTGTCATTTATTCCCAATCCTGACTGGAACGGCTCGGCTTCCTTTAACTGGAACGGACAGGATGGTACCGATTATGCTGCTGCCGATGCTACCGTTACTATTACCATTGCCCCCGTCAATGATATTCCTGTAGCAAACGATGATGAGTTTTACATGGAACAAGACACGAAACTAAGCGGCGAGTGCGGCTGTTCCAATGATTCAGACCCCGATGGAGATAAACTGATGTTCACCAAACTAACAGAGCCTGCTAATGGAGCGGCTTCAATCAGTACCACCGGGAAGCTCGCTTATACTCCAAACTCCGGCTACGTAGGTTTAGATAATTTTACCTATCAGGCTTGCGACGCTTCAGGAGCTTGTGACATCGCCCGGATAACAATCAACGTACTGCCTACTACTATTGTTAATTTAACACCCGAATTCAGTAATGTTACAGAAGGAAAAAAGATTTCAGTGACTGCTTCTCTTGTAAGGCCTTTTCCTGAAGATGTTACCATTCTTCTGGACTATGAGGGTACCGCCAGTCTAAAGCAAGACTATCTGTTACGGGATCAATATCAAACCATTATCATACCGAAAGGATCTTTATCTTCCACTGATAAAGTAACTATACACGCGTTAACCGATGCCGCAAAAGAAGGAGATGAAACGATTAATATTACCATTGCAACTGTTTCCAACGAACGGGTAAAAATAGGAAAAGAGGCAAAAGTTAACATTCAGGATGGAGTTTTAGACAGCACGGCTATTGAAAAACCAGTTCCGGAAAATCCGGACATAAAACCAGATCCCCTTGTATCCCCTAATGACGACGGGATAAAAGACTTCTTCTATATTGAGAATATTTTATCCTTTAATTCCAACGAAGTGATAATATATAACCGACAGGGTAATGAAGTTTTCAGGATGAAGGGGTATAATGAAACAGACAGGGTATTCAGAGGTTATGCAAACACCGGATTGTTAACAAATACAAATACCACTTTAGTAGACGGAGTGTACTATTACCTTATTTATACACATCGCTTAATCGACGGCAAGGAAGTTACCCTACTGAACAAAGGATATTTAATTATGAAAAAGCAGTAATCAGCTATGCACCGTTCCCTCTTCAGAATCTGATTCCATTTTAGATTTGCCCTTTTTTCCGTTATAGGCAGAATAAGCAATTACCAAAATTATAGCCGCAGCTATCAGGGCCCATACCCACGGCTGGGAGTACCAGGGATAAGTTTCCCGTGGGCTAAAACCATCGGCCCCATTACTATTGCCGGCACTTTCCTGTGAAAAAGCAGGGAAAGCAACACAGAATGCCAGCAAAAAAGTAATAAAACGAAAACCGGTAAACTTAAAACGTGCAATAATTGAAGTATTCATAAATATCCAGTTGATGCAGGTATAACAGTAGCAAACCTTTTCAGTTTTGCCCGTTGCAGAACATTCTGAAAACTATAATAAAAATCTTTCAGGCAATATTTAAGTTTTCATTTTTTAAACGTATTTTTGCAGACCAAAAAATCAGGGCTTTAAAAGCTCATAATTAGTTGATTTTTAAAAATTTTACCAAAACTATATGCCAAACATTGGAAAAATAGCGCAGATCATCGGTCCGGTAGTTGACGTAAGCTTCGCAGATGAAGCGCACTTGCCAAAAATTTACGATGCTTTAGAGATCGAAAAAGGGAACGGACAAACAATTGTTCTCGAAGTGCAACAGCATTTAGGGGAAGACCGTGTGCGTGCTGTAGCTATGGACTCAACCGATGGTTTAGTTCGTGGAATGAAAGTTGCGGACACAGGAGCTCCTATTAAAATGCCTGTGGGTGAAGGAATAAAAGGCCGTGTATTTAACGTAGTAGGCGATCCGATTGATGGTATTCCTGCTCTTGATAAATCCAACGGACGTGCAATACACAATCAGCCTCCGCGTTTCGAAGATTTGTCGACCGAAACCGAAGTTTTGTTCACCGGTATTAAAGTAATCGATTTGCTCGAGCCTTATGCAAAGGGTGGTAAAATCGGTTTATTTGGTGGAGCCGGAGTTGGTAAAACGGTATTGATCCAGGAATTGATCAACAACATTGCAAAAGCATATTCAGGTTTATCAGTATTTGCAGGTGTGGGAGAACGTACCCGTGAAGGGAATGACCTTCTTCGCGAAATGCTTGAATCAGGTATTATCAAATACGGCGAAGAATTTATGCATGGAATGGAAAAAGGCGAATGGAACCTGGATAAGATCGACCAGAATGAATTGAAAGATTCAAAAGCAACCTTCGTTTTTGGGCAGATGAATGAGCCTCCCGGCGCACGTGCACGTGTTGCCTTATCAGGATTAACTATTGCTGAATATTTCCGCGATGGTGATGGACAGGGACAAGGACGTGATATTCTTTTCTTTATCGACAACATCTTCCGTTTCACCCAGGCAGGTTCTGAAGTATCCGCTCTGTTAGGACGTATGCCGTCTGCAGTAGGTTACCAGCCAACACTTGCTACCGAGATGGGTATGATGCAGGAACGTATCACTTCTACTAAACGCGGTTCTATTACATCTGTACAAGCGGTTTATGTGCCTGCCGACGATTTAACTGACCCGGCACCAGCTACAACATTCGCTCACTTAGATGCTACAACCGTACTTTCACGTAAAATCGCCGAGCTTGGAATTTATCCTGCAGTAGATCCCTTAGACTCTACTTCACGTATCCTTAGCCCAATGGTTTTAGGTGATGAACATTATAATACTGCACAACGGGTAAAAGAAATCCTTCAACGTTACAAAGAGCTTCAGGATATCATAGCCATTTTAGGTATGGATGAGCTTTCTGAAGAAGATAAATTAGTAGTTGCACGGGCACGTCGTGTTCAGCGTTTCCTGTCACAGCCTTTCCATGTGGCAGAACAGTTTACAGGATTGAAAGGTGTTCTTGTTGATATTAAAGACACCATCAAAGGATTCAACATGATCATGGATGGTGAAGTTGATGAATATCCCGAAGCAGCCTTCAACCTGGTAGGTACAATAGAAGACGCCATAGAAAAAGGCAAAAAAATATTAGCCGAAGCAAACGCATAAATGAGTTTGAAGTTAAAGGTTGTAAGTTAAAGGACTTGCAACCTGCAACCTGCAACCCACAACTTATTCATATGACATTAGAAATATTAACACCTGATAAAACTGTTTACGAAGGAGAAGTTAACTCGGTAACCGTACCCGGCGTTCAGGGTTCTTTTGAAGTACTCAAAGGACACGCTCCTATTATTTCTACTCTTGAAGATGGCAAAGTCACGATCAGAGGCGTAAAAGGAGAAGATATCTTTACCATTAAAGGAGGAGTTATTGAAGTAATTAATAATAAAATAATGCTGCTGGCAGAAGGAATAGAATAATCATTATTTATATTTTTTAAAAGACTGCCAACCGGCGGTCTTTTTTTGTTTCTGTACTTTTCAGCAATCAAAGGAATCGACATAAACAGCATTTTTTAATAGGCCATTTTTCAAAGCTTAATATTAAAAAATCTGTTACACAACTACCTTTTCAGGCAGAATTTTTGGAATTCATTAGCAAGGCTAAAACTTATACCGAAAACCGATTTTAGTTTTGGTATAAATACTACAAAATTATATTCGTCCGTATCTAAACTTCTTAGGAATGTTCTGCTAAAAACCTGCATAAAATTAAAATAAAATTTTTTTTAAAAATTTTGATGCTTACTATTGCTGTAATTAAATGTTGTAAGTAACTTGAGCTATACAAAAAAACAAAAAGATGACATTTGTAAAAGGATACAGAAACCTTACTGATAGCATCCCGTTTACCAAGCGGATTAATGCCGTCGGTATACTTCTGATTCTGCTATTTCCAAAACCGGCAAAGGCGTCTTAATAAAAAAATAATCTATACAAGCGCCTTTTTATTTAAAGGCGCTTTTTTTATAAAACGATACTGAAAAGAAAACAATGAAGCCATCATCTGATACATTAGAAACATCAACAGAAGTTAAAGAACTTAACCGTTACAGCAAAACCCTTACTCAGGACCCTACACAACCGGCAGCACAAGCCATGCTTTATGGAATTGGCTTAACTGACGAGGACATGAAAAAAGCACAGGTAGGAATCGTGAGCATGGGTTATGATGGCAACACCTGCAACATGCACCTGAATGATCTGGCAAAACTTGTAAAAGAGGGTGTTTGGGATGAAAACCTTGTTGGATTAATTTTTCATACCATCGGCGTTAGTGACGGTATGAGCAATGGCACGGAAGGCATGCGTTATTCATTAGTGAGCCGTGATGTTATTGCAGATTCAATAGAGACCGTTTGCGGAGCTCAGTATTACGATGCCTTAATCGCATTGCCGGGTTGCGACAAAAATATGCCAGGCTCCCTTATGGCCATGGGGCGCTTAAACCGTCCTTCAATTATGGTTTACGGCGGAACGATAGCTCCGGGACACTATAAAGGCGAAGATTTGAACATTGTATCAGCGTTTGAAGCGCTTGGAAAAAAAATAGCCGGACAAATAGACGAAATAGATTTTAAGGAAATCATTAAAAACTCCTGCCCCAGTGCCGGTGCTTGCGGAGGGATTTACACCGCCAATACCATGGCTGCAGCAATAGAAGCTTTAGGAATGAGCTTACCTTACTCCTCGTCTAACCCTGCATTGAGTGCTGAGAAAAAAGAAGAATGTCTGGAAGCTGGCAAGGCTATCCGCTTACTGCTTGAAAGAGATATCAAACCAAAAGATATCATGACCAAAAAAGCATTTGAAAATGCGATAATAACAATCATGGTAATGGGCGGATCAACCAATGCCGTTCTTCACTTAATTGCAATAGCAAAAAGTGTGGAAGTTGACCTTACACAAGATGACTTCCAGGAAGTAAGTAACCGGATCCCGGTACTTGCTGATATGAAACCAAGCGGACGATATATGATGGAAGACCTTCATAAGGTTGGCGGTATTCCGGCAGTAATGAAATATCTGTTAAAGCTGGGCTGGCTTCATGGCGATTGTTTAACCTGTACAGGTAAAACCCTGGCTGAAAACCTCGCTGATGTACCAGAACTTGACTTTGAAAGCCAGAAAATTATTATGCCTGTTGAAAAGGCTATAAAAGCAACAGGACATTTGCAAATATTATACGGAAACCTTGCAGAAGGCGGCAGTGTAGCAAAGATATCCGGAAAAGAAGGCGAGCGTTTTGAAGGTCCTGCAAGGGTTTTTGATGGCGAATTTGAATTAATAGAAGGAATACAAAGTGGCCGGGTAAAACATGGTGATGTAATAGTAATCAGAAATGTTGGGCCTAAAGGCGCTCCCGGAATGCCGGAAATGCTAAAACCTACTTCTGCGCTTATTGGAGTTGGTTTAGGTAAGAGTGTGGCTTTAATAACCGACGGACGCTTTAGCGGAGGTACTCACGGTTTTGTTGTTGGACATATCACTCCTGAAGCTTTTGACGGCGGACTAATCGGGCTGGTACAGGACGATGATATCATTGAGATTGATGCCATCAGCAGAAATATGACCTTAAAAGTTTCGGAAGAAGTAATTGCAGAAAGAAGATCAAGATGGACTAAACCAACATTACGGGTTACAAAAGGAATATTATATAAATATGCTAAACAAGTTACTTCGGCAGCAGAAGGTTGCGTTACCGATGCATAATACTTGTCTATCCAATAGCCTTAATTTAAATAACTAACAAATAAAACATCTACCATAAACAATAAAAAGAAAAAGATTATGGACACGGCTCAACAGGGAACAATTACCGCTCCTGAAAAAAAGGAAGTGTTAGAACTTACCGGCTCACAAGCAGTATTAGAAGCGCTTATTGCTGAAGATGTAAAAACAATTTTTGGCTATCCGGGCGGTGCTATCATGCCGATATACGATGCATTATATGATTACACGGATAAGCTTCAGCATATACTGGTAAGGCATGAACAAGGCAGTACTCATGCAGCACAGGGATACGCACGAACTTCTGGCAAGGTAGGTGTAGTTTTTGCAACAAGCGGACCAGGTGCAACTAATCTGGTAACCGGATTAGCCGATGCCCAAATTGACAGCACTCCCCTTGTATGTATTACCGGGCAGGTATTTGCTCATTTGTTAGGAACAGATGCTTTTCAGGAAACTGACGTAATTAATATTACAACACCTGTAACCAAATGGAACTACCAGATTACAGATGCTACTGAAATTCCTGAGATTTTGGCAAAGGCTTTTTATATAGCGCGAAGCGGACGCCCCGGCCCGGTACTGATCGATATTACCAAGAATGCACAAATTCAAAAATTCACATTTGAAGGATATACAAAATGCAGTCATATACGGAGTTACCGGCCAAAGCCTATTGTTCGTAAAGAATTTATTGCTGCAGCTGCAGAATTAATTAACAAGGCAAAAAAACCTTTTATCCTGTGGGGACAAGGCGTGCTGTTAGGAAATGCTGAAAATGAATTTAAAACATTCATTGAAAAGAGCGGAATTCCTGCGGGATGGACAATACTTGGTGTTGGTGCAATTCCAACCGATCATCCGTTAAATGTTGGCATGCTCGGGATGCACGGAAATTACGGGCCAAACGTACTTACCAATGAAGCTGATGTAATTATTGCCATTGGAATGCGATTCGATGATCGGGTAACCGGCAGATTAGATAAATATGCGAAACAAGCTCAAATTATTCATTTAGATATTGATCCGGCAGAAATTGATAAAAATGTAAAAGTAACTGTTCCTGTATGGGGAGACTGTAAAGAAACATTACCACTGTTAACCGAACTGGTAGAAGAAAAAAAACATACTGAATGGGTACAAAAGTTTAAAGACTTTTACAACAGCGAAGTTGAAGCAGTTATCAAAGACGAACTTTTTCCTACATCAGAAGAGCTTACTATGGGCGAAGTTATCCAGCAAATTAATGAACTTACTCATGGTGATGCGATCATAGTAACAGATGTAGGCCAGCATCAGATGGTGGCATGCAGATATGCTAAATTCAATAATACCCGCAGTAACATAACCAGTGGCGGATTAGGCACAATGGGCTTCTCCCTTCCGGCAGCTATTGGTGCAAAATTTGGAGCGCCTGATAAAGAAGTAATTGCGGTAATAGGTGACGGTGGAGTTCAAATGACAATCCAGGAATTGGGAACAATCATGCAGTTTAATGTAGGAGTTAAAATACTTATACTTAACAACCAATTTTTAGGTATGGTTAGACAATGGCAGCAGCTTTTTAACGATAAAAGATACTCTTTTGTAAATATTACAAGCCCTGATTATGTTAAAGTCGCCGAAGCTTACCAGATTCCAGGTCAAAAGGTAAATACCCGCGATAAGCTTCGATCTGCAGTTGAGGAAATGATTGCACACAAGGGCTCATACCTTCTGGAGGTAATGGTAACCAAAGAAAACAACGTATTTCCAATGGTACCGCAGGGTTGCAGCGTGAGCGAAATCAGACTTAAGTAAACTTCTTTTAAAAAAACATTACCATGAGTAGTCAGAATAATGATAAGCAGGAATTTAACATAACAGTATACACCGAAAACCAAATCGGTTTGCTGAACAGGATTGCAATTATTTTTTCGAGAAGAAAAATTAATATTGAAAGCCTGAATACTTCTCCTTCCGAAATAGAAAGCATCCACCGTTTCAATATAGTCATTCATGAAACAGAGGAAGTTGTAAGAAAACTTTCACGGCAGATAGAAAAGCAGGTTGAAGTGCTAAAAGTATACTACAACACCAACGAAGATATTATCTGGCAGGAGCTTGCTTTATACAAAGTACAAACCGATGCAATTGCCGAAAAAGCAAGTGTTGAAAGATTGCTTCGCGAATATGGAGCACGTGCAGTGGTTATCAGAAAAGATTATACTGTATTTGAAACAACAGGCCACAGAGAAGAAACAGATGCCCTTATTGAAGCCCTGCAACCATATGGATTAATAGAATTTGTACGTAGTGCCCGGGTAGCAATAATAAAAGCGAGCGAAGGCTTTAATAAGAAGCTAAGGGAATTCGAAAGGAAAGAGCCAGCTCCGGAAGTTATAGAAAATGAATACCTGAACAGTCAGGATAAGATTTTTACCATGTAATTTCTGTTCAGGATTAATAACTTTGCAGATCAAACAGTTAACAGTCAATTAATAAAACAATAATAGAAGAAAGCTAAAGCTAAAAACAAACAATCATGGCAAAATTAAATTTCGGCGGAACTGAAGAAAATGTAGTAACCCGCGAAGAGTTTCCATTATCAAAAGCTCAGGAAGTTTTAAAAAACGAAACAGTAGCTGTTATTGGTTACGGTGTACAGGGCCCTGGTCAGGCATTAAATCAAAAAGACAATGGTATTAATGTTATAGTTGGCCAGCGTAAAAATTCTAAAACATGGGATAAAGCAGTTGCCGACGGATTTGTGCCAGGTGAAACTCTTTTTGAAATTGAAGAAGCTCTTGAAAGAGGAACTATCATTTGCTACCTGTTAAGTGATGCTGCCCAAATCGAATTGTGGCCAACTGTAAAAAAACACCTTACCCCGGGTAAAGCCCTTTATTTCTCTCATGGATTCGGAATTACATTCAACGAGCAAACTGGCATTATCCCTCCTGCTGATGTAGACGTGTTTCTAGTAGCGCCAAAAGGATCTGGTACTTCATTACGCCGTATGTTCCTTGAAGGTCGCGGACTTAACTCAAGCTTTGCAATTTTCCAGGATGCAACAGGTAAAGCATGGGAAAGAGTTGTAGCACTTGGCATTGCGGTAGGAAGTGGTTACTTATTCGAAACTGATTTCAAAAAAGAAGTTTATAGCGATTTAACCGGAGAACGCGGAACATTGATGGGATGTATCCAGGGAATTTTTGCTGCCCAGTACGAAGTTCTACGCAGTAAAGGACATACTCCTTCTGAAGCATTTAACGAAACTGTTGAGGAGTTAACTCAGTCGTTAATGCCATTAGTAGCAGAAAACGGCATGGACTGGATGTATGCAAACTGCTCTACAACTGCCCAACGCGGCGCTTTAGACTGGTGGAAAAAATTCAAAGATGCTACCAAACCGGTTTTTGAAGAACTTTACGAAAGCGTGGCAACCGGAAAAGAATCTCAACGTTCAATAGATCTTAACAGCCAGCCTGATTATCGTGTAAAACTGGAGGCTGAACTTAAAGAACTTCGTGAAAGCGAACTATGGCAGGCAGGTAAAACAGTAAGAAGTTTACGTCCTGAGAACCAATCTGTAGAAGCATAAGAAAGGTAAAAGCTGAAAGGCAAAGCATTAATACCGATCAGACAGATATAAGTAGCGGCCGTCACACATCAGTTGTTGATACCGCTACTTAATTAACTAAATATCATATCAGTCTTTGATACTAAATACTTGATACTATACTAACAACATGTTACACGATCCTAACCGTATATTTATTTTTGACACCACGCTTCGTGATGGAGAACAAGTACCAGGTTCACAGCTTACAACTCCCGAAAAGATAATTATTGGAGAAGCTCTTCAGGAACTGGGCGTAGATATTATTGAAGCCGGCTTCCCTATTTCAAGCCCCGGCGATTTTCAAAGCGTGGTTGAACTGTCAAAGGTAATTCGCAATCCTATAATTTGTGCACTTACACGAGCAAATAAAGGAGATATAGATTGTGCAGCAGAAGCATTAAAACATGCCAAACACCCTCGTATCCATACAGGCATTGGCTCTTCAGACATGCATATTCAATACAAATTCAACAGCACCCGTGAGGCTATTCTTGAACGTGCCGTTGAAGCAGTAAAATATGCAAAAAAGTTTGTTGAAGATATTGAATTCTATGCTGAAGACGCAGGGAGAGCAGATAATGTATATCTGGCTCAAATGATCGAAGCAGTAATTGCGGCAGGTGCAACAGTAGTTAATATTCCCGACACAAACGGATATTGCCTGCCCGAACAATACGGTGCTAAAATCAAATTCCTGAAAGAGAATGTAAAAAACATTGATCAGGCAATAATTTCTGTTCATTGCCACAATGATTTAGGTTTGGCAACGGCAAACAGTATTGCCGGACTGCAAAACGGAGCTCGCCAGGTAGAATGTACCATTAATGGCATTGGTGAACGTGCCGGCAATACATCATTGGAAGAAGTGGTTATGATTCTGAACACACATAAATCGCTCGGATACCACGAAAAAATAAATATAAATACAAAAAAACTATACCCATTAAGCGGAATGGTGAGCCGTATGATGCGGATGCCGGTCCAATCCAACAAGGCAATCGTCGGCCGGAATGCATTTGCGCATAGCTCTGGCATTCACCAGGATGGCGTATTAAAACACCGCGAAACGTATGAGATAATGAACCCCGAAGATGTGGGTATCGACCAGTCTGAAATTATTCTCACTGCCCGAAGTGGTCGTCATGCGCTTAAACACCACCTGGAACGCCTGGGCTATTCAATCGATCGTATTGATCTTGACCAGACTTATCAGCGTTTCCTTGTAATGGCCGACGAGAAAAAAGAAATCAAAGACGACGACCTTCTGCAACTGATGGGCGATGAGACAGAATCAAACTTCAAAAATGGCGTAACAATTAATTCATTGTACGTTACTACTGGCGATCAGGCTGATCCGCAGGCTACAGTTAAGCTAAGCTATAAAGGAACTGAACGCGAAGCCACCGCATCAGGAAATGGTCCGGTAAGTGCAACTATTAAAGCCATAGAGAGTATACTTGGCAATCACGTAGAAATTAAAGAGTTTAATATTCATTCCATTCACGGTGGAAGCGATGATGTATCTAAAGTAGATATGCGTGTTATTCATGAAGATAAGTCCTATATGGGATATGGCTTCAGCACAGATATCGTCAGAGCATCTGCAAATGCATACCTGGATGCACTGAATAAATTTGTATAAAACCGTTCTCCTAAGCAACCGGAGGCGAATTTAAAGGATAGAAATCCTATATAGAAGAGTAAAAACAATAGCTAAAAATAAAAAATGAGCAAGACATTATTTGACAAGGTGTGGGACTCGCATGTGGTACGCAAAATTGAAGGAGGTCCCGATGTGTTATTTATCGATCGCCATTTAATTCATGAGGTTACCAGCCCGGTAGCTTTCTTAGGGTTAAAAAGCAGGGGAATCAATGTATTATATCCTGAACGTACATTTGCTACTGCAGATCATAATACCCCAACTATCAATCAACACTTACCGGTTGCCGACCCGCTCTCGGCTAATCAGTTAAAAGCATTAGAGCAAAATGCGAATGCATATGGAATTCGCCACTGGGGGCTTGGCCACCAAAAAAATGGCATTGTACACGTTGTAGGGCCTGAAAATGGCATTACACAACCCGGTGCAACCATAGTATGCGGCGATTCACACACTTCAACTCACGGCGCTTTTGGAGCGATTGCTTTTGGTATTGGAACATCAGAAGTTGAAATGGTATTGGCTTCTCAATGTATTATGCAGCCTAAGCCTAAAAAAATGCGTATCAATGTAACCGGATCACTTAGCAAAGGTGTTACTCCGAAAGATGTTGCATTGTTTATCATTTCCAAACTCACTACATCAGGTGCTACCGGTTATTTTGTAGAATATGCCGGTGAAGTTTTTGAAAAAATGAGTATGGAAGGCCGCATGACCGTATGTAACCTGAGTATTGAAATGGGAGCACGTGGCGGTATGATTGCCCCAGACGAAACTACTTTTAGCTATATCCAAGGCAGAGAATTTACACCGAAAGGCGACGCATGGGATAAAGCGATGGCTTACTGGCAAACCCTTAAGACCGACGCCGACGCTGTTTTCGATAAAGAATTTACTTTTGATGGCAGCAGCATCGAACCAATGATTACCTACGGAACAAATCCAGGTATGGGCATGGGCATTTCAAACCACATACCTAACGCAACTGAGGTTGAGGGAGGTGTTGCCACATACGAAAAATCATTAGGCTATATGGGTTTCCACGAAGGTGAATCTATGCTTGGTAAAAAGGTAGACTATGTTTTTGTGGGCAGCTGTACCAATGGGCGTATTGAAGACTTCAGAGCATTTACCTCTCTTATTAAAGGAAAGAAAAAAGCAGATGATGTTACTGTCTGGTTGGTTCCCGGCTCTCACATTGTTGAAGAACAGATAAAAAAAGAAGGATTACTGGATATTTTAACAGAAGCAGGCTTCACCTTACGTCAACCCGGATGTTCTGCATGCCTTGCAATGAACGATGATAAAGTTCCTGCAGGTAAATATGCTGTAAGTACTTCAAACAGAAATTTTGAAGGAAGGCAAGGCCCGGGAGCACGAACAATGCTTGCCAGTCCGCTTGTTGCTGCAGCTGCAGCTGTTACCGGAGTAGTTACAGATCCAAGGACTTTAATCGAAGATAAAACTTTAGAATTAGCGTAAAGAAGAGGTTAAAGGCGAAAGCTTAAAGTTCAAAGGGGCAGCAATGTTTTAAATATGCTTAATCCCAGATCTTTACCCTCTTACCTTTTACCGAATAAACTTTTAATAACAATGGCTTACGACAAATTTACGATATTAAAAAGCACAGTAGTTCCTCTTCCTATTGAGAATGTGGATACTGACCAGATCATACCCGCCCGTTTTTTGAAAGCAACGGAGCGTGTTGGGTTTGGAGACAATTTATTCCGCGACTGGAGGTACAATTCTGACAATACTCCTAAAGCTGACTTTGTTCTTAACAATCCCGTTTACCGCGGCAAAATACTTGTTGGTGGAAAAAACTTTGGTTCTGGTTCTTCCAGAGAACATGCAGCCTGGGCGGTTTATGATTATGGATTCAGATGCGTGGTATCCAGTTTCTTTGCTGATATTTTTAAGAACAACTGCTTAAATATCGGAGTATTACCTGTGCAGGTTAGCGCAGAATTTCTGCAAAAAATATTTGATGCTGTTTATGCAAATCCGCAAACAGAACTTGAGATCAATTTACCTGTACAAACAATTACATTGTTATCAACTGGTGAGCAGGAAAAATTCGATATCAGCCCTTATAAAAAAGAAAACATGCAAAACGGGTTTGATGATATTGATTATCTGCAAAATATAAAAGGTGATATCCAGCAATTTGCTGAAAAATTACCGTTCTAAGCAACGCTGAATACAATATAAATTTATCTGATATAAAGGCGTTTCAAAATTTGAAGCGCCTTTTATACAATTCTGCACAACTCTTAAAATAAATCAGGGGATAAGCAATTAAATGACAAAAAGGAAAATAGAAATAATGGATACTACCCTCCGGGATGGAGAACAAACCTCCGGGGTGTCATTTTCCATGTCAGAAAAGCTAACCATTACGCAACTATTGCTGGAAGAACTTTTAGTGGACAGGGTTGAAATCGCGTCAGCCCGTGTATCAGCCGGAGAATTTGAAGCAGTAAAAGCAATAACCGGGTGGGCAGAGAATAACGGATACAGCCATGCGATAGAAGTCTTATCATTTGTAGATAATGGAATTTCCATCGATTGGATGATCAAAGCCGGCGTTAAAGTACAGAACCTGCTAACAAAAGGTTCTCTCAATCATTTAACTCATCAGTTAAAGAAAACTCCTGAACAGCATTTTTCAGAAATCGCCCAAGTAATCGAGTCGGCTCTACAAAAAGGCATTGCAACTAATGTCTATCTGGAAGACTGGAGCAACGGCATGAGAAAGTCTCCGGACTATGTCTGGCAATATCTTGATTTTTTATCGCAGCAGCCAATAAAGAGAGTATTATTACCTGATACGTTAGGTGTACTTACTCCTTCAGAAACGTTTACATATATCACTGAACTCAAAGAAAAATATCCCGCTATTCATTTTGATTTTCATGCCCATAACGATTACGACCTTGGAACGGCAAATGTTTTTGAGGCTGTAAAAGCTGGCATCAACGGACTACATTTAACTGTTAATGGCATGGGCGAACGAGCAGGTAATGCCCCAATGGCCAGTGCGGTAGCGGTAATTAATGATTTTTTACCTGAGGCTGAAGTTTCGATCAAAGAGTCTTCTATATATAAAGTAAGTAAACTGGTAGAGACATTTTCAGGAATACGGATCCCGGCCAATAAGCCAATTGTAGGCGAGAATGTATTTACGCAAACCGCCGGAATTCATGCCGATGGCGACAACAAGAAGAATTTATATTTTAATGATTTACTTCCGGAGCGTTTTGGAAGAAAACGTAAATATGCCTTAGGAAAAACTTCGGGCAAGGCGAATATTGAAAAAAACCTTCAGGAACTGGGCTTGAAACTGAATGAAGAGCACCTGAAAAAAGTTACAGAGCGGGTTATCGAATTAGGTGATAAAAAACAGACGGTAACGCAGGAAGATCTTCCGTATATTATTTCCGATGTGCTTGACAGCAACCTGTACGAGGAAAAGGTTAAAGTAGAATCGTACGTATTAACAAATTCTAAAGGATTGCGTCCTTCAGCAACCATCTCCGTTTGCATTGATGGAAAGCTTATTGAAGAACACGCACAGGGTGACGGCCAATTTGATGCTTTCATGAATGCATTGAAAAAAGTTTACTCTAAAAAAGACATGCATTTGCCGGAATTAGTAGATTATGCCGTACGAATAGCTCCCGGTAGCAGCTCGGACGCATTGTGTGAAACTATTATCACCTGGCAAACAGAAAGCAGGACTTTTATCACCCGCGGTTTGGATTCAGACCAGACTGTTTGTGCCATAAAGGCAACTCAGAAAATGCTAAACATCATTTAATAGCAAGTTCAAGCACAACTATGCCAATGATTGATACTGACATAAAAACTCCCCCTAATTTTAGAGATATTCAGCTGGAATCAGAACGAATAAAATTTTCAATGCCTTCTGATCTGCAAACAGGAAGTTTATTACGAACGCTGGTAACTTCCAAACCACACGGCTCTTTTTTAGAATTAGGTACAGGAACAGGCCTTTCACTATCGTGGATTGTTGAAGCAATGGATAAAGGCTCTACTGTAGTATCGGTTGATAACGACAAAGACTATCTTTCTATAGCAGAAACTTTTTTTTCAAATGATGAGCGGGTATCAATTATTTGCGAAGACGGAAGCCACTGGATAAAGAATAATCAGGACAAAAAATTCGATTTAATATTTGCCGATGCGTGGCCCGGTAAGTACGAGGCATTGGATGAAACCCTGAGCTTGTTAAAAATAGGAGGATTTTATATAATTGACGATATGCTGCCCCAACCCAACTGGCCCGAAGGCCATTCGGATAATGTGGATATTCTTATAAAACACTTGGAAACCCGCAAAGACATACGGTTGACAAAAATCAATTGGTCAACAGGATTGATACTAATAGCAAAAATCAACTAAGGCCTTTTTAAAAAGGTACAAGTTTACATATAGCAATAAACCAGAACAAAGATTAAAACTTAAACAATGAAATTAAACATCGCTCTTTTGCCGGGAGACGGAATTGGCCCTGAAGTTATAGATCAGGCAGTAAAGGTAGTAAATGCAGTAGCAAATAAATTCAGTCACGAAGTTAGCTGGACATCCGCCTTAACCGGAGCGGCAGCAATAGATGCAGTAGGCGAACCTTATCCGGATGCGACTCATGAAATATGTATGGCAGCAGATGCCGTTCTGTTTGGAGCAATCGGACATCCTCGTTTTGACAATGATCCCAAAGCAACCGTTCGCCCTGAGCAGGGACTGCTTAAAATGCGTAAGAAATTAGGCCTGTTTGCAAATGTACGCCCTACTTTCACTTTCCCTTCTTTAATTGATAATTCCCCTTTAAAAAGAGAACGCATTGAAGGTACAGACCTTGTCATTCTGCGTGAATTGACAGGTGGTATTTATTTCGGCGAAAGAGGAAGAAAAGACGACGGTAACACCGCTTTTGATACCTGCACCTATACAAGGGAAGAAATAAAACGATTGGCAAAACTGGGTTTTGAAATGGCGATGTCACGCAGAAAAAAATTATGCTGTGTAGATAAAGCAAACGTATTGGAAAGCTCCCGTTTATGGAGAGAAACAGTACAGGATATGGAAAAAGATTTTCCGGAAGTAGAAGTAAGCTATGAATTTGTTGATGCGGTTGCAATGCGTCTCGTTCAATGGCCAAGCGCTTATGACGTAATTATAACTGAAAATCTTTTCGGAGATATTCTAACTGATGAGGCTTCCGTTATTTCCGGCTCAATGGGATTAATGCCGTCTTCTTCAATCGGTGTACATACTTCTTTGTTCGAGCCTATTCACGGTTCTTATCCCCAGGCGGCAGGTAAAGATATTGCCAATCCGCTTGCTACAGTATTATCGGCAGCCATGATGTTTGAAGATGCATTCGGCTTAAAAGAAGAAGCAGCGCTGATAAGAGAAGTTGTTAATAAATCATTAGCAAAAGGTATTGTAACCGAAGATCTTGCCGGAAAAGGAAACAAATCTTATAAAACCAGCGAGGTTGGAGACTGGCTGGCAAGTAACATTTAAACAAAGTCAGGCTCGTATTGCTTTTAACACTTTTTTTAAATAGTACCTTTATATTAAAACCGCAGCTCTTGTAGAAGCGGTTTTTTTAATTTAAGCGAGGAATTATGATTCTGGAAACAGCAATTCTTTATATAAAGCCTGGACAACAACACCTGTTTGAAAAAGATTTTGCCCTTGCAGGGAAGTATATCAGCTCGGTAAAAGGATATCTCGGGCACAAATTACTGAAATGCATAGAGCAGGATAACAAATATATGCTTTTTGTAGATTGGGAAAAACTGGAAGACCATACCATTGGTTTTAGACAATCAGAAGCCTACACGTACTGGCGGAATTTGCTTCACCATTACTATCATCCCTTTCCGGCAGTAGAGCATCATGAAACATGTATTACAAAAATTGCAAGGATAGATAGTTGATCTGAAAAACACTATGATTAAGCATTAGCAAGATGAATCTTACTCACTTAAACCCGATAGCAGCGCTTGAGCGATTAAAAAACGTCATTAAACGCACTCCGCTTATTTACAATGATCGACTTTCTGAAAAATATTCCTGTGAGATTTATCTTAAAAGAGAAGATCTCCAGGTGGTGAGGTCGTACAAACTTCGGGGAGCGTATAACATGATCAGCCAGCTAAATGCAGAAGAACTTTCAAAAGGTGTAGTCTGTGCAAGTGCAGGAAATCATGCACAGGGAGTAGCTTTTTCATGCCGAAAATTAAACACACGGGGCGTTATCTTCATGCCCGAAAATACTCCCCGACAAAAAATTAGTCAGACACGCATGTTTGGCGACTCCGTTATAGAAATTATTTTAGTTGGAGATACCTTTGACGATTGCCTCCGGGAAGCGCTTGCTTACACAAAAGCTAATAACATGACCTTTATTCCTCCCTTCGACAATTATAAAATAATTGAAGGGCAGGGTACTGTAGGAGTAGAAATATTGCAGGATCTACCCGACGCTGACATTGTTATAGTTCCTGTAGGTGGCGGAGGCCTTGCTGCCGGAGCAGGAAGCTATCTCAAGCAGGTAAATCCGGAAGTAAAAATTATCGGTGTCGAACCGGAAGGCGCCCCCTCTATGTTAACAGCATTACAATCCGGTGCTCCGGTAACATTACAGGAAATCAACCGTTTTGTAGACGGCGCTTCGGTAAAAAGGGCAGGCGAAATAACCTTTCCTATTTGCAGGCAGGTTTTAGACGAAGTGGCTTTAGTTCCTGAAGGAAAAGTTTGTACTACCATTTTAAAGCTTTACAACGAAGATGCAATTGTTGCTGAACCTGCAGGAGCACTATCTATTGCCGCATTGGATTTCTTCACTGATAAAATTCGTGGGAAAAAAGTAGTGTGCATAGTAAGCGGAGGGAATAATGATATTGAGCGGATGCAGGAGATTAAAGAAAGATCTCTATTATACGAAGGGCTGAAGCACTATTTTGTTATAAGCTTTCCGCAACGTCCGGGAGCATTAAAAACCTTTGTTAACCATGTTCTTGGAACCGGCGACGATATTACCCGTTTTGAGTTTATTAAGAAAACAAACCGGGAAAGCGGTCCTGCATTGGTTGGAATAGAATTAAAGTCTTCAGATGATTATCCGGCGTTACTCCAGAAAATGAACGATTATAAATTCGATTATAAGGAAATAAACAAAGACCAAACGTTATTTGAATACCTGGTATAGATAATATTATTCGTCATCAAATTCCAGGAAACGAGAAAATAAAACCTGGATTTTTGTTCCTGGCTGATGATTATCTACTGTCAAATTCATCGCACGTAGCAAAACGCCGTCTTTTTCAAGAACAAGCTCTTCATAAAATCCTTTATAATAAGAATCTTTTACAGTAAAAAGCTTGCTCGTCCAGCTGTTCTTAACCCGGATCCATTCAGGGTATATTGCCGCAAATGATTTCTTTACCGATACTCCAATTGCTTTTGCTTCTGCCCGGGTAATTACATTGCAGTTTCCTAAAAGCTGTGCTGTATAAAAGTGTTCCGGATGATTATAGAGTTTACGAGGCGCTCCCCTTTCAAGAATAATTCCGTTTCGAAGAATCACAAGCTCATCCGCTAATGATAACCCATCAGCCGGATCATGAGAAACAAGGATAATTGTAATACCAAGTACTCTGGATAAACGCCGCAGATCAGACCGCAATTGATTTTTCAATAAGGCATCTATCTGACTGAAAGGCTCATCCATTAACAGAACTTTGGGAGCCGTAATTATTGCCCTTGCAATTGCAACACGCTGCTGCTCTCCACCGCTTAAATCAACAATCCGCTTTTCTGCTAAATGTCCTATACGCAACAGTTCCATCGCCTCGAAAGACTTCTGCTTCTTAGCCTGTAAATCAGTATTTGGAAGCATTGCAGCAATGTTATCGTAAACTTTTGCATAGGTATTAAGATCGAAGTTTTGAGTAACCATCTTCATCTCCCCATGCCCCGGGATTAACTTCTCTTCCGGCCCAAGCACCTTTTTGCCCTCAAACAAAACTTCGCCCTTTTCAGGCGAAAGCAACCCATAAATTAATTTCAACAATGTACTTTTTCCGCTACCGCTGGCACCTACAATAGATACAATCTTTCCTTCAATAATTTCAAGATTTATGTCTCTTACCCCTGCAAAAACTTCGGTAGTATATTGCTTGTGGATTCCTGTAAGTGAAATAAGAGGATGCTCAGGCATTAACAAATATAAAAAAAGCCTGCTTGTATCTTTGTACAGCAGGCTTTTATTTGAAGCTTTTTATAATCAGAAGCCGAAAGTAACTCCCAATGATACATTTTTAAAATCAGCAGGCCCTTGATTTTCCGCGAAAACATCGTTTGCGTAATATTTGGCATATATTCCAAAATCCTTATATCCTACTCTTGCGAATGCCCCATAGCGGAAAGGATTAAAATTAAAATCATCCCTTACTTTTACTTTTCCGCGTTCTGCACTTATTTGTTTTTGTTTTCCGTTAATCAGAAATCCAACTTCGGGACCAACCACCAGGTAAAAATGATTGCCTTTATTATCGCTGTTTGTACGGAGTTCAAATGATAAAGGAACTCGCAGATAGGTGCTCGAAAAACGATTTTTCTTAAAATCAGTCTGCTCTTCAGTATAGGTTAATACGGGCTGGTCGGGCTGAAACGTAATATTTCTTTTCAGGCGGATATGATTCCAGTCGACCCCAATTCCAAGATATGTTTTAAAGTTTTGTGTAAACCGATAACCGAACTGAAAGAATTCAAAACCGACGTTATGTGTTTTTATATTCTCAAATTCCAGGAAGTTATTCTGAGGAGAAAGTGTAAAACTTCCCTTATCGAGGTAGCGGCTGAGGCCAAGGTCGATCCGGGCGAAAGTTAAACCGGCAGTAAACTTTCCGGAAGAACTCTTTTTATCCTGATCCTTATCTTTAGATCCTACTGTAACTTCAATACTTACTTTTTTCTCTTTTTTCAGTGTATCTGCAGCGGTTGAGTCTTGTTCCTGCGCATAACACAGGGTAATACAAGCCCCCAGCACCAATGTACATAGTATACGTTTCATAATATTTAGCAATTAAAATGATTAATTCCGACTTTTAATTTTAACAAATCCAAGGTTCAGCCCCGAAACAATCGAACCTTCGTCTGTATCTGTAAATTCAATTATTTTATCTTTCCGTTTATCCACTTTACTCACTACAAAGTTTACCAGTCCTCCAACCGACTTAATATTGCGTAGCTGTGGTTTGGACTCTTCTTCCGCCATACTTTCAAGCGGTGTTTCTGCCAGAGCAAGAACAGTTTCTGTAGTTTGTGGTGTGAGCGGCTCAGTAGTTTTGTTATCTGCTACTTTTTCAATTGTGATTAAAGGTTCATCTGACTTCACAGGCTCTTCCTTGTCTATTAGTTTAGCTGGAAGAACTTCGGTGTTAACAAGCATTTCCTTTTTCTTAATTCCGATCTCAACTACAGGAGCAACTGCTTTTTTATCGACTGCTTGTATCGAGGCAACCTCAATAGTTTCTTCTTTTAAAGGTTGAGTTGCTGTTTTCGGTTCAGGCTTCAGGATTTGCTTTGAAGGCTTTTGTTCTTTACTTCCATATAAGCGAACCTTTTCCTGTGGCAGATTTAACCACCAGCCGAAAGCTACAACAGCTACAATACTTGCGGCAGCCATCCAGTAAGGCCTTATTTTGCTTTTTTCTTTGACAGGATGCAAAGTTTGTGAAATTTCTACCCACAAATCCTGCGAAGGTTCAGTTTCAAAAGAATCGAACTTCTGCTGAAATAGTTTATCAAACTCTTTATCCGGCATAACTTGCATATTTTTCTCCCTCCATTTTCATAATTTTTTCCTTTAGAATTGCCCTCGCCCTTGATAGTTGTGATTTTGAAGCACCTTCGGAAATTCCCAGCTGTTCGGCAATCTCCTGATGAGAATACCCTTCAATGATATACATGTTGAAAACCAACCGATAGCCGGGCGCCAGTTGCTGAACCAAATTCAGTAAGTCTTTTACTTCCAATCCCTTCATATCAAACATCGATTGTGGCGCATCGTGTACTTCATCTATATCTACCACACTTAGCATACGCTGGTTCTTTCTGAAAATTTCGATAGCTGAATTGACCATAATCCGCCTGATCCAACCCTCAAAAGACCCTTCACCACGAAATTCATTTACCTTTTGAAACACTTTCACAAAGCCCAGCTGCAACATATCTTCCGCTTCAAAACGGTCTTTCGCATATCGCATACATACTCCAAGCATTTTCGAAGCAAGCATCCTGTATAAAAGTTCCTGATGTTTACGATCGGCTCTTTTACATCCATCTAATAAGTCATCAATCGTAAACTTCTGTTTTAAATTCATATCCGTTTGTAGATAAGATGCGAATACGTTTATAATGGTTGCAACGGCATTAAAATTATTTTGTGCTGAATAACTTAAATTCCTGTCGGTACACTAAAAATAAAGAATGATAGAATTCAATGGATTTAGAACTGTTTTTGCCTAAATCAATAACAGGTTCTACACGAAAATCAAAGTAAAGATGAGGCACCAGGTTTTTCTGAAAAACATACCGGAGAAACAGTAGTTGGCGGTTTTTTTCAGAATGACCTTCATTATTAATCTGCTGCGAGATTGATTGAAAAACAGGCATTCCCTGCCTTGAGAAAAAATTAGTGCCCTTCCAGTATGAGGCCGTCAAACGCCCGTACCTGCTGTCTACCCCTGCATTTAAATAAACCCCTTTGCCTTTCGAAAAAGGAAATTGCTTGGTTGGAGATAATTCTGTAAAAGTGGAAATATAGTTCTCTGTTTCAATAGATTTAAAAAATCCGCTCAGTTTGTAATTGATTTTAAAACCGGCAGCGCTGTTTAATAGAGTTTGAAGAGGTTTGGCAGTAGTATCAATTTGGCCGCCCTGGTGGAAAACCAATAATTGAAGAGGTACAGAAAGCTTTAGTTTATTGTTTCGAAACAGACTTATATCCGAAGAAATACCTGCAAGAATCTGTTCCTGCTCTCCCGAGGGCTTATAGATCATTTTTTTCCAATTGATCCAGCCGTCAAAAAACAATTTTGAATTTTGAATTACTACCTGCGTTCCATATTCAACAGGTTCTGTAATTTTCTTTTCAAAATCTACCAGCGGTTCAATATACCGGTGCTGAATATTTCCTTCTAAAACCCCGTTAATTAATGCTGTATTTCCCTTTTGATATTTAATAGAGAATAAAGGGTATGTCTTATAGATCCCTTCGTTTCCAAAGTCTTTTCTTAGATGAATCCCTGCCGAAAGCAATAAATTGGGATGAGCATAGTAAACCAGCTGTGGTTCCAGTTGTGTTCCGTACAACGTATATCCGTCCTGAAATTTATTGAAAAACTCGTAATTGCGGAGGTAGTTGAAGTTAGCAACTGTTAATGCAACATCGCCGGTTTTTAAGGGATGGGGACGAATACGGTATTCTAAACTATCGTTTACAGACTGAGCTTGAACTGATGACAATAATGTAAAAAAAAACAGGATAAACTGGTATCTTATCAAAACAATTTGCACTTTTAAAATGTGTATATTTAACAAAATTTATGTGTATATGCGGACCAATATATATATCGATGAGACATTAATCAGTAAAGCTCAAAAATTAAGTAATATTAAGACAAAAAAAGCAGTGGTTGAAAAAGCACTCCAACTTTTAATTAAAGTCGAGAATCAAAAGAAATTATCTGAGCTATGGGGAAAAGTAGCATTTGATGAAGAAACTAATAACTAATGGAGGTTATTCTTATAGATACTTCTGTATGGATAAATTTTTTTAAAGGGATTGAAACTCCGGCAAGCTTGTTTCTAAAAAATAACCTTGCTAATATTATGATTGCGACCTGCCCTGTTATCATGCAGGAAGTTCTTCAAGGTATTGAAAAAGACGAAGAGTTTACCAAGATCTCCAGTTATTTTTCAGATTTCTTATTACTTCCTCCCAACGAGTCCTACACTCTTGCTAAAGAAGCCGCACAGCTATACAGGAATTTAAGAAAAAAAGGGCTTACTGTTCGTAAACCTAATGATTGTTTGATTGCCTGCTATGCAATGCGTAACGACATTTCATTACTCCAGGATGATAGAGATTTTCTAAAAATTTCCGGAAGCTCTCTTCTTAAAGTTATATCTTTCGATTAACCTACGGTTTCATCCTGTAATATTTATAAATTTTCACTGCAGACATGATGATTACAGCAAAAAGCAGCAGGCCCAGCAAGCCGTACAGCCAATCAATTGCGCTCTTTAGAATAACAGTAAATACGATAGCAACCAGAAAAATAGTGGCAAGTTCATTCCATAAACGCAACTGAGTAGATGACCAGCTGAAGATGCCTTTTTTCAATTGCTTAATGATACGCTGACAAGTAAAATGATATACCAGCAATCCTGCAACAAAAGTTAGCTTTACAAGCATCCAGTTAGTACTTAAAAGTGAAGGATTTAAACAGAGCATACACGCACCGGCCAGAACAGTAAGCACCATAGCCGGGGTAGTGATTATATTCCAGAGTTTAGCCTCCATCACTTCGAACTGCTTTTGCAGAACTTTCTTTTCTTCCGGGGGACGTTCGTTGGCTTCTGTATGGTAAATAAATAGCCGTACTATGTAAAAAAGGCCGGCCATCCAGCTAACAACAAATATAATGTGTATAGATTTTATGTAGAGGTAGGCCATACCAAAATCAATAGCTAAATTCCTTTATAACCTCCACAGCATATTTTACATTATCAAAAGGAATATCCGGCATAATTCCGTGCCCTAAATTAAAAATGAATCCGTCTTCGCCTCGCATCTGTTCAAACAAACGCAAAATCCGCTCTTTTATCACTTTTTTATCAGCATAAAGTATATGGGGGTCCAGATTTCCCTGAACAGCTATTCCTTTAGGAAGCATACGTTTAATATCTAATAAACTAGCATTCCAATCTACAGATATAACATCAGGCTTAGCTTCCGCCATCAGTGGAGCAAAAACAGAGCTTCCTTTACAGAAAGAAATCACCGGAATATCTTTCCTCTTTAATTTTGAGATGATTTCAGAAATATACCTGTGTGAAAATTCTTTGTAATCATCCCACGACAGGGCCAAAGCCCAGCTGTCAAAAATCTGCACTGCATTAACACCTGCATCAATTTGCAGATTCAAATAATCAACAGTAACTGCAGCTATTTTAGACAATAACTGATGGGCCAGTTTCGGTTCATTATGCAACATTAATTTGGTAAGCTTAAAATCTTTAGACGATCCTCCTTCCACCAGATAGCTCATTACGGTAAAGGGAGCACCGGCAAAACCTATTAAAGGTATTTGTCCGTTTAAACGTTGCTGAATAACCTTTATGGCATCTGCCACATATTGCAACCGGCCGGTAACGTCTGTTTGAAGCGAGTCTATATCCGACTTATTTCTTACAGGATTAGAAAACTTAGGGCCAACTCCTTGTGTAAAGCTCAAATCTCCCCCCATTGCTTCCGCAGTAACCAGGATATCCGAAAATAAAATTGCAGCATCAATCCCAAGAAGATCAACAGGAAGCATAGTCACGTCGGCTGCTATTTCGGGGGTTTTACACATTTCGAGGAAGGAATATTTATTTTTAATATCCCAATACTCTTTCATAAAACGACCTGCCTGCCTCATCATCCAAACCGGAGGTCGCGGGGTAGGCTTTGAAAAAGCGGCTTTTATAAATAAGGAGTCTTTAATTTGTTCCTGCATCACGTTATTTTGGTATTTCTTTTTCTATTTTTTGAATAATGTTTTGTACTCTCGAACTTATTTTCAATGATCTGGCTGCTTCAATGTAGCCTTTTACCTTGATATAATCTTTTTTCCGCAAATTAAGATTGGCTAATTGCACCAGTACAATTCCCTTATCGTTCTGATTTCGAAGCGGGAAACGGGAAGCAATTTGAAAATGGCGTTCAGCTTCTTCAAAGTTATCTCTTTGCAACTCAATGTTTCCAAACATGAACTCATAAAATCCGCGTCTGTTCTTACTTAAGTAGTCCGGATCTTTAATTTCTCTCAGCAGTTTTTCTGTTTTACTATAATCTTTCTGCTGAAAAGCCCTGGCTGCCAGAACGACTGTACCCTGTTTAAAATATCCCCAGATTAAAAGGACTACCCCCAGCCCTGCTATGGCAGAAATTTCAAATGCTTGTTGATAAACCGCCCATCCTGCCAGGATAATTGCCACACAAATAACGGCAAGCCTGGCTTTGAGATTTAACATGCGCTGCTTTAGTGATTATCCGTAAATTTATACCCTACTCCCCTGATGGAATGAAAGTATTTCGGATTTTTCTGATCAGGCTCAAAATATTTACGGAACGTAAGGATAAAATTATCAATGGTGCGTGTGGACGGATAAACATCGTAATTCCATACCGTTTCAAGGATCTGCTCACGCGAAACCGCTTCATTTCTTCTTTCAATAAGTAATTTAAGAAGCATGGTTTCCTTTTTGGTTAAAGGAGTTACAGAGCCATCATCATTTTTCAACTCAAAAGAGTTAAAATAAATAGTTTTATCACCTATACGGTAGGAATTTAATTCCTTCAGATCATCTCCTTTCAGACTCCTTTTTACCAGGTTATTTACCCTGAGAATTAATTCTTCCAGATTGAACGGCTTTACAAGATAATCGTCGGCACCCTTTTTTAAGCCTGTAACCCGATCTTCGCTTGTATTTTTTGCGGTAAGAAACATAATGGGAACTTCCGAATTTTCCAGCCGGATAGTTTCAGCAACCTGAAAACCATCTACTTCGGGCAGCATTACATCCAGGATAACCAGATTAAAGCGTTCCTCTTTAAATATTTTCAATGCTTTTTTACCGTCTGTTGCGGTACTTACCTTGTAGCCTTCAAGCTCCAGGTTCAGTTTAATAGCTTCGAGCAAATGCTCTTCGTCTTCAACTAATAAAATACGTTGTTTAGTTGCCATGTGAGTTAAAATATTACTTCAAAAATGGTCCCTGAAGGAACGTTATTTTTGACTTTGATTTGTGCCTGGTGATGATTTAGTACCTGTTTAACAATAAATAACCCTAAACCTGTTCCCTTGGTTTTACGTGTATCCTCACTTCCCACACGATAAAACTTTTCAAATATGCGAGTTTTTTCCTCGTCATTTATACCAATTCCCTTATCTGCTACTTCAAAATGTATGTTGCTGCTGTTTTTCCAAACTTTTACTTCTATATCCGAACATGGCGGAGAGTATTTTACAGCATTTTCAATCAGATTGGTTACAACAGACGTCAGCGCAAATTTATCTCCTTCAACAAAAAGACCGGGTTCTATTTCTGCTTTAATTGTTTGAGTTTTACAGGTATGTACCTGCAAACGATCGGCTACTTTTTCTACCAGTGTAGAAAAATTGAACTTCTCTTTCGGGAAAGAATACGACTCATTTTCAATTTTGGTAGCAATAAGCATATTTTCAACCAGGTCGTCCAATCGTTCAATGTCTTTCAAAGAGTTCTGCAGAAACGATTTAATCTGATCGCGATCCAGTTCCCTTTTCAGTATTGTTTCGAGATATAATTTTATGGACGCTAATGGCGATTTGAGTTCGTGAGTAACAGACAAAAGAAAGTTTTTCTGTTGCGCATGTAAGGTGCGTTCTTTCTTTAAAGTTTTATGCAAGTGATAAGCTCCAACACAAAAAAGGAAGATGAAGACAGCTCCTTCGCCCATAATCATTCCTTTACGGTTAGGCTGTGCCTGGATCAATAAAACGCCCCACCAGATCAGTTCTGCAAAAGCATAAATGATAAGGCAGTAGAATATAACCAGGGGCTTTCTCATATTAATTGAGCTGTTTGAGTGAGGTTAACAACTACATAAAACTACTTGGCTCTGAAAACTATATCAAGGCTATCAAAAATAGCTCTTTTTGCTTTTTCGAGTTCTATTTTGGTATGAGCTGCTGAAATAAATCCTACTTCATAGCCCGAAGGACCAAGATAGATCCCTCTGTTTAACAATTCACGGTGAAAAAGTTTAAATTTCTCCATGCTTGCCGCATCTATATCTTCTGCTTTTTGAATATCATTGTCGGTAAAGGCAAACCAAAAAATAGATCCTATTGAAAATACCCTGAATTTATAATTTCGGGCAGAAGTAAACCGCTGAACAGATTCTGTGAACTCTTTCGTTTTATTATTAATATCGCGATAAAAACCCATGCGCAGCAGTTCTGTTAACTGGGCTATACCTGCAGCCATTGCTACCGGATTACCTGACAAGGTTCCGGCCTGGTAAACAGGCCCCTCAGGAGATACCTTAGCCATTATTTCCGCAGAAGCTCCATAAGCTCCTACAGGCATTCCGCCACCTAAAATTTTACCATAGGTAATAATATCGGGCTTTATATCATAATGCCTGGCAGCGCCTTCAAATCCAAGCCTGAAGCCTGTTATTACTTCATCAAAAATCAGCAGGGAATTATTTTGTGAGGTTATATCGCGAAGAAAATGGATATAATCCTTATCCTGGATCAGCAAGCCATTATTAGCAGGAACTCCTTCTATTATTACTGCAGCTATCTGGTCTTTAAACTGAGCAAAAGCTTCTTCTACAGCTGTACGGTCATTCAGAGGGACAACAATCGTTTCGTCCGCAAATGTTTTAGGCACCCCTGCGGAAGATGTTTCGCCAAAGGTAACAAGGCCAGAACCTGCTTTTACTAATAAGGAGTCGACATGTCCGTGGTAACATCCTTCAAACTTTACTATTTTTGACCGGCCTGTATAACCACGTGCCAGTCGTAAGGCAGACATTACCGCTTCTGTGCCCGAACTAACAAAACGGATTTTTTCTATCAGCTTGTTATTATCCAGGATAAGTTCGGCAAGTTGATTTTCCAGCGCAGTAGGAGCACCGAAACTCATGCCTTTACCTAAAGTTTCTGTTACCTTTTCACGGATCTTTTGATTATTATGCCCCAAAATTAATGGTCCCCACGAGCAGCAAAAATCAATAAATTGATTTCCATCAGCATCCCAAACAAAACAACCATCACCACGATCAATAAATAGAGGCGTTCCATAAACCGATTTAAACGCACGAACCGGTGAGTTTACACCTCCCGGGAAATACTTCTTCGCTTTCTCATACAACTCTCCGGATTTCTCGCGTGAAATATCCGGTTTCCCGGTAGTAGAAACCGGCCTTGATTCTTCTTCTGATCCTGAAAATATCTTCTTTAACGAGTCTAACATTTCTTAAGCTGTAAGTTGAAGGTTATAAGTTCTAAGTTTACTTGACTATAACTTACAACATCGTATACTTATTATTACTATTACTTCTATTTAATAAATTAGCCGCTTATAAATCATCTTCACTTAGATCGAGTAACATTTTTTGAAGTTGTAACTTGCAGGTTATAAGTTCTAAGTTTATAGTTACTTACTCTTTTTCTACTATATTAAATACTTATAACCTACAACATCACACTTATAACTCTAAAACATCCATCCTTTTTCAAGAATTTCACGGGCATGGTAAGTGATAATAATATTAGCTCCTGCCCTGGCAAAGGCGTACATATTTTCCATTGTTATTTTTTGTTCATCAATCCATCCGGCTTTTGCGGCTGCTTTCACCATCGAATATTCTCCTGAAACATTATAACAGGCAACAGGCAAATTGGTATTGGTACGCACACGATGAATAATATCCAGGTAAGCCAGTGCCGGCTTCACCATTAAAACGTCTGCGCCTTCATCTTCGTCTAAAAGAGCTTCACGAATTGTTTCGTTCGGATTCCTGAAATCCATCTGATAGGCTTTCCGGTCACCTTTATTTGGTGCAGAATCTGCTGCTTCCCTGAAAGGCCCATAATAAGCCGAAGCGAATTTAACACTGTAACTCATGATAGAAGTGTCCTCAAAACGATTGGAATCCAGTTTTTCGCGAATACCTAAAATCCTTCCATCCATCATATCTGACGGTGCTACCATATCAGCGCCTGCTTGCGCATGTGCCAAAGCCATTTTAGCCAGAACTTCTACCGTTTCATCATTTTGAACATAGTCATTATGAAGAATTCCGCAATGGCCATGTGTAGTATATGCACAGGTACATACATCGGTAACTATAAACAGATCTCCACCAAAAGCATTCTTTAATTCACGTATGGCTCTGGCAACTACCGAATTTTCACTGTAGGCAGTACTTGCATCCTCGCACTTATCTTCACCAACGCCAAATAGCAAAATTTTATTGATACCCAACTTTAAAGAGAGTTCTGCATCTTTAATTAAAGTATCAACCGAAAAATGGCTAATTCCTGGCATGGCATCAATACCATGAGAAATATTATTACCCGGCACAACGAAATACGGATAAATAAACATATCTTTTGTTAACCGTGTTTCGGCTACCATTTCTCTCACTACCGGCGTTTTCCGTAATCTTCTTGGACGAATTAACATATCAAATCCTTTCTAGTTATAATCAAGGCCAAAAACAGCTTCAGCCAACCCAATCTCATCCGGCGAATATGGCAGTGTATATCTTATTCCCATTTCCGCTATCTTACTCCCGGTTGATTTACCTATACAAATCACTTGTTGACCCGGCTCTAATAAATTATCAGCAAAATAAGCTTCTACATTAGACGGGCTTGTAAAAATTAAAACTTCTGCCCCTGTTGGAGGAACATCTTCTTCCAGAATCGTTTCATAAATGGGCAGATCAATTACCGTAGTTTCTTCTGATAATTGTTTTTGAATTGTTCTAAGTGAATCTTTAGCTCCCGGAAAAAGAACCCGCTGACCCACTGTAAGTGCGGCAAATTCTTTTCCAATATCAGTAGTATCAATACCTTCTTCTTCTCCGGTAAATTCCGGCACCCTTCCAAAACGGCGCAGCATATCTTCCGACCCCCGGCCTACAACTCCAAATTTTGTTTTTGAAGAGAAAGAAGGGTTTAGTTTAAAGAAATATTCTATTGCGTTTTTACTGCTAAAGAATACCCAGTCTAAATTTTTAAGTATATAGGGGTCGAGTTTATGAATGATTGGAACCGTACGAATTAAAGAACGGTCTTCGACCGCTATTTTATGCTTTTCAATTGCCCGGCGGAAATAACTGCCTTCATACAGCTGGCGGGTAATGAATACCGATTTGGGAAATTTCCTGTTTTTATCAAACTTAGAATGAATCTTTTCAGCAAGGCCATCCAATGTGTCTGATTCGATGAAATGCCGGTCGGGGAAAGATTCGCCATCGTCTGCTTTTGATGTCCACACCTGGAATTTATCCTCATCCTTGCGGCAAAAACATCCTAAAGGCATGTGGCATCCCCCCTCAAAGATGTTTAATACTTTTCTTTCAACACTTATCTGTTCGGCAACACCGGGATTGTGAATTTGCTGCAGGGCCTCAAAAAGTTCTTTATCATTTTCCCTGATCTGGATAGCGAGAACGCCCTGTGCAGGAGCCGGAATAAAATCATTTGGTTCCAATTCTTCCACGTAAAATTCGCTCAGATCTATTCCCAGACGTTCTACTCCCGCTTTAGCAATCATTATTGCATCAAAATCTTCGTTCCGAAGTTTCTGAATACGGGTTGGAACATTTCCCCGAAGGTCATCTACTTCCAGATCAGGACGAATGGCGAGTAACTGAGCTTTCCTCCTGTTTGAAGAGGTTCCTACAATACCGCCGAATTTCACAGAAAGCTTTTGCTTAATATCAACACAATCCTTTAAAATAAGAAGAAGTTCGGCTGGATCTTCACGGTCAGACACCGCTGCTATTATCAGACCCGGAGGATTTTGGGTAGGCAGATCTTTATGAGAGTGAACGGCTAAATCAATTTTTCCGTATAGCAACTCCTCTTCCAGTTCTTTTGTAAAGAAACCCTTTCCTTCCAGTTTGTCAAGCCGAAGATTCAGAATACTATCGCCTTGCGTTTTTATAATTTTAAGTTCGGCGTCTATACCGATACCGGCAAGTTTATCCTTTACAAACCTTGCCTGCCATAGAGCAAGTTCGCTTCCACGGGTACCTATACTAATTTTTCTATTCACGTTAATTGACTTGCCCCAAAAATAATTTAAACGAGCTATATAATTTGGAGTAAATTAAAATTGGCAGTAGATACTAACTGTTATTTACCAGTATTTCTTTAGCCATTACCATTGGAACACTGATAAATTTTTTCTCCATGTAATTCATTACTTTCTCTAAAACCTCACGGGAATTATCATCTAAACCACTTACTTCCTGAGCAAAAACAGAATTTAAAGCAATGTGACGTATTTCCTTTATCTTTTCAGGAACTTCTTTCATTGCAAGTTCAATTCTGCGCTGTTTAAGGATAGGTTTAAATTCTTCTATATTCTGTTCGATAATTCTTTCTGCATGAATCAGTTCCTGGTAACGTTCGCTCAGGTTTTGGTTTGCAATTTCCTGCAAACTGCTGATTTCAATGTAATGAACCGGATTTGAAGCAAGTACCAGGCCACATGTATCGTTTGGAATAGCAAGGTCAACAATTACTTTTGAGCCGGATTCGCCGTTTAGCAACGACTGGTAAACTTCGTTTGTAATTATTGGTTCGGTAGATCCTGTACAGGTAATGATTACGTCGAATCCTTTCTTATAATTTTTTAATTCATCCAACGTAAAAGCTTCTCCACATAGTTCCGCAGCAAGCTCCTGAGCTTTCGATAAAGTACGGTTAAAAACCGAAAAGTTGGAATATTTATGTTTTTGAAGGTATTTTGAAAGATTTTTATTGGTTTCTCCTGCTCCGATTATTACTATACGTGCATTGGAACACATTTTTAAGTCACGTAATTTACGATAAGCAAGGGATACGACAGAGATAGGTTTTTGAGAGATTTTGGTGTAGGTATAAACTTCCTTTGCCGTTTTAACTACCTGATTCATAATCAATCGCATGTAGTCTCCGGTGAAACCCGCTTCTCGGCATCGTTCATAAGCTTTTCTAACCTGCGCAAGAATTTCTTTTTCGCCTACTACCAGGCTCTCTAATGAACACGAGATACGAAGCAGGTGATTCAGTGCTTCCACATCTTCGTAAATAGATACCTGGTTTAAAAACTGATCCAAATGCTCTTCAGGAACGCAGAAGTTTATCGTCCGGATAAATTCTTTAACAAATTCAGAAGAAAGAGATTGAGAAGCTGAAAACACAAATTCAACCCGGTTGCAGGTTCCGATATAGAATATCTCAGGGATATCAAATTTTGCACGTACACTTTCTAATCTGCTTTCAAGGGTTTCATTACAAATTACAAATTTCCCTAAATCTTTTAGTTCAATGTGCTTATGAGTAAATGCAATGACTTTTAAATACTTCAAAACTCTGCTAATCTTAAAAACTCAACAAAAGTAATTATAGGCTTCAACTGCTTAGTCATGTCTTTGTCAAACAGAATTATTTAGAATCCTTTTAAATTATTGCCAAAGATCATTTGTAAAACCACGGCAAATATCAAAATAAGAATTTAATGCACAAATGATTGAAACAGGCTAAAAAATATGAGAATAGTCATCTCTTAAAAATACCATTCAAACACTTAATATGGTGAATATTTAGAAAGGTGATTACAGAATAAATGTTTTTTTTTAATCCTGAAACTCTGCCTGTTCAGGCACGTACAACTCCTTGTATAAGAGATTATTCATTTTTCATAGTTTAGGTTTTAGGTTGAAGTTAAGGGAGTGAGGTAAAACTGCTCCCTTTTCTTTTTGTTGCCTGCTTAAGAATCAGCTACTGAAAGGCTTTGCTGTTTTAAAGGTAAGCTAAAACAAAAAGTAGATCCTAAGCCATACTGGCTTTTAAACCATATCCGCCCATTTTGACGCTTAATAATCTCGGCAGAAATATACAAGCCCAACCCCAGGCCAGCTATAGAATAATTTTTTTCTTCCTGAACACGGTAAAAACGATCAAAAATAAATTGCTGCTTGTCTTTAGGAATACCCACTCCAAAATCCTGAACGCAACAAACAATTTCGTCTCGCTCCATACCAAAAGTAACCAGCACCTTATTTTTCCCCGGCGAATATTTAATAGCATTGGTTAGCAGATTTACAAGAACCTGCCCTGTTCTTTCCCTATCGCCAAAGCAAAGTATCCGTACGGTAGACTTCACTACTATTTTATGGGAAGAAGTACGTTCTACTTCGCTCACTGTTTCATTAACAAGTTCATCAAAAGAATATTCGCTGTTACGCAACTGGAGTTTCCCCGCCTCTATCCGGCTGATGTCTAAAAGATCATGAACAAGTACAGTAAGGCGTACAATCTGGATTACCATCTTTTTTAACATCACACAGGCTGTTACATCTCCAATGTTACCAAACATCCTTTCCAGTACTTGTGCATATGCCTTTAGCGATGTAATAGGTGTTTTTAATTCATGGCTTACAATACTAATCAATTCATCCTTCCGGCGTTCTAACTCCTTATTCTCAGTAACATCAAGTATGGTCCCTAACATTCGCACAGGTTCTTTCTGCTCGTTACGAAAAACCTGCCCCATTAACTGCACCCAATGAATGGACTCATCAGGCCATTTTACCCTTACATGAATTTGTAACCGGTCTTTTTCATTTGCTTCTTTCAGCACTTCCAGAACTGTTTCCCGGTCTTCTTCCATTACATGCTGTAGAAATTCGTCTACAGTCCAGCTCTCTCTATGCTCATTATACCCCATTATTTTATCTGATTCAAAATAGGGTACAGATTTTCCAGATACCATATCCAGATCCCAAACACCTAATCCGGAAGATTCTATTGCAAGGTTCAGGCGGTGCTCGCTCTCTTCCAGTTTTTTACGCAATATAACAGATGAACTCACGTCCATAACAACTACCAAAACGCCTGAAATAGCTCCGTCTGCTTCGTAATACGGCTGGTAAAACCTGCTTACATATATTCTCTCATCCCCCTTTGTAGTAAAGGGAACATCAATGTTAAACAAGCAAAAAGGCCTTTGTTCAGAAACATAGCGTGATAACTCTTCAAAATCATCTATAGCTCCCACTACATCAATTAAGGATTTACCAACCAACTCCTGTTCTTCCTTTTTGTGTAAGCCCAACAAATAGGGGTTCATAAACTCCACTATAAGATCAGCGCTTTTATAGATAGCAACCCCTACCGGAAGTTGTTTCAGGATGGATAGAAAACGGGCTTTCTGCTCCTGGGCCTGTTCTTTTGCCTTCTGCTCATTTTCTTTTAAAACCATCAGGTTAGTTACATCTACCGGAGAATGGAGGATATACTCAATTTCATTATTTTCATTTAAAACCGGTGTATTGGTTGAAATACAGAACCTTCTTTCATGATCTGCAGTTCCAGGAATTGGTATTTCAAAGGGGTGAACTTCCATTACTACTGTACTTTTTGTCTCCATTACACGAAGCAGGGTTTGCTGAAAGCCGAGCAGGTTACCTGAAAGTTCCTTTTTTTTATCACCATTAAGCACTTCGAATAAACCTTTCCCCCGAATATCGGTTAGTAAATTCAAAGCATTCAGATAAGCATCATTTACTTCTATGATTGTAAAATCCGGCGCATCCGGTTTAAGTACAAGCAAGCAGCATTGCGATGCATAAAAGAGCTTTTTATAACTCTCATTGCTTAAGGCAGACATAGGTAGATGTTTATTAAAGTAGCTTTACTACTCTTTAAATTTAAATAAAAAAAAGAATTAGAAGGAGAAGTATTTAAAGTATCTGAAAATTTATAATAGAAACAAGCAACCTTTGGTATAGTTTTTCGTAGTTAAATTCATCTGAGTTAAACTTCATAAAAGTTTAACGATTGAAAAACAGCTCTCATTTTACAATTATAAACGTGGCTCAAAGAATTCTTATTATTGAAGACGAAGAACATACCTTGGAAATTCTTGAATTGATATTTACTGAGGCTGGCTTCAGCGTAAAAACTTCAAAAAACGGCGAAGATACTTTTGATCTGATACAGGAATTTAACCCTCAATTCATCCTGCTTGATATCGTTCTGCCCAAACTGGACGGACGGGATATCTGCAAAGCGATAAAAAAGAATCCGGATACAAAAAATATTCCGGTAATTATTCTTTCTGCCCATCCTGGGAAATACTACGCTTCTAATGAAGTTGGAGCCTCTGACTTTGTTCAGAAACCTTTTGATATTTACACTCTTGTAAATAAAGTAAAAAACCATTTATCGGGCACAGCTTAATTTTACTTTATATGTTGATTTTTAATGATTTTTTTGATCTGTAAAAGAACCAGAAAGGCATTGTTATGTTATAATAATAACAGTTGATTTATAGCTGTGAAAGCGATTTAAGAAGCATAAATTCTGAAAAAAATGCCTTCCCAAAAATTTACCGGTGATTTAGCGTCAGCAATTGAAACTTTTCTGAAAGAATTACCGGATCCAAAAAACTGCAACCTCTCAACTGTTAAAAGTGATTTCTTTATTAACGGAAAGAAAGTTACGTTGCAGGCCCAAAAATCCAAAGGTTTTTTAGGGATGACATGGAATATTGAGGTTCGAAAAAACTAATAAAACCTGCAATTACCTTATATCCTCTTACTCTCAGACTAAAGATTTTTTTTGAAACAATAAAAAACTAATTACAAACGTTAATGGAGGGAAGCTTCTATTCTATATTTTAATTTAAAATACTATAGATTAAAACTTCCGCACAGCTCCATTTTTTAATGGAGCTTTTTTCATTGAGAGAGATTTCCTGGTTCCAGCCAGTTACCATCCTGCCTGATGATTTCTATCAGTTCGTTCAGGGCATCGGCGGTATCAACGTTTTTTTTAACTACTTCCTTACCTCTGTATAGTGTAATTTTTCCGGGTCCTGTGCCTACGTACCCATAATCCGCGTCTGCCATTTCCCCGGGACCATTTACAATGCATCCCATAATACCAATTTTTATCCCTTTAAGATGATCGGTACGACTACGGATCCGCTGAGTTGTTTCCTGCAAATCAAACAGTGTCCTTCCGCAACTTGGGCATGAAATATATTCAGTTTTTGAAATCCTGGAGCGTGTAGCCTGTAAAATCCCAAATGCAGTACTTACAATATTTTTTACAGGGATACCAGGAGCCTCAAGCCAGATGCCATCTCCAAGTCCGTCTATCAGCAACGCCCCTGCATCTGCCGAAGAATAAAGCTGAAAATCTTCCGGATCTGATAAAGTATATGATCTCCTTATTATTACCGGAACGTCTATTCCGGCTTCAATCAACGAAAAAAAGAACCGCCGCTGTTCGGCCATCCCATGTTCGCTGTCGGTTTCTAATACAAAAACAAGCGTTTTATCAAAAAGGATAGTATTAAAATCTTCTGAATGTAAGTCTTTGGCATTTACACGAACCAGGTTTAAAAAAGGATCCCGCTCAACAGAATTGTTATATTCGCTCAGGGAAAACAAGGGATGGCAATTACTCCTTTTTTCAAGATTTTTCCAGGCGGAATAATTATACAACTGCTTTAAGTTGCCTGGCATTGAAAAAGATGGCAAGTTATCTGCGAGGTAAACAAAATCAACCGATTGTTCACCCATTGTATATTTATCCAGCAAAGCTGAATAATTATAACCGACTGAACCCAAAATGAATGGATCCTTCAAGTTAGCTTTTGAAAGATCAATTACCACTCTTGGGACCTGATGCCCGCCAATAAAGGTATTAAGCTCTGCAGATTCACGTTTCTTATACTCGTAGGGACTAAATCCTGCAAGATTGATCACTTCTGATGTTCCGCTTTCTGTTAATTGTATTGCAGAAGCTGCAGTATTACGGGTTTCATATCGTTTTGCCAGCGTTATAGCCACGGGAGCTTCAAATTCAGGCTCTTCTGTTAACGAAACACGAATAGTATCACCAAGTCCATCCTCCAGTAAAGCACCAATTCCAACTGCCGATTTAATCCGTCCATCCTCTCCGTCGCCCGCCTCCGTTACACCTAAGTGCAGCGGGTAATTCATTCCCTCCGCTGTCATAGTTTCAACCAGTAAACGATAGGCCTGCACCATCACCTGCGGATTACTTGCTTTCATAGAAATCACCAGGTTGTAGAAATTCAAATCCTGACACATACGGATAAACTCCATAGCCGATTCAACCATTCCCCTTGGAGTGTCGCCATAATAGCTCATTATGCGGTCAGACAAAGACCCGTGATTGGTACCAATCCTCATGGCGGTACCGTATTCTTTACAAATTTTTACAAGTGGTGCAAACTTTTTATAAATGCGTTCAAGTTCAGCCTGGTATTCCGACTCGGTATAGTCTAACTGATTAAATCTTTTCTTATCTGCATAGTTACCGGGATTAATGCGCACTTTTTCTACTATCCGGGCGGCCACTTCTGCTGCATTGGGTGTAAAATGAATATCAGCAATAAGAGGGACATCATAGCCCCGCATACGCAGTTGCTTTTTAATTTCTGCCAGGTTTTGTGCTTCTTTAACACTTGGCGCTGTTAAACGCACATATTCGCATCCGGCTTCTACCATCCGTATGGTTTGTTCTACAGAACCGATTGTATCCATTGTATCAACAGTGGTCATACTTTGAATACGTATCGGATTATCTCCTCCTAAAGGAAGAGCGCCAATAGTTACTTCGCGGGTTTGAAAACGGGAATATTCGGTTAAAGAATTACAGTATTTACCTTTCAGCACAGAAATCGAATCGGCATTCATTAATCAGTATTTTTAATATTGCAAAACTACTAAATCCTGTTAGTTTTTTTACCTCTATGGCTAATGCTTACAAAAGCCTGTCTTTTATTACAAGCGTACCGGCAATTTTATCATGAAGGCACTGTTGCCTTTTGCTCAAAAAACCCACCAGATAGCCTATTCCTAAAGTAAAAAAGGAAAGAATTTTTGCAAGGTTGCGAACAAAAGAGCGGCTCGATGTAATGCGCCTTCCCTTTTCGTCAGTCACTTTTAAGCCAAGCCAGTATTTTCCAAAAGTACCTTGCCTGAAAGAGGCCTCGGCAATAAAAGCGTAAATAAATTTAATGCCCGGAACAACTATCAATGCTGCAAATACAACCGATATTTTACCCATCTGGCTTTTCAAAATTCCAACCGCCATTACAGCAAAAAAAGCGTAGATGAATGTTATTATAAGATAATCAATAGCGGCTGCAAGTAAACGCAGATCCAGACTGGCAAAATATTGGGGAAGAGTAAGGGCTTTATCAAATCCGAACAAACTCCTTAGTTCCAAAAGTTCATGAGCTTCTTTAAAATCATCCATTCCGGCACCTTTTACAAAGGTACCGGGATGGATCTCCATTTCTTTCAACTCCTCTAAAGAAAAAGGACCCGCAGGTTTGCCGTTCAACACCACATAAAAATGCTGCTGCATCTCAATAGCGGTTTACTTTAAAATCAGAAAGTCCGCCTTTAAAATAAATATCAATTTTCTTTGCTGAATTAGCATAGTTTGGGGTGGTGTAAGACCCATCAGGCTGCTGATTAAACCCGTCAAAGTTTTTTGATGACAAGCCGGAATCTACCCGTATTTTACACCCTACTGAAGATGGAACTGAAATATTAATTTCGGCAACACCGGTTTCGGCAGTAACATGCGTTGTTGTTACAGGTTCGCCTAATTTCACCTCAAACGAAGCGGCTCCGCCTTTTAATTCAAGCCGGTTCACTTTAAACGGAGTAAGATCAAATTCTGTTTTCCCTGCACCTGTTTCTACATTAATATCCCAAACAGGGCGGGTATTCAATCGAAGGCGGGCTTCATTACCATCCGTATCGCCCATATCCCAGCGCTTATCTTTGTTATTCATTCTGAAATTCAGAACTTGAACACTATCAGATGATATTTTTTGAAGCGAATAATGGCCATAGTTCTGCTCTACATCCGCATCAAACAAGTTCGTTGTGGTATCACTTAAAGTATAAACAGTGGCTCCGCCAGAAATATTAAGGGTAGCTTTGCTGGTACCAGGTTCGAACGCTTCTGTAAACGTATTGCTTGTTGTCCAGTTTTTGGCAGTGTCAGTCTCGCCTCTGCCAGACCACCAGGCACGGCGCTCATATTTCTTATTGATACCAAAATAAGCTATTGTTGCTAAAGCGCCAACCGTTATAACAATTGCAGCAATGGACCCTAACTGGCTTCTGCTGCCCGCAAAAATCATATTGGCGCCGCTAATAATGAGAATTAAAGGCCAGAGCTGCCATACTGAACGCCAGTAAAAATCTATTACGTGGAAATTATCTAAAAGCAGAATTGCACCTATAAATACAAATACAATTCCCCATATAATATTTTCAGTTTTCATAAAATCAGTTTAAGGGTTGATCAGAATTCAGGTCTTTTTCTTCCTGTACTTTCTCGTTATTTGATTCCGTTTTTGTTGATTCATAATGTTGTGAAGCTTGTTTCTTTCTTGAATTAGAAAGAATAAGAACACCCGGAATGATAAATACAATAGGCCATAACTTTTCAATACTGAACCAATACGGAATGAAGTTAAATTCATCAAAGAGGAAATACACACCAAGGCACACTAAAATTATTCCTGCAATGAAACTTCCGTTCCGGGTATTTTTTGGTTTAAAATCATTGGAAAATGGAGCATTCCCCGGAATATGCTGATCACCATAAACCTTATAATCTGCTTCAAATTTGGAATAAGGTCCAACCAGAGGCCGGGCCGGAATAGCAATCCACAGAATAATATAAATAAAAACGCCTGAGCCTCCGAAAACTGCCATTAAAATAAAGGCAATTCGTATAATAGTAACGTCTACACTTAAGTAATCGGCGAGGCCGGAAGCAACACCTCCTAATATTTTTCCGATTTCGTCACGCTGTAATCTTCTTTCCATTTTTTTGTTATTAATAGTTTTTAAATCTCGCCGGCCAAAGGTATTATTATCAGTTCGTCGACATTTGCACCGACACTCATTTGTAAAATTGAGAGAACCGCTTTTGCTACATCATCTGCCGAAACAAACCGTTCTGAGGGTATATCAGTTCCCTTCCAGGAATCCGTCAGTGTTGACCCTGGCAAAACAGCTGTAACTTTTACATGATGCGGCATTAATTCTTCTCTTAATACATGAGTTAGACTGAGAAGTGCTGCTTTTGTTACAGAATAAGATCCGGCGCTTATAACGGGATTTTTGGACGCAATGGAACAGATATTAAAGATATTACCCGATTTAAAATCCCGCATTTTTTTACCGAAGAATTTACACAGATAGTAAGCAGGGTAAAAATTAACTTCCATCTGCCGTTGAAAAACAGTATCTTCTTCATCCAGGATAAATGCGGGAATATAGGTTCCGGCATTATTTACCAAAACATCAACAGTAGCAAAGTGTTGTTGTACAAAGCTGGCAAAACGCTGCAACTGGGCAGGATCGGCAACATTTGTTTCAATACCGACAGCCTTTATATTAAATCTGGAAGAAAGTTCTGTACAGAAAGAATCTATTTCAGATTGAGAACGGGAACAGATAGCAACATTATATCCCGCACCGGCTAGTGCCAGGGTTATTGCTTTTCCAATTCCTTTGGTTGCAGCTGTAATTATAGCATTCATATTTTATATCGTTTAAGCTTTAGGCCGATCAATTGTAAATTCAAAAAAACTGTAATTTAGGCAAAATTTAAATTAATGATTTTTCATCCCTTAGGCAAATATATCCTGTTATTAAAAGCGGTGTTCAGAAAGCCCGAAAAATGGAACATCTACCGCAAAGAAATTATTAAAGAGATGAATTCGATCGGTGTTGGTTCATTAGGGATTATTTCTATTATTTCTGTTTTTCTTGGGATGGTTACCACCGTTCAAACCGCTTTCCAGCTGGTGAGTGATCTGATTCCAAAATCCATTATAGGTTCTATTGTTAGAGATTCAACTATTCTTGAATTAAGCCCTACAATTTCGGCAATTGTACTTGCAGGAAAAGTAGGATCAAGTGTTGCCTCGCAAATTGGCACCATGCGGGTTACCGAACAAATAGACGCACTTGAGATCATGGGAATTAACTCCCCCGGCTACCTTATTCTTCCCAAAATTTTAGGCGCAGTAACCATGATCCCTTTATTAGTAATTATCTCCATTGGTTTAAGCATATTCGGAGGTTACCTGGCAGGTACATTATCAGGGGCAGTAACAGCTAACGACTATCTAGCGGGATTAACATCGGGCTTTATTCCCTTTACGCTTACTGTGTGTATGATTAAAGCCATCATATTTGCTTTCATTATTACTTCCGTATCTGCATACCAGGGATTTTACACGGAAGGAGGTGCACTGGAAGTTGGTATTTCGAGCACAAGGGCAGTAGTAATTAGCTGCATTGCGATACTGGGTGCTGATTATATTGTTGCTCAATTATTGTTATGATAGAGATTAAGAACATCTATAAAACTTTTGGCGAGAACCCGGTACTTCAGGGTATTTCTGCAGAATTTAAAGAAGGAATGAATAACCTGATAATCGGAGGTTCCGGATCAGGCAAAACTACCCTACTTAAATGCATGGTGGGATTGCACGAACCTGATCAGGGGTCGGTAATTTATGACGGCCGTGATTTTACTCGTATGAACTTTGAAGAACGTATAGAGATCCGGAAAGAAATCGGCATGCTTTTTCAAAGTTCGGCTCTGTTTGATTCGATGACGGTAGAAGACAACATCATGTTCCCGCTTAATATGTTTACCAACCAGAAACGCCGTGAAAAACTAGATAGAGTAAATTTTTGCCTTGAACGGGTAAACCTGGCGGGTAAGAATAAACTTTTTCCATCTGAATTATCAGGTGGAATGAAAAAAAGGGTTGGCATTGCCCGGGCAATTTCAATGCAGCCGAAATATCTTTTTGTTGATGAGCCAAACTCGGGCCTCGACCCCAAAACTGCTATAGTAATTGATGATCTGATAAATGAAATAACCGAAGAATATAAAATAACTACCGTAGTTGTAACACATGACATGAACTCAGTTATGGGAATTGGAGATAATATCATGTTCCTTTTCAACGGGAAAAAAGAATGGGAAGGATCGAACAAAGAGATTGCACATACAGACAATCAGGTGTTGAACGATTTTGTTTTCGCCAGCAAATTTACCCAGGCAGCAAAAGAAAAACTGTAATCCCGACAATGTTTATAAGTAAAAAGCATTTACCCGTTTAAACTTTTTACTTTTGACGTTATACTTTCGATTTATTACTGATGATTCAACTACTTACTCCGCAAAACTGGAAAGATTATGAACTGATTGACTGCGGGGATTTTGAAAAACTGGAGCGTTTTGGAAATGTCATTCTGATCCGCCCCGAACCGCAAGCGGTATGGAATAAAAGCTTAGCAGAGGCTGAATGGCAAAAGCTGCATCATATAAAATTTAAGGGAAGATCAGCTACGTCGGGAGAATGGATCAAAAAAAACACCAGATTGCCCGATCGCTGGATAATCGGTTATGAAAATAAGGATGTGGCAATTAAACTGCGTTTAGGACTCACCTCTTTTAAACACCTGGGCGTTTTTCCAGAACAAGCCGTTAACTGGGATTATATCTCATCCTCCATTAAAAAATTTAAAACAAGCCAGCCCAAAGTATTGAATCTTTTTGCCTATACCGGAGCTGCTTCATTAGTTGCCAAAGCCGCCGGCGCCGATACTACTCATGTTGATTCAATAAAACAGGTAGTAAGCTGGGCAAACGAGAACCAGGAACTTTCTTCACTAAAAGATATCCGATGGGTAGTGGAAGACGCTTTAAAATTTGTAAAACGTGAGATAAAAAGAGGTAAAAAATACAACGGTATCATTCTGGACCCTCCCGCCTACGGACATGGGCCAAACGGCGAAAAATGGAAGTTGGAAGACCAGATTCAGGAAATGATGCAGGACGTGGTAAAACTGCTGGACGAAGAAGAACACTTCTTAATTCTGAATACCTACTCGCTTGGCTTTTCTTCGGTTATTGTAGAAAACCTCATTCGCTCATCGTTCAAAAACGTACAAAACCTGGAAACAGGCGAGCTTTATCTGCAGGCAACTGCCGGTTCGAAACTACCCCTGGGTGTTTTTGGAAAATTTTTAAAAATCCAATAATTATTGTAACCTTTTTTGGCGATTCAAGTATCTGAACTAACTTTGCGACCGGTAAAAACATCTGCTTTGTAAAGTGGGAATAAAGGGAATAAAACAACTATGATTAAAACAACAAAAGCAATTGCGCTTTTAACTATTGCTGCAACTTCATTTACAATTTTCAGCAGCTGCGGAGACAGCACAACAAAAGCAAACGGAAAAGAAACCGTAAAAAAAGCAGATACTGCAATAAAGATTGACCCGGCTAAAGCTACCGCTTCTTCCTATCCTGCAATTGACACCGCTGCGTACAATAAAAAGATACAGGAACTTGCAAACGGAGATACTACCGGAAGATGGCCTGTAAAAAACCAGCCTTATCCGGTTGCCGGTGCTATTTTACCATTTAAACGGGTTATTGCTTTTTACGGAAATCTTTATTCCAAAAGAATGGGAATACTGGGTGAGCTTCCACCGAAAGAAATGCTTGCAAAATTAGATTACGAAGTAAAAAGATGGCAAAAAGCAGACCCTAAAACGCCTGTTCAGCCTGCACTGCATTATATTGCTGTTGTTGCTCAGGGCGATCCCGGCAAAGACGGCATGCACCGTTTCAGAATGCCGGCAAAACAAATTGACTCAGTTTTATCAATTGCCAAAAAAAGGGATGCAATCGTCTTTTTAGATATACAGGTAGCTTTCAGTAACATCCGTCAGGAACTGCCTTTATTAGAAAAATACCTTAAACTTCCGCATGTACATTTAGGAATTGATCCGGAGTTTTCAATGAAGACCGGTGCTTTGCCAGGAACCAGAATTGGAACTTACGATGCAGCAGACATTAATTACTGCTCAGAATACCTTGCAAAAATAGTTCGGGAAAATAACTTACCTCCTAAAATATTTACCGTTCATCGCTTTACCCGTAAAATGGTAACAAACTACCAGAATATCAAACTGCGGCCCGAAGTTCAGATGGTTATGCACATGGACGGATGGGGTGAACCTGACCTGAAGATTGGAACTTACCGTCATTTTATATTCCCCGAACCGGTGCAGTTTACAGGCTTCAAACTTTTTTACAAGAACGACCTGAAAAAATCTCCTAACAGGATGATGACTCCCGAGGAACTATTAAAGCTTAAACCACAACCGATATATATACAATATCAGTAATTAACCATATTTATTTAAAAAAGCCAGCTTGTTAAAATTGTAAAGTTTTCGGGCTGGCTTTTGTATTTCAAAACTATACCAGCCTTATTGGGTTTTAAGTACATGGCGTTACAACAAGCAACATTTGGAGCAGGCTGTTTCTGGTGCACAGAAGCGGTATTTCAAAATTTAAAAGGAGTTAAACAGGTAACTTCGGGATATATGGGCGGTGAAACTGTTAACCCAACCTATATGGAAATTTGCAATGGCGATACCGGACATGCAGAGGTTATACAGCTCGATTTTGATCCTGATACGATTACGTATGAAGAACTTCTGTTAGTATTTTTCAAAACACATAATCCGACAACTGTAAACCGTCAGGGAAATGATGTAGGATCGCAATACCGCTCGGTTATATTTTACCATACACAGGAACAAAAGGAGCAGGCAAATAATATTATTGATCAATTAACAAAAGAACTTGTTTTTGAACGGCCTATTGTTACCGAAATAAGCCCGGTTTCTGACTTTTACAAAGCAGAAGACTATCACCAGAATTATTTTAACGATAATCCCAATAAACCGTATTGTGCCTTTGTTATACAGCCGAAGCTCGCCAAGTTTACTACAGAATTTAAAGACAAGCTAAAAGCGGAATTATCCTGATAGCCCTATTTATAAAGCTTTTTTTGATAAAAAATTTTTCCTACTCTTTTTATATGTTCTATAAGATCAGGATTGCTTATTTGTTTATAAATAGAAAGGTCAAAAGTGTAAGGAAGCAGTAAATCATCCAATTTTAAACTAACAGAATTTAAGACGTGTAAATTCAGTTCACTTCCTTTTATAGTAAGATCTAAATCTGAGCCGTTTCTGTAATTTCCCTTTGCCCTTGAGCCATAAATTATTACTTCATCAATTTGACAGAATGCGGCAAAAACAGCATTTATTTTATCAATTATTTCTTCTTTTAAACCAAAGTTCATGCTTCATTATTCCGACTTGTTCCCATTTCCCGAAGTAAATATTCCATTTTTTCTTCTAATATTACAAACAAATCAAAATATCTAAAAACAGTAGCCTCTGCAATTTCTGCGGCCGTTTCTTCATTATAAGTGTGGCTTGTTCTATTCCTGTCTTTATACATCTCCATCCAACCTTCTCCATCTTCCAGTAAATCTGCTTTAAATGCTTCCCGAATAGCATCTCTTGACCCAAAAATATTCTTATTACCACTTGCCTGCAAAAAGTCTTTTAATGTATTCCAGGCAAGTTCAAAAGTATATTCAAAAGCCTGAATTAAGCCTTGCTCTTCTAATTCATTCAGCTCCCCCTTATCTATAAACTTTTTCAATTGAGATAAAGCCTTCTTATAATTAGAAAAGCGTTGCACCCACCGTATATCCTGTTCCATTTTATAGTCTTTTACTACTGATTAAAATAAACCTAACTGTCCTTTATCATCTATCTCCACATCTTCAGGATTAGTAATTTCAAAAGTTATTACTTTTTTCACAGGAAGCTGTTCTTCAGAAACCGGTTCTATTTCGTTTAAAATATCATCTGCTGATACGGACTCTTCTGCTTCTGCAACTTCTCCCGGTTCTTCAACAACTTCGGGCAACTCGCTGGGTTCGGCTGTCTCATCTGAAAGCAGCACTACTCTTTGAACCGGATGCTGACTGAGCCGGTTTCCCTGCGCTTTTATACCTTTAACATCAATCAGTTCAGACAGGCCTTGCTCATAAACTTCGGGCACCTGGCTTTTTCCTTTCAGCACTTCAATTTCTGCTTTAGGCTGCTGAACTTTTGTAATAAAAATCAGTTTTGAACCAGCCTCTTCATTAATAATGCTTAACTGCTTGCCTATTGCCAGATCTTCAAAAACAAAACGTTTTACGTAGTAATTTTTTGACTTTCCATCATAATGGACGGCAGTATAAACTTTCTGCGGATAGTATTTTTCAATACGGATCATTTTATCATCAAAATGATTGCTAAGATCAAAACTGGTAAGTTCATAGATTCCGTTGCTCAATACAGTCAAAATTTTATCGGCGCCATCAAACTCACCAAGATACTTGCCCCTTCCATCTACATTTAAGCGTCGCAGCGTTTCATCAAACCATATCTTACGGCCTGCCAGGGTAGATACGCCTTTTGCTTTAAGAAGTATTTTTTTTACGGGATATTTAGTCACTGTATTTCCCATAGAACTGCGGCCCTTTATCGCTATTTCGGCAAAATCCACGTCAATCTGCAGCTTACGTAATTTAGAATGCGGCTTCAACTGAACAGAAACAAGTTCTGCTTCACCGTTAGGATTGGCAGTAAAATAAAGAACTTTTGACCCTTTGGTACCCTTTGTAAGTGTATATTCCTTATCGCGGGTAACGCCAAGGACCGAGAACCGCTTTACATAAGAAGCACCGCTTTGTCCGTCTTTATAGATCATGTTGTACACTGTCCGTTCATCATTCTTCTTAAATACACCAACGTATAAAATATCTTTTCCGACAAAAACTTTGTCCTGAACTTTTGTAACCAGAAATAATCCGTCTTCCCTGAAAACAATTATCTCATCCAGGTCAGAGCAATCGCACACAAACTCATCCTTTTTTAATCCCGTGCCTATAAAGCCGTCTGTTCGGTTTACATACAATTTCACATTTGCCAGAGCCACCTGGGCTGCTTCAACTTTATCAAAGGTGCGCAGCTCTGTTTTCCGTCCACGATCTTTTCCGTATTTTTCTCTTATACGTTCAAACCAGGCAATCGCATAATCGGTGAGATGCTTTAAGTGATATTTAACCTCTTTGATCTCACTCTCCAGGCTCTTCATCTGCTCATCCGCCTTTTTTACATCAAACCTGGTAATGCTGCTCATGGGCTTGTCGATCAGCTTCTTAAAATCTTCGGCTACGATAGGTCGATACAGCTGCGAAAGGAAAGGCTCAAATAAACGGTGCAAAACTTCTACTACCGTTTCAAAATTACCTGAACTTTCATATTCCGGATGCTTATACATCCCCTCCTGGATAAATATCTTCAACAGAGAACTGAAGAATATTTTTTCCTGAAGCTCGTTGAGCCGTATCTGAAGTTCCTGTTTAAGCAGGTCTTTGGTATTATGCGTGTTTTCAATAAGAATATCGTTAACACTTAAGAAGTGCGGTTTGTCCTCTTTGATCACACAGGTATTCGGCGATATGGAGATTTCGCAATCGGTAAAAGCATAGAGTGCATCAATGGTAACATCAGGAGAAATGCCGGGTGCCAGATGAACGATGATCTCTACGTTCTGAGCTGTATTATCTTCGATCTTCCTGATCTTAATTTTACCTTTATCATTTGCCGAAATAATGCTGTCAATTAAACTTCCGGTAGTTGTAGTAAAAGGAATTTCGGTTATTGCCAAAGTTTTTTTATCCTTTTCTATGATACGGGCCCTAACTCTTATTTTCCCCCCACGCTGCCCTTCATTATAAGCGGAGCAATCTGCCAAGCCGGCTGTAGGAAAATCGGGAAGAAGATTGGGCCTGTTGCCCCGTAAAACTTCTACTGAAGCATCCAGAAGTTCTATGAAGTTATGCGGCATAATTTTGGTAGCCAATCCTACGGCAATACCATCCGCCCCTTGCGCAAGTAACAAAGGAAACTTAACCGGCAGGGTTACCGGCTCTTTATTTCTTCCATCATAGCTTGATTGCCATTCGGTGGTTTCAGGGTTAAAAACAACCTCATTGGCAAATTTAGATAAACGGGCTTCGATGTAACGTGGAGCAGCGGCAGAATCGCCTGTCATCGGGTCACCCCAGTTTCCCTGGGTATCTATCAGCAGGTTTTTTTGCCCGATCTGCACCATGGCATCGCCAATAGAAGCATCTCCATGGGGATGATACTTCATGGTATTCCCGATAACATTAGCTGCTTTATTGAAGCGTCCGTCATCCATTTCTTTTAAAGAATGAAGAATGCGGCGCTGCACAGGCTTTAATCCATCATTTATATGAGGTACAGCCCTGTCAAGGATTACGTAAGATGCATAGTCAAGAAACCAGTTTTCATACAAGCCATTTAACGGCGTTACGTTATGAAGTTTTTCCTGACCGGCATTTTCAGCTTCAGGCTGATTTTCGTTATTTATATTCTGATCTTCTAATTCTTCACTCATCCTTTTCTAAAACTCATTAAATATGAAATATGGTAAAGATAACAGATAGCTCAGAATTAGATGCAGGAATTTATGAACAGTAGTTAAATTTGTAATGAATACACTAAAGTTTGATATTAAAATGTGTTATACAAATACGTTTATAAAGGTATCTGAAGATTGTCCGGTAAAGCAGAGCGAAATTCCGGTTCAGAAAAAAGACAACAAACCGGCACATGTAATTCAATACGAATTATTGATCAACAATCCATACAAATTTGGCCATGAGGATTTGATATTTGAAGTTTTTATCCGGCAAAAAGGAATCCCTGAAGAAACTCCTGCTGCTGAGATGGAAAAAATAAAAGAGGAACTTTTTTCAAAAGGGCATCCTTGTTTAAGAGCTTCGGCCTTGACAAAAAGATATGGATTTGGAGCACATTACAATGAAGAACAAAAAATTGCCATTTACCCAATGGAATCAAAAGAATATAATGCGTTTTTAAATGACAAATCAGTTAAGATACTGAATGCAATGCGAACAAAAAGGTAGAATCTAAATTTACAGATAGGCGTCTTTTCGATGTCTGATTCTATGTACTTCTATTATTTGAATAACATCTTCAATGACATAAATCACTCTATAATCCGACACTCTTATTCGATACGCATTTTCCCCTTTCAATTTCTTAACTCCATCGGGGCGAGGATCCGAAGCCAACTTATCGATAGCTTCTATAATTTTTTTATTATACGGGACAGGAACTTTTTCTAACTCTTTAAATGCGGCCTTTTTGATTCTTATGTGGTACAGTTTCATTAAGGCTGATTTAATCGCTTCTTAGCATCTTCCCAGGAAATTGATTCTTCACCTCTACGAAGTTCAATCGCAATTAAATCGTAAACATCTTCTAACAATTCTGCATGTTTTGATAATTTACTCAAATCAATTTGCATTAAACGACGGTCATTGGTTTCGTCTTTTAATATCGTAATTCCTTCCATACAACTAATTTACAAATTAACTCTCATAAATATTTATATCTTAAAGATGTTATGAAAATTATAATATAAATTCCTCCGCTAAAACTGTAACACCAGGAATTTAGCCGCGTCTTATATTCAAAACTAATTCCAAATATTATGAAAGCGCTAAAAACTATTTTACTGGTATTTATTGTGGTAGCGGCACAGCAGGTTTCAAAAGCAGCCGTTGATGGTAACGATGAAAAAGCGGTTAAAAATGTCATCAACACGTATCTTGATGCTTTTTGTCACGGCAAACTGAAAGGATTTTCGCAACTGCTGGATGAAAATGTAAAATTCACAACAGAACGCGGCGATAAAATCATTACCTACACAAAGTCGGAAATGCTGGATGCTCTAAGAAAATCAGCTAATGTTGAACAAAATTGCAAAACAGATTATTCGATAATAGAAAACCTGCCAAATCAGATGGTTGTAAAAGTAAATATGAAATATGAAAGTTTTACCAAAGAAAACTTTGTTACACTTACAGAATCAGAAAATGGCTGGAAAATAACACATGTATCTACAGCCTTTAAATAAGAATAAAAAAATCATTAAAAAGCAAAAGGCTTGTCTCTGCAGGCCTTTTGCTTTTTAGCTGGATTTATGCAGCGTTTTCTTCTGCAATAGTCTCAATTGCCGCTGCCATTTGCGAATCGTCTTTTTCAATCCGCAAATTCTGAACGATATGCTGCTGCCGGTCGGGAGTGTTTTTTCCCATAAAATAGCTCAAAAGATTCTGAATATTAGAATCCTTTAGAATTACCGGATCCAGTCGGATATCTTTCCCGATAAACAATCCAAATTCGTCGGGTGAAATTTCTCCCAATCCTTTAAAGCGGGTAATTTCAGGTTTTGCTCCGAGTTTTTTAATGGCATTTTGTCGTTCTTCGTCACTGTAGCAATAAATAGTTTCTTTCTTATTGCGAACACGGAACAAAGGAGTCTGGAGTATATACACATGCCCCGCTTTAACCAAATCCGGAAAAAACTGAAGAAAAAAAGTCATCATTAAAAGCCGGATGTGCATGCCGTCCACATCGGCATCGGTGGCAATCACGATATTATTATAACGAAGGCCGTCCAGTCCGTCTTCAATATTCAGAGCATGCTGCAGCAGGTTAAATTCTTCGTTTTCGTAAACGACCTTTTTTGTCAATCCAAAGCAGTTCAAAGGTTTTCCTTTCAGACTGAATACAGCCTGCGTCATAACATCACGTGATTTTGTAATGGAACCACTGGCGGAATCTCCCTCGGTAATAAAAAGTGTTGTTTCCTGCTTCCTTTCATGATTATCTTCAAAGTGAATTTTGCAATCTCTGAGTTTCCTGTTATGTAAGGACGCCTTTTTTGCACGCTCGTTTGCAAGCTTTTTAATGCCCGCTATGTCTTTCCGCTCCCTTTCTGACTGGAGAATCCGCTTTAATAATGCATCCGCAGCCTGCGGGTTTTTATGGAGATAATCGTCTAGTTCTTTTTTAACAAAATCATTTACAAACCCTCGAACCGAAGGGCCATCAGGGCCAACATTTTGCGATCCGAGTTTTGTTTTTGTCTGAGATTCAAAAACGGGTTCCTGTACCCGAATGGAAACTGCAGCAACAATAGATGCACGAACATCAGAAGCATCAAATTCTTTTTTATAGAACTCCCGGATAGTTTTTACCACAGCCTCTCTAAATGCGGCCTGGTGTGTTCCACCCTGTGTAGTATGCTGGCCGTTAACAAACGAATAGTATTCTTCGCCGTACTGCTGGCCATGTGTCATAGCTACTTCAATATCCTCTCCTTTTAAATGAATAACCGGATATCGGATTGTTTCTGCATCGGTATTTTTCTGCAGCAGGTCTTTCAAGCCATTTTCAGAGAAATATTTCTTCCCGTTAAAATTGATAGTTAACCCGGCATTCAGGAAAACATAATTCCAGATCATGTTTTCTACAAATTCAGGAATAAAATGATAATGGCGGAAGATGTATTCGTCGGGAGTGAAGTTTATTGCAGTTCCGTTTCGTTGCGTTGTTTCTTTTTCCGGCTCTTCCCGTATCAGCTCTCCTTTGCTAAACTCTGCAAATTTTGTTTTCCCATCACGGTAAGACTGGACCGTAAAGTTTGTCGACAATGCATTTACCGCCTTGGTTCCCACTCCATTTAGTCCAACCGATTTCTGGAAAGCTTTACTATCGTATTTACCGCCTGTATTAATTTTTGACACGCAATCAATAACTTTTCCAAGAGGAATACCCCGGCCATAATCGCGTACCGCAACCTTATGTTCGCCTAAATTGATATCAATAGTTCTGCCCGATCCCATTACAAATTCATCAATCGAATTATCTACTATCTCTTTAAGCAACACATAAATTCCGTCATCATAAGCAGTACCATCTCCCAGCTTTCCAATATACATTCCGGGCCTTAGCCTGATATGTTCTTTCCAGTCGAGCGATCTGATACTGTCTTCACTGTAATTAATATCTTCTGCCATTTTCTTATGATTAACTCTTCACAAAACTACTATTTTAAAAATTCTGTTCCGAGGGGGATAACATTTAAATGTATAGGGCAATGTACAGCTTTTGTAGCTGGCAGAATACAGCGGTTACAATATTTTAAACAAGAGAATAATTTGTTAAAATTTAAGAAACGTTCTGTTTCAGCCAATTAGCCTCTTTTACTTTAAAACCCATTCCCTATAAAAAAATTGGTACAACTTTAGAAATAGATCTTACAAATACTTTTATGAATAATGGTTGTGATCAGCAAGAAAAGTACTAATGAAAATGAATCGGAAGAAAAGCAGGACCAATCCTGGGACAACCCCAGAAATCCTGAGAAAGCTTCTGACGAACGGGATTTAGAACAGCTTGAGCGACAAAAAAAAGAAGCCGAGCGCAGAAAAGAAAACCTTACTGAGAACGACGATCAATAAAACAATTCATTCAACCGTAAAACCTACGAATATGAAAAAGGAACAATCAGCAACAATGAAGTTAACTGAAAAATTTGACAAAGAATTATTTCATATCCTGTCGCATGATTTGGCGAAAGTAAAGAAATCAAAAAACTCCTTTATTGTCAACTTACCTGAAAACCCTGATAAATCGCTTTTAGTAGCATAAAAACAAAATCTAAACCCTTAATAATAGTAAGGGAAAGTATATCGCCGCTTTTCCTTGCTGTTTTTATTATTTTAATAACAAGGGCTTAATTTCATATCCCTGGTTCTGCAGTATTCTTAGCAAACCTTTTTCTCCTACTAAATGTCCCGCACCTACGGCAATAAAAACCGGCCCTCTTTTCATAATTACAGGAAGTTTCTGACTCCATTTATAATTGCGCTCAAATAGCATTCTGTTCATTTCTTCATCATTAAAATCAGCCGATTGTTTAAAAAGGTGTTCTAACTCAGCTAAATTTTGTTCTTTATATGCTTTCAATAAGCGGTTTCCCTCCTCCCTGTTTTTCTCCAATTGTTCAACAAATTTTAAAAGCTGTTCTTTTTGCCTTTCTTCAGGAATATCAAAAATAATTTCTGCCTGCTCTTCGAGGGTTTCCAGCCCGATGACTTCTTTTTTATTTTCTCTGGCGAGATTCTGAATGTAGCCATCCAGCGGAGGATTTCCGGGGCTAATTTCTTTGGGAGCAATAAAACTAAGTAAGGTAAGCTGGATGGCTGCAGGTTTTAATCCATTGAGGATGCTAAGGTTCATTCCGCTTTCCTTTTTAAAAACACTGTTAATCTCCTTAAACTGATCTTGAGAAAATAATTTATCCAGAGTCTGATCTTTCAATAACATGTACGGCATCAGTTGCTGCTGCATTTGCAGTTCATCGCCAACAACTATTTCACCGGCAACTGCACTAACCTTATTAAAGCAACTTTCAAGCACCGGGTATTTTTGCCAAAAATCTTTGCCAATGAGGTGATACGTTCCAAATATATAAGAGGGCCGTGAGAGCCCATTTCCACTGACTTCAAAAAGAAGACTGTTCGTTAAACTTTCCTTATTTTTACTGGTCTGAGCATTAGTGCTTAGAAAAAGAAATGATATGATACAAAGAAGAAGCTTTTTCAATTAAATGATAAGTTATTACTACTTTAAACTTTATTTTTGATGCAAAATACAAACATGAAACCAATTCGTACACTTATACTTTCGTTTCTGCTGCTTGCCTCTTTTCCGGGCTTTTCACAGCAGCCATCCGGTACTATTCCTGATTTTACTTTTTACAAATTAGACAATACGCCTTTTACTAAAAAGCAGTTAAAAAATAATGGCAAAAAGATCATGTTCATTTTCTTTGACATTACCTGCAGCCATTGCCAGGAAGAAATAACTGATATCGGGAAACATTACCAAAGCTTTAAAAATGTTGAGTTTTACATGGTTTCAATGGATGAGGTTCCGGGCATCAGGAAATTTATGGGCAGTTATGGAAAAGCGCTGAACGGCAAGAGTAACGTTACCGTTCTGCGTGATGCAAACCGTGAGTTTATTCCCCGTTTTCAACCTGATCGATACCCAGCCTTATTTCTATACACTTCGCAGGGGAAACTTATTAAGTTTTTTAGTGGTGAAAAGAGCGCAGCAAGTATTTTAAAGGCGGTTAAAATATAATTTATAACCCTAAAACATTTTTTAAGCGGGCATAGCCCGATTTGCTTACCGGTAGGCTTTTTCCACTTTTTAAAACTGCCATATACGATTCCTTTTCGTAAGGATCAAGGCGGGTGATCTGGGAAAGCTGAACAATGAACGACCGGTGAATGCGGGCAAACTGAGAACTGTTTAAAACCTGCTCGAAGTAATTCATGGTTTTATTCTTAAGGAACATTTCAGTTGCCGTATGAATTTTAACATAATCGTCGTAAGCTTCTAAATACTGTACGTCAGCGGCATTTATTATGCGGATGTTGTTACCTGTTTTAACTACGATACGCTCCGCCTGCGACGTTTGCGTCACGGTAGTTTCAACCATTGAATGAACTTTTTGCTTAACCTCTTCCAGGTTTTTCTGCTCAAACCATTTGTCCATTCCTTTCCTGAACCGGTCGCGGCCAAAGGGTTTTAAAAGATAATCTACCGCATGAGTTTCAAACGCTTTTATAGCATATTCATCAAACGCCGTTGTAAAAATAACATTTGGCTGATGATCAAGCAGCTCAAGCATTTCAAAGCCGTTAATTTTAGGCATCTGAATATCCAGAAAAATAAGGTCGGGCTGGAGCTGATTTACCGCTTTAACACCTTCAAAACCATCATTACATTCGGCGATAACCTCTATCTGAGGATATTCTTCCAGGTACTCTTTTACTACTTCTCTTGCCAGTGGTTCGTCATCAATCAGAATAACGCGTGTCATACTTGAGGAATTTTAACAGTTGTGGTAAAGATATTCTTTTCACCACGTGTTTCAAGAAGATCTTGCCTTCCAAAAAGCAAATATAATCTTCTTTTGATTCCTGTTATTCCAAAACCTGTTCCACGCCTTGGTTTAGCGGTATTGGGGTCGTACGGATTTTCAATACTTATTACTAACTGATGATCTATGCAGTAGGCTTTTAAGCGGATAATAACTTCGCCTATGGTATCGTATAAGCCAAATTTAATAGAGTTTTCTACCAGGGGCTGAAGAAGCATTGCAGGTAAACGCAACTGCTTACATCCTTCTTCCTGCTCAACTTCTGTTGCCAGCCTATGGCCGAAACGCACTTTCTCAATTTCAAGATATAATTGAAGATGTTGTAGTTCTTCTTCAAGTGTTACAAACTCGTTTTCTTCTTTTTTAAGTGTTCCACGCAAAAAATCAGACAGTTGATAGATCATTGTCCTGGCCTCTTCGGGCTTTCTGCCAATCAAAGCACTGATCGAATTCAAACTGTTAAACAAAAAATGTGGCTGAAGCTGTTGCCGAAGACGAAAAAGTTCAGCCTCTCTTGCCAGCTTCTCAGCATCGGCTTTACGCTGTTCATTTTCTTTTTGTTCTTGCTGAGTAAACCATAGCATGCTTACAAGGGCCATCCAGCTTATCATTAAAAAGCCTATTCCAAAACGTACCGGCAAAGATTTATCCAAAAGGGTATCATAAAAAACATCTTTTTCAAGCAGATAGCTTAACAGGTAATTACTCATTAAAAGCCATAAACCTGTTAGCAAAAAACACCAGGCCGCAATATAAAAATAGCGTTCTTTTCCGGGCTGGTAATACCTTAGTGTGTTGCTTATGATTAACGCCGATAACATCAATAGCAGATTACTTACAAGCGAATCAATAGCAGCAGTTCGCCATTCTAAACCCAGCCAGGCCAGCGTAACAAGATGCAGAACAAACCAGATAAGCCAAACACCGGCAAATATCCATTTTACTCTGGTGGAAGAAAGAAAAGAAGCAGCCACAATAGCAGGATTAGAAATTCTTTTTAACTTTTTTTATTACATTAACAAGGGTTCCCATTCTTATTTATCATTCATTCCCTGTTCAAAATCAGAAACTTCTGATTTCAATACCTCCTAAAATGGAAGTTCCTTTAATTATCAATACCTTATCAGATTCGGTGGGCTGAGAGATAAACTGACGCTTGTCTTCCACTCCGCCTAAAATTGCAACCACTTCTGAAGATACTTTCCAGTGAGACGGCACTATTATCTTAGTACCTCCCATAACCGTGGTAATTTCCAGCGTTACAGTTCCTGTAATATCTGCTTGAATGAAGTTGAGTTCTGCTCCTCCCATAATCGTCACCACGTCTCCGCCTCTGAAATTTTTACTTACAATATTCTTTTTTACTCCTCCGAACACAGCCACGGTATCTAAAAAATCTTCTTTAGAAAAAAACTCCTGCTTTACTTCAGGGCTGGAATAATCAGCAGCCGCTGTTTCATTCTCATCCTTAACTCTTTTATCCCATTCTTGATTCTTGCAGTAAGAACCCATAAAATTCCTGGATCTGTTGCGCCCGGTTATCAGGAATAAACCCAAGCCAATAATTGCCAGCGGCCAGAGAAACTCATGGAGCGAGAGGCCGGGAAAAACACGTTCTGACAAGAACAAGGTGCCTATTATTAATAGAATATAAGCGGCAGGATGGCGAAATTGATGTCTTACCCCTATTATTACTCCCCAGGCAATTAAAAGCATCGGCCAGCTTATTAGCCAGGAAGGGATAAAGAAACCGAGACTTCTAATTAATAATATAAACCCGATAATAAGCATTATGAAGCCTACCCACACTTTTCCCGAACGATGATTTTTATGATTGTGATTATACATATTCATTTTTTTATTAAAAGTATAGTGAATTACCCGATGTACAAATACCAATTAGGCAAAACGCATTAAAGAATCGGCAAACGGCAGATCTTTATCGGTGAAAATTAAAGAAAAGAATTATCGCTTTATAATCTTTTGAATTTCTTGTTGCAAAACCGGAACTACTTCCTCTACAAACCACCTGTTTTTTGAAAGCCAGAAACGGCTGTTTGGAGAGGGATGAACAATAGGAAAAAATTGAGGCAGGTAAGAATGATATGATTTTACAGTTTCAGTAAGATTTTTGTGGCGGCCTTTCAGATAATACCGCTGAGCATAGTTGCCTACAAGTAAAATCAACTCCTTATTGGGCATTTGCTTCTGTAATTCTTCGTGCCAGCTTAATGCACATTCGGGCCTTGGAGGGAGGTCGCCGCTTTTTCCTTTACCCGGATAACAAAAACCCATGGGCACAAGAGCTATAATTTCAGGATTATAAAAAACTTCATCAGAAACACCCATCCATTTTCTAAGTTGTTTGCCGCTGGCGTCATTCCAGGGAATTCTGCTTTCGTGCGCCTTTACACCCGGCGCCTGGCCAATTACAACAATCCGCGACCTAGAAGAAGCCGTTAGCAGCGGAGCAGGACCTAAAGGCAGGCAGGAAGAACACTTGTTACAAGTTCGTATTTCTTTTAATAATTCTTCTATCTCCATCACACTGCCGTTAACAAAAAGTTATAGATCTATTCAGCTCTCTTCTTTTTTCACTAATAATAGTTCTTCTTCACTTAAGCACAAATATCCAAATTCATAAACAAAAAAATAGCTTTTCCCTGTTTGTGTATTGTAAATACTGGTAATATAACCAAAATCAAATCCTTTGGCTACAAGTTTTTTTCTTGAGATCTTTGTTTTTCCGGTCGGATTGAATTCTTCCAGAATTCTGCGGTTACGCTTTAAAATAGCATTTATATTTTTTACAACCGTGTTGTTTTCATTGTAAAGCCGGTTGTTATAATTACTGCGGCATTGGTCGTCGCAAAACTTTTTATCTGCTCTGCCACGAAGTTGCCCGCCGCAGTCAAGACACAATCTTTCTGTTTCCATCTATGCTTATTTTACTTAAAGTTAATATTTATCCGATTATAAACGCTTAAAACGATTGTATTCGATAGTAAATGCTTATACTCCGGCTATGCTGTTAAATCCACATCAACTTTGTATTGTCGATCAATAAACGATCTCTTTTATTAAACTTTAAAAAACAAAAAACATGAGTACGTTAAAAAACACAGTACGTTTGGTAGGATTTCTGGGAAATGAGCCCGAATTAAAAACAGTAGGAGACAACAAAAAACTTGTTCGCCTCTCTATCGCCACAAATGATTCTTATAAAAATGATAAAGGCGAAAAAGTAGAGGAAACACAATGGCATAATCTTGTACTATGGGATCGGAATGCAACAGTGGCAGAAAAGTTTTTACACAAAGGAAGTGAAGTTACTATAGAAGGCAAACTTACCAACCGCAGCTATACCGATAAAGCCGGCATTAAAAAATATTTAACCGAAATTATTGTCAATGAAATTTTACTGATGGGTAAAAAATAAAAATTCAATTTAGCAGGAAAGTCGTTAATGGCTTTCCTGCTTAAAAATAAAGCAAGATTCATACAACTTCAGAATAACTTTCTGCGTAAAAGCTGCTATAATTACAATGAAGCAGTTATTACGAATCACCTACGACGAATCTGATTATACCTATCAGATATTGAATGAAATGCCTATTAACAATACAACTACTGAAATTCATATTTCCATGAAGGGAGAGCAGTACAGCCTTATCAGGGATGATAACCGTAAATGGATTTCAAAAGAAACGGACAACAAGCTTGATCCGGGTTTAATACAAGCGATAGGCAGAACGGTAGCGTTAAGATACCGCTTATAGCTGTAAAAGGTTTCAGGAAGAAAATCAGAAAGATTACTACTGTTCCTTGTAATCTATGCTGTCAATTAAAGTCCCGAAAATCTTTCCGTGAATAGGTTTTAGGAACAGCATGATCTCCTTCTTTAAATTTGAAGTTTACCGCCTTAATATTCTTTAATTCAGTTAAGGAAAATGTAGCTTCTGCGAGGTAGGACTCAGCCCCTGCCGAACCGGCCTGCTGAGTAAGAAATACGGCATTTGGAATAGCAACAAATATTGTGTCCTTGTTCCGTCCGATTTTTTCAAGTTTAATATCAGGATATTTAAGATTTAAGGCATCAATAATATCCTGATCTGTCAGGTTGCTCATATCGCTGGAAGCAACATGTTTTAACTCCAGTTTCTCCGTTTCGGGATTATATTCGGCTTTCCACGGCAGCACAAGTAATTTCTCTTTTGAAGGCGTTGCCTCTGAAATTTCATTTTTTGAACCTGTTTCGGTACGTTGTTTATTATCATTCTGACAGGCATACGCCAGAAACGAAACAAGTACAATACAATAAATCCTCTTATACATACTTAAGGCGTTGATACAGAAACCGGAAGAATCTTTCCGTTAAAAAACTTGTGCCCGGTTAAAGCAAAATCAGCGATATATTTTCCCATCTCGAAAGCCAGTACCGGCGATTGATAGCCTGGAAAAGCTTTTTCGAGCATTTCTGTCTGAGCTGAGCCCAGCGCCAGGCAATTAACTTTTATCTTTCGTTCACCAAGTTCCAGGGCAAGGCTTTCAGTTAGGGCATGCAATGCTGCCTTGCTTGCTGAGTAAGCCGATAAACCAGGAAATTTAACACTTCCCTGAAAACCACCCATGCTTCCAATATTTACTATATGGGAATTTTCGGCCATCAAGGGCAATAAATGCTGAATCATCTTTACATGGCCCAGCAAATTGCTCTGCAACATTTCGGCAAAATCAATTTGTGAAGTTTCTTCAAATGGCTTATTAACCAGAGCACCCGCATTATTGATAAGGACATCTACCGTTCCAAATGTTTTTTGAACGTATGGCACTAAACTCCCTTCATAATCGTCGTGTACTATATCAAATTTCGCTGGATACATTTTACCTTCCGGATTAAGACTTTGTGCTATATCGTACAAGCGCCGCAAATTCTTTTCAGACCGGGCGAGGGCAATTACTTCATTTCTGTTATCCTGAACTAACTCCAGAGCAGCTTCAAATCCAACCCCGCTGCTTGCCCCTGTTATTATAATCTTCATTGTAATTTCGAATTAATTAATAAAAGTCCAACTGTCGCCAAAAATCAAACTAATTCGGTAATAAAAAAATAATTAAAATTTGATACCATTTGTTTCATCAACCTTTTTAAGGAACAGATTATAAAAACCTTAGTTTTGCAAGAATTATATATGAAACGAGTATTAGTTACCGGCGGAGCCGGATTTATCGGCAGCAATCTGATAAAGAAGCTGTTAGAATTAACATCTTATTCTGTAGTTTGTATTGACAATTTTGATGGTTTTTATTCGAAAAAACAGAAAGAGCTGAACATACGGCCTTTTCTTAACAATAAAAACTTCGAACTGATAGAAGGAGATATCCGCAATGCAAATGATCTGGGAAAAGCTGAAGATATTACCGCAATTATCCATCTTGCGGCAAAAGCAGGTGTAAGGCCAAGCATTCAGGATCCGATATTGTATCAGGATGTAAATGTGTGCGGAACACAAAACTTACTCGAGTTCGCCAGGGAAAAGCATGTTAAACAATTTATTTTTGCTTCTTCAAGCAGTGTATACGGAGTTAATGAAAATGTTCCGTGGAATGAAGAAGAGAAATTGCTGCCTATAAGCCCGTACGCATCTACTAAACTTTCGTGCGAAATGATGGGACATGTTTATAGCCATCTTTACGGAATACGATTTTTAGCCTTACGCTTTTTCACTGTTTACGGCCCTTCTCAACGACCCGATTTAGCAATTCATAAATTCTTCAAATCTATTATAAATAATCAGCCGATTCCTGTTTTCGGCGATGGTTCAACAAGCAGGGATTATACTTTTGTGGAAGATACCGTAAAGGGAATAATTTCAGCTCTGGATTATGACGGTTCAGCATTTGAAATTATAAACCTGGGGAACCATAAAACCGTCACACTGAATCACCTTATTAACGCAATTGAAGAAATTTGCGGTAAAAAAGCAGTTATAAATCGACTGCCAGAACAACCCGGTGATGTTCCAAGAACTTACGCAGATATTTCAAAAGCCCAACGGCTATTAAATTACCAACCGGATACTACACTGGAATATGGATTAAAAAACTTTTTTGACTGGTACCAACAGCACGCGTTACAGATTAACTGATAAGCTCGTCAGTCTTTTCTTTTGCTTCTTCAGGCGTCGGTAACGGTTCAAACTCTTTTGAGCGATAAACAAACCAAATACCCGGCAAAGCTGCAATGGTTGATAAAAGTGAAAAAGTAATGGTTATAAAAACTGCCAGATTCTGATTCATGTTAAATACACCGGAAGCATGCGTCATCACATACTCGCGTATTCCAAATCCACCCACGCTTACCGGAATAATGGTGGCGATAGACGAAACAAGGAAACTAAATAAATACGGAGAAAATTTACCGCCAAAATCCTGCGATAAAAGAATAAACACAACTGCGAGCAACTGCAGCGATTGTGCCATACCTGCCTTTATATGTGCTTTAATAAAGCTTTTAGAATAATCGGCAAAAAACTTTTTTAATATCAGGTAATAGATAAGTGTCCCTGCAGCTAAAGCCCCTATCGGGAGTATGGGCGAAATATCTAGCTTTGGAATAAGGATAATGAGCGCCACACAGATAAAGCCAATTGCCCACAAACCGCTTACACGATCCAGGAAAAGTGCCAGGAATATTTTTTTTGTTGGATGCTGGAATTTTTTTCGGAGCAAATATATTTTATACCCATCACCTCCTATCCCGCCCGGCAGAAACACGTTATAGAACATCCCCAGGAGGTATAATCTGAAATTGAAATTAAAATTGAGCTTCAGCCCTATACTACTCAAAAAACTTAAAAGCCGCCACGACGAAACAACCTGCGACAAGAAATAAGTTAGCAATGCCAGCAGTATAAACAGCGGGTTACTTTTCAGGAAAAGGTTTTTTACATCGGAGAAATTAATTTTTAAGGAAACCAGGTACAGTAGAAAAACAGTAAACCCAATTTTTAAAATCAGCTTAAGAATGTCCCAGAGTTTCTTTTTGTTCATTAAAAATGCGTCTTACCTGATATGTTTTTCGATTAGTGCCTTCAAAATAAGTACGTACACTTATTTCTGCCAGAATTCCAATAGTAATTAACTGTATTCCCCCTAATAAAAGTATTAAGCCCAGAATAAGCAGCGGCTTGCCCCAGATGTCATGGCCTAAAATTTTCAGAAACAGCAGATATGCGTTTATTATTATTCCGAAGCCGAGTGAGATAAATCCAAGTGTTCCGAATAAATGCATCGGTTTTTGAATGTATTTCCTGAAAAAGACCATCGTAATAAGGTCTGCCATTACTTTAAATGTACGGTTCAATCCATATTTCGATTTACCAAATCTTCTGGCATGATGTTTAACATCTACCTGTGTAATATTGGCCCCCTGCAGCTTTGCCAGAACCGGGATAAAGCGATGCAATTCACCATAAATTCCCAGATCTTCAGCAATTTCACGTTTAAAAATTTTCAGGGTACAACCATAGTCTTTGATATAAACCCCGGTCATTCTCCGGATCAGTGCATTGGCTATTTTTGACGGAATTTTTCTCAAAAACATTCCGTCCTGCCGGTTCTTCCTGTTTCCGGCCACCACATCCCAATCTTCATCTTTTAATTTCGCAAGCATAAAAGGAATGTCGGAAGGATCATTCTGAAGATCGCCATCCAGCAAGGCTATGTATTTTCCTACTGCATGATCAATTCCGGCTGTCATTGCTGTACTCTGGCCGTAATTTTTCCTAAGCTCGACCAGTACAATCCGTTCATCAGCATGTGTCCGAATTTCTTTCTGCGTGCCGTCATTAGAGCCATCATCAACAAAAACAACTTCATAATCAATTCCAGATAACGCTTCTCTTATTGCCGTAATTAAAGGGGCAATATTTTCCCGCTCGTTCAGCACCGTTATCACTACAGAAAGCTCTCTCATTTTACTTCAAAAAGTTTAAGGTTGCTCTTATATGTTTTAAGCAAAACAGCTTTTGGATTTTGCAAATTTTCGCCAAATGTAAGATAATAACCCGGCTTAATATCCTCTTCAACAACTTTTACCTGGCTCATTCTGGTTCGTTCTATGTAAAAAATCAGGCGGTCGTAAAAAGGAATAGCAAGCACATCGGGATGATATTTATAAAAATAAAAATCTTTGCCCTGGCTGTCACTTCCCATTTCTATTGATATATTTTTATAATAACGATTATCATTATGGTTTAGCCGATATGGAAGAACAAAGAAGCTGAAAGCAAGCCTGGCAACTAAAAGTATGGCTATAAAAGCTACTATTTTCTGCGATTCCAGCTTATAAACAAGCCAGGTAAAAAAGGCCAGCAAAATAAATATACCCGTTACTTTATACAAAAGTGCAGGTACAAAAGCGTCGAGCCCGGCAAAGGGTACGGCCAGCACCGATAGTGTAAAAAGAATACTTATTACTAAAAGAAGTACCTCAAATATTTTGTTTACCCTGTGCAGTTTATCACGAAAAGTAAAAAAAGCGTAGGACCAAAGCGTAAATAAAAGCGGATATAACATAAGCAAATACCTGGGGCGTGTTTGAGGAGAAAGCCAGTATACTACGATATTTACCAGGAAAACAAGAGTAATATATTTAAGAAAGGGAGTCCGTTTAACGGCATGAACAAACCCGGAATTAAAGCAAAAGAGAATGAGCAAACTTGCAGGAAAAAGGTGGCCCGCATGTTCAATCGGGAATAAAAGGATGTATTTTAATGTTGGCCAGAAACCTACACGGACGGCAGTACGCTGGCTGCTTTGATCCCATATAGTAGAAAAATAGCCGGTTAAATCGGGATTGTACCGAGAGTAGTTAAGAAAGTAGGCCCCAATTATTACTAAACAAAGCAAACCGCAAAGTATGTGCTGCCAGCTAAACAGTTTCTTAAAATTTTTGGTATAAACAAGCAAAGTAAGTATGGTAAAGCCCTGAAAAACAATAGAAGGAAGACCTTTTGCCAAAAAAGTAAAAGCTGTAATAAGGTAAGAAACCAGAAAAAGAAGGAACCATTGTTTCCGTTCATAGAAGTAAAAAATACTCATGAATGACAGAAACGTAAGCCAGGAATAAAAAATATCAATATGGCCGAGCATGGAATCATAGAACAGCATTCTTCCGTTAACCATAAATAAAATTCCGCTAAGCGCTGCTATTCGCGTGTCTTTTAGAAAATACTTTACACTATAAAAAATAGTTATTGCAAAAAGGAATAGCGGAACAAGTGCCGGAAGCCGGGTTACAAACTCGGAAAAGTTATTGGTAAGCAGATAAAAGGAAGCTAATATCCAGTTATACAAGGGGGGCTTGTTATAATAATATTCTCCGGCGATAGTAGGAACGGCATAGTTTTTTGAGAGAATCATTTCCAATGCTACGTTTGCCCTTGTAGGTTCATCTGCGAACAATGGCAATAAACCCAAATTGAAGAAAAAGGCGGGCACTGCAAACAGCAGCAGGATGAAAAAAACTTTTTCTGGATTAGCCTCCAGCCAGGCTTCTAATTTCTGCATCAAAATAAATGCAAAGATAAAAAGCTTTACTGATCTGCTTTAGCATCTTTTTTTGAATAAGCCAGTAATCCGAAACTCATTATTAAACACGTAGAAAGAATCACTAAAAACATCAAGCCTGTTTCTACTCCTAAAATCCTGAATTGCTGCGGTAAATGATAGTATAAGAGAATACTTATTAAACCGCGGGGGCTAACAATAACTTCGGGGAAAAAATTTGACTTTGCAAAAAGTTTAAGACCTGCTATCCGGATAATATAAATAGCGACAATTATACAAATACCATACTGAAGAATTGAAATGCTGCGTAATTCTTCAATATGCATGGTAAAACCAAAAATAACAAAGAAGAAAGTACGTACAATAAATGCACTTTCTGCAGATAACTGAAAAAGCTGCACAAGGTCTTTCGACAACTGAGGATAAATAAAATACTTTTTAAAAAGCGGAATTTTGATTTCATCGGCATTATTAAGGAACAAACCGAATGCAAGTACAATTATAAGAGAGGACAAATGATATTGCTGCCCGAGTGAGTAAATAAGCACAAGGATAGCCAGTATTAGGAAAAACTTAATATGATGATGAATTCTCCCCATAATATAAAGCAGCAAAGCACATGATATAACTGCTATAACAGCTATGGAACCGATCTCGGCGCTTAGACTAACAAAAGATGAAAGATTTATATTTTGATTGGTGATAACAAAATTAAATAAGATAATACCCAGAATATCAGAAAAGGAAGATTCATAAATTACAAATTCCTTTTTTTCTTTACTTATTGCCGATGCTGAAGGAATTGCAATAGACGAACTAACAATACTAAAAGGAATTGCATTGGCAAAGCACAAATAGAGATCAGCTTTTGTAAGAAAGTGTAAGATAAAAGCAATCACAAAAGTATTGGTTAGCAAGATGATAAAGGCTGAAAATATAGCCCTTTTTATAATCTGGTTTTTTTCTCTGTGATACTTCAATTCCAGTGCGCCCTCAAACACAATCAATATCAATCCCACGGCACCCAAAGGCGGAAGAATGGTAATGAAATTGAATGTTGGCAAAGCAAAATAAGTAACCAGTTCGCGTAAGCCAATACCGGAAAACAATAAAAGCAATACAGACGGAAGTTTAGTTTTGCTGGCAATCAGATCAAAGAGATACGAGAATATTACAAGCCCGCTTAAAAGCATCAATATCTGGTAGGTAGTCATAATTTGATTTATTTAAACGTTGCTTTAATTCCTGCGTAATAATTTCGTGGGGCAGAAGGGTTGTAATACCTTTTGCCAAAAGCATTCAAATCATTTCCAAGACTGTACTTAATATCAAAAATATTATCCACACCGGCAAATAATTGAAATGCTCTTCCTTTAACTATTTTATCCCAACTTCCTTTAAGCTGAAATAAATTATATTGTTTTGAGAATTCGGTATTGGCATCGTTAAGCGGAATACCGGCAGTGAAATTATGTTGAATAAATAAAGAAAGATCAGCAGGTAAACGAATATCAAGGCTGTTTACCCAGACATGCTTTGGAACACCGGTAAGCCAGTTTCCGGAATAATCATCGGAAGCATTCTGGTAGTTTGAAAATTTAAAATGACTGTAGGTATAACCTGAATTGAGTTGAACGCCACGAAAAATGCCGGAAGTTTTTAAGGGAATTATCCAGGACATCAACTGAGTTTCTATCCCTGTTTGTTTTGTTCCGCCCGCATTTACAAAATACTCTGCATCGTTTGCATTAAGCCTGCGAACAATAGCATTAGTAAGATCGTATCTAAAAATAACACCGTCAAAATAAAACCGGCTGTTACTGCTTTTGTACCGGAATCCGGTTTCGTAATTCCAGCCGCTTTCGGGCTCAAGGCTGGTATTTATATTATTATCTGAAGACCGCACTTCCGCAATAGTGGGTGGAGAATATCCCCTGCTTGCAGATGCACGCCAGGAAAAATTAGTATTTATCGGGTAGGATAATCCAATCCTTGGCATTAGCTGTGCTTTAAATTTATTTTCTTCTAATGGTTCATTTAACATTAATGATCGGTACTTATAACCATAATAGTTTACACTTGCAGCTACTTCCAGTACCATTTTGTGTATTGTAGCAGAAAAATGATTAAAAAAGAAATACTGATCTGCTTTAAGCTGATCAGATGACTGTGTATTTCCTTTACGCCCCTGCAAATTATCATAATTTGTAATATCCGAAGCAGTGCGGCCTCCTTCTAATCCTATTTGCCATTGCAAATTTACATTCGACTGGTTTCTATTTTTAAGTTCAAAGTAAGTACGCAGGCCAAGTGTGCTTTCATTTCGTACCTCGTAATTGGTTATAAAAGGGTTCGAAAAATCAGTATTCGAACCATACAAGGCAATTACATGTCGAAAGGTTGGACTAAAGCGAAATTCATTTACTATACCTGCCAGGGATGTTCTGTTAAAAATACTCGCTTTCTGTTCAATTGCTCCGGGTGTATTTCCTGCACGGGGACGTGCCAGACGAGGATTTTGCTCCATCTGGGATGCGGTTAAACCTCCCGGAGTTTGATAATTCAAATCAGAAAATAAAAGCAGGGCACGTAATTCTCCTTTATCAGCATATTGCCATCGCTGGTACGCTTGCACAAAATTCCGTTTTAATGCTGAATTTTCCCTATACCCGTTTGATTGCTGCGAGGCCTGGTTAATATCGAGGCTGTAATTTTTCCATGCTTTATGAAATAAAGTTTTTTCATAATTATATCCATAAGAACCCGCCTGTAGAGTTGCTGAAACAAGAGTGCTATCTATCTTCCTGTCACTGGTACTTATTAAAATTACCCCTCCGGAATTTGCACCAAATACACTTGCCTCCGGCCCTTTAAGAATTTCCATCCGGCTCACACTTCCTGCGTCCAGCGCATTCAAATAGGTGTTTCCGCCAGCATCTGTAAGGGGAATTTCATCTATATACATTTTCACATTCCGTATCCCGAAAGGTGAACGAAGTAAGCTTCCTCGGATAGACAAACGGTAACTTCCCGGCGACCGTTCTTCCATCCGCACCCCCGGAACCGTATTTACAGCTGACACAAGCGACGATTCTGGCTGGTTTTGCAGTTGCCCGCTATTTATTATGCTGACAGAGGCCGGCAATTGCAAAACAGGTTGCTGAGAAAAATAAGCCTGTACAACAATTTCCTGTAAAGTATCGGCTTTTCTCTGTGCTATTACTGTATTTGCTATCAGGATCAGTATTAAAAAACAACTTACTTTTTTACTCATGTACTATTTTTAATGGAATACAATGAATTTGCCAGAATTAACAAAAAAGAACAGTATTCCCATTCATTTTAAAAAAAACAAACTCTGAGAGAGCTCAAGCGTTGCTAAGATATAAACCTTTAACAGTATGGCAATAACATTTCGACAACTCAGAGAAGAAAACCGACACAACCTTCCGCAAAATAGTACCGATTCTATTAATGTCAATTTACCGGAACGTATGGTTTCTGTTTTTGGAGGCACCCTGTTAGGACTTAACGCCATTAAAAATATGTTCGGCAGCCCACTGTTTGCATTGACTGAGGCAACAGTAGCGGGACTTCTTTTATACAGGGGAGTTACCGGCAATTGTCCGGTTTACCGGCGTTTAGGAAGAGATACTAATAAAGTGGAAGCGGTAAACATACGCCAAACAATTGTTGTAAATAAACCTCGTAATGAAGTTTACCAGTTCTGGAGGAAGTTAGAGAACCTTCCTGTGTTCATGAATCATTTAGAAGATGTTTATCAGACTGATTCCAAACATTCTCACTGGGTAGCACGAATACCGGGAAACATGGGAAAAATCAGCTGGAATGCAGAAATTGTTAAAGAAAAGGAAGACAATTTTATAGGATGGCGCTCCGTAAAAGGATCGGCGATAAACAATGCCGGAAAAGTAGAATTTACTGATTCACCTTCCGGCGGAACAGAAATTCAGGCGGTGATAAGTTACCATGCACCTGCCGGCGGTTTCGGCACAAGTGTAGCAAAGCTTATCAATCCTGTTTTTGAAAAAATAATTAGAGAAGATATCCTTAATTTCAAACATTATATTGAAGTAGGAGAAATTCCGGTTACGGCGCAATTCATGAACAGAATGGACTAAAACAAATTCTTCCAATATTTTGCCGCCTCAAAAGGAGTTTTTAATTGATCTTGTTATATATAATAAATAGCCGCTTTCACGGCTATTTATGGTTAAGGTACTTTTATCAGGAATGCTGGCCTGCATGAACACCTTCAGCAAATTCTTCACACATTTTTCTGTTGAAAGCGGGAAGATCGCCGGGATTTCTGCTGGTAACAAGCCCCTGGTCTACCACCACTTCCTGATCTACCCAATTTGCTCCTGCATTTATCAGGTCGGGTTTAATGGAAGGATAAGATGTCATTTTACGTCCTTCCACCACCCCTGCTGTTATTAAACTTTGAGGGCCGTGGCAGATAGCTGCAACAGGTTTTCCGGCATCAAAAAAAGACTTTATAAAATTAATAGCATCGGTATTTAACCGAAGCTGATCGGGATTAATTACGCCGCCGGGCAAAACCAACGCATCGTATTCCTCGGCTTTGGCTTCAGATACCTGCTTATCCACCGGAAGTTCAATAGACCATTGATGATCTTTCATTGCCTTCACTTTTTCTTTCTGAGGCGATACAATATGAACGGTGGCTCCTGCCTCTTCCAGCGCTTGTTTAGGGCTTGTTAACTCTACTTCTTCAAAGCCACTTTCAGTTAAAACAGCAATGTTACAATTACTAAGATTAGCCATAATACATAAAATTTAAAGGTAAATACTTAATAGAGGTGTATTATAAACTACATCAGCTCAAATTATTTGTTTAGTTTTTTTAAAGCTTCTTGCGCTGATCTTGCTCAAAATAATATCTTTGAAGAGAAACATAAGTATATGGTATTAAAAAAGCGCATTGCAATTTTCGCATCAGGTTCCGGATCGAACGCTCAAAAAATCATGGAACATTTTAAAAATAACAACGATGCTGAAGTAGCCATTGTATTAACAAATAATCCCGAAGCTTATGTACTTCAACGTGCCGATAACTTTGAGATTCCTTCACACGTTTTCGATAAGTTTGAATTTTACAAAACCGATAACGTTATTAATCTTTTAAAAGGTCTGCAAATAGATATCATAGTATTAGCCGGTTTTTTATGGCTTGTGCCCGAAAGTCTTTTAAAGGCTTTTCCTAATAAAATAATCAACATTCATCCCGCTCTTTTACCTAAATACGGAGGTAAAGGCATGTATGGCGACAACGTTCATAAAGCGATTTTAGAGAATAAGGAAGAAGAATCAGGGATAACCATTCATTTTGTGAATGAACATTTTGACGAAGGAGAGATAATTCACCAATCGCGATTTAGAATAGAAAAAGACGACGACCTCGAAATGATAAAATTTAAAGGCCAGCAGCTTGAGCACCATCATTTCCCAAGGGTGATTGAGCAGCTTTTAAAGAAAATGAAAAGCCTGTAAACTGCTTTTATCAAATTATTATCCTGGCATCCAACAACATTGTTAATGTATTGTTATTGATAAATTCTTTCTTCAGAATAAACCAATATAATACCTGTTGCCATGAATGTGAACAAGGCCAGAGTGAAGAGCATGCGCTTTTCGGAGGATTTTATTTATCACCTCAGCTGTTCGTTAGGCAGGATAACCCATTTGATAAAGCTTTTAAAAGGCCAAAAGCAATACATACAAGCCAAAAGTTATTTTCCTGAACATCCATTAAAAAGCAAAAAACAGATCTTTTTTGAGCAACTAAGGCATGTTTTAAAATACGGAGAGATAAACAACTTATATTTTATAAGCGGTTTTGACAGGAAAGGTAATCCGTATGCAAAAGATACAATTTCACATAGTAAGTTAAAATATATTCGGGATAAGCAGAATTTTGTTCCCAATTCGTGTGCCAGTCCGTATAATTTCATTTGCATCTTACGTGATAAATTTACTTTTGGCGCTTTTTGTAAAGGAATTGGCATCGAAACTCCGGATAATATTGCTTTAACAGATGGAATACACATTCAGTTAGTTGAGGATAAGATTACGCTTCCTATAGAAAAAATCAGTGAATTAATTATCGATGCTTTTTGTAAAGCAATTTCGGGCGAACAGGGAACAGGTACTTTTGCCTTAGAAATAAAAGACGCTAAAATTTACAAAAACGGCAGCGCAATTTCTTTAGGAGAATTAAAAGACTTATTAACAGGCAATAAATGGATTATACAGAAAAGGCTGGAGGATCAGCACGAAGCTCTAGGTTGTTTCCACGAACAATCCGTTAATACTATCCGGTTAATAACTGTTCACTCCGGCTCTTCAACGGAAGTTATCGGGGCTGCACTAAGAATGGGAACGGGTGGAAGCAGAGTAGATAACTGGAATGCCGGGGGTATATTCGTACAAATAGAAACAGAAACGGGAAAATTAAAAAAACATGCCTTTTTCAAACCCAAATATGGAACAAAAGTTGAGAAACATCCCGATTCAGATATTGTATTTGAAGGATATAAATTGCCTTTTTTTAAAGAAGCGGTTGATAAAGCAATGTACTTTCACAGCTTGTTATCTGGCATCTACTCCATTGGTTGGGATATTGCGATTACAGCAAAAGGTCCTGTCTTTATAGAAGGGAATGATAACTGGGATGTCAGCTTTCTTGAGGTTATCAGCAACGGCACAAAAAAGTGTATTGAAGTGCTTGAAAAAAAATCTTAATAGCATCAGCATCTTTAACAAAATCTTGTGTATAGTTAAAAACCTAATCCCAAAGAAAGTCCTGTTCTTAATCCAAATCCGTTTATTCCTCCGCTGATGTCTATATCCTCATCTCCTGATTCAGCTTTATATTTTCCGGAATTAAAACTCGGGCCAAAGAAAAGATCAAGTGTAAAATTGCTTTTAAAAACCCACTGACGGCCAATAAGGGCACCTCCTCCAAATGAAGAATAGGATCCTTTATTATCATTCTCCTTTAATTTATAATTTTGATAGCGAAGAAAAGGAGCAAGATAAACACCACTTAAAGCGTTCGCTTTCGGGAAATATCTGTATTCCGGCGTAAGTGCCAGTCCTGTAAACTTTGTATCATCCAGTTTCAAACCTGTATAAGCTACACCTAATTGTAACGAGCCGTTGTCAGCAACCTTTCGCTCATAAAATACAGATCCGACACGCAGCAAAGCGCTTAAGGGATTTATCTTAAATGTATTATTAACTTCCTGTGCGACTAGAGAACTACCTGCAAAAAAGACAAGCAAAGTGATAAGTAAAGGCTTTTTCATAATAACTTTTTCAACAGATACGAAAAAATCGATCGTTCTGTAACAGGTTTTTTAAGCAAACTGTATAAAAATTTATCAGCCTCAATTGTCTGATGTAAAAAGCAACTCTGCAAATTCAAAAATCAGGAATAAAAACATTAAAATACTACGCTGATACGCTTAGTAATCATTCAAAAAAACTATCTTTGCCGCTTCAATTTACCCTATAAATGAGTCATCCTGTTAAAATTAAAAACGCCTTAATTTCAGTCTATTACAAAGACAATTTAGAACCATTGATACACCAGTTAAATAAAAACGGTGTTACTATTTATTCAACCGGTGGAACGGAAAAATTTATCCGGGAGCTGGGAGTTGACGTAGTTGCGGTAGAAGACCTGACAGGTTATCCTTCTATTCTGGGAGGACGGGTAAAAACATTGCATCCAAAGGTTTTTGGAGGTATCTTATCAAGAAGAAACCTGAATGAAGATAAAGCACAGATAGAACAATATGAAATCCCCGAAATCGATCTTGTAATTGTTGACCTTTATCCTTTTGAGGAAACTGTTAGTTCGGGTGCATCAGAAGAAGATATTATTGAAAAAATTGATATCGGTGGAATTTCACTGATCCGGGCTGCTGCCAAAAATTTCAATGATGTTGTCATTATTGCTTCAAAAAATGACTATACTACCCTTCAAAACATTCTCGAAGAGAATAACGGCGAAACCACATTAGAACAACGCCGCGAATTCGCAAAAAAAGCGTTCAATACCTCATCTCACTACGATACCGCAATTTTCAATTATTTTAATAACGATGAGTCGTTACAGGTATTTAAACAAAGTGAACAACAGGTAAAAACGCTGCGTTATGGAGAAAACCCACATCAGAAAGGCTTTTTCTATGGCGATTTAGACCGTATGTTCACAAAACTTAACGGAAAAGAACTTTCGTATAATAACCTGGTAGATGTGGATGCCGCGGTTGCATTAATTGATGAATTTACTGAACCAACTTTTGTAATACTGAAACACACCAATGCCTGCGGCGTAGCTACCCGCTCCAATCTTCTTGAAGCCTGGAAAGATGCTTTAGCCTGCGATCCGGTTTCAGCTTTCGGAGGTGTTATAATTTGTAACGGAGAAGTTGACGGGGAAACAGCAAAAGAAATTAATAAACTATTTTTTGAAGTACTCATTGCGCCATCTTTTTCAGAAGAGGCAACTAAGATTCTTACCGAAAAGAAAAATCGTATCCTTTTAATCCGAAACAACGTAGAACTGCCAAAAAAACAGTTCAAAACACTCCTTAACGGAGTAATTGAACAAGATAAGGATCTAACTATTGAAGGCGAAGATTTGATGAATCCGGTTACCAACCGCAAACCGACAGCCGAAGAATTGAAAGATTTATTTTTTGCCAATAAAATTGTAAAACATACTAAATCAAATACAATTGTACTGGCAAAAGGCGGACAGCTTTTAGCAAGCGGCGTAGGACAAACATCGCGGGTGGATGCGCTGAAACAAGCCCTTGAAAAAGCAAAATCTTTCGGTTTTGATGTACGCGGATCGGTAATGGCTTCGGATGCATTTTTCCCTTTTCCAGATTGTGTAGAAATTGCCGCAGATGCAGGAATTTCTGTAGTATTGCAACCCGGCGGATCAATTAAAGATCAGTTATCTGTAGATATGGCAAATGAAAAAAATATTAGCATGGTAATGACCGGTGTACGTCATTTCAAACATTAATAATTAAATCTCATACAATATTTTCTATATTTTAGAATTAATAGAAAGAGATCAAAATAATATTAAATTTTTAACATCGCTTTAATGGGCTTATTTAACTGGTTTACACAGGAAATCGCAATAGATTTAGGCACTGCAAACACGCTTATCATTCACAATGACAAGGTAGTGGTTGACGAGCCTTCAATTGTAGCTTTTGACCGCACTACAAACAAAGTAATTGCTATTGGCAGGCAGGCTATGCAAATGGAGGGAAAAACTCACGAGAATATTCGTACAGTTCGCCCTTTAAAAGATGGTGTAATTGCAGATTTTAATGCGGCTGAACATATGATTCGCGGGATGATTAAAATGATCAATAACGGAAAGGGATGGTTCTTCCCTTCTTTACGTATGGTTATTTGTATTCCATCGGGTATTACAGAAGTTGAAAAACGTGCTGTGCGTGACTCTGCCGAAATTGCCGGAGCAAAAGAGGTTTACCTGATACACGAACCAATGGCCGCAGCGGTAGGTATTGGAATTGATGTAGAAGAACCAATGGGAAATATGATTATTGATATTGGTGGTGGAACTACAGAAATTGCCGTTATTGCGCTTTCAGGTATTGTTTGCGATCAGTCAATTCGTGTTGCTGGAGATAATTTCGATAGTGATATTGTTCAGTACATCCGTCGCCAGCATAATATTATGATTGGGGAACGTACTGCGGAAAAAATTAAAATAGAAGTGGGAGCAGCCCTTCCTGAGTTATCCGATCCGCCGGCAGATTTTGCTGTACAGGGACGTGACCTGATGACAGGTGTACCTAAACAAATTACTGTATCCTATACCGAAATAGCTCATTGCCTTGATAAATCGATCTCGAAAATAGAAGAAGCCATCTTGAAAGCATTAGAGATAACTCCGCCTGAACTATCTGCTGATATTTACCAAACTGGTATTTATCTTACTGGTGGCGGCGCACTTTTAAGAGGCCTTGATAAGCGGGTTGCGTCAAAAACCAAACTTCCTGTGCATGTAGCCGAGGATCCGTTACGTGCTGTTGTACGCGGTACCGGAATAGCTTTGAAAAATATCGGAAACTTTAAATTCTTAATGCAATAATTTAAGTTGTAAGTGATGGGTTTTAAGTTGTGTGTTTTTTAAACAATACCCCCAGTGACTAAAATTTAAAACTAAAAGCAACACGACTTAGAACTTACAACTTAAAACCTACAACTAAAAGCAATGCGTAACCTATGGATTTTCATAAGCAAGTATAACGCATTTTTCCTTTTTGCTATTTCTTTTGTAGGATCGCTGGTTATTGCCATTAAGAACAACTCTTTTCAAAGAGCGACGGTCATTAATTCCTCTAATGAAGTTGTTGGAGAAATTTACAGCCGGGTTAATCATTTCAAAGAGTACCTGAACCTTGTAAACGTTAACGATAGTTTGGCTGCAGAAAATGCAAGGCTCAGAAACAGCCTGAAAAGCTCGAAATTTGATGACAGCGTTGCACAGAATATTGTAAACGATACCCTAACAAAACAACAGTACACTTATATTGTATCAAGAGTTGTAAATAATTCGATCCATCAGAAAAATAATTACTTAACAATAAACCGCGGAAAACGTCATGGTGTAGAAAAAGGAATGGGTGTAATAAGCCCTTCGGGAGTTGTTGGTATTGTTTTACAGACCTCTGATAATTTTTCTACGGTTCAGTCTATCTTACATACAGATACCAGGATAAGCGCAAGTATTGAAGGCAGTAACGCTTTCGGCTCGTTAATTTGGGGCGAAGAAGACTTTGATCCGCAAACAGCTACCTTAAAAGATATTCCTAACCACGTAATTGTAAAAAAAGGACAAAAAGTAGTTACCTCCGGGTTTTCGTTATTCCCCCATGATATCCTTATCGGAAAAGTTGTAGATACAGGTGTAAAAGGCGGCGATAGTTTTTTAGATATAAAGGTACATCTTAGTACTGATTTTTCAACACTTCAGTATGTTTATGTAGTAAAAAACACTTTATCTCAGGAGCAGCAGCAATTAGAAACAGAAAGCAAAAAAGATGAGTAGAGTAATTCTGAATAACCTTATACGCTTCCTGGCTCTTATTTTTGTCCAGGTTTTCCTGTTAAAAAACATCGGCTATTATAACTTGGCTACTCCATTTTTATACATATTGTTCATCCTCTTACTACCATTCGACATCCCAAACTGGCTTTTATTCCTTCTTTCATTTATTGCAGGTATTACCGTTGATGCTTTTTATGATACGCCCGGCATTAACGCTGCTGCCTGCTCTGTTCTGGCTCTGGTACGCATTATATTTATTAATCTAACTGTGCAGCGGCAGGGTTTTGAAAATGAGCCTGAGCCACGTTTAGGTATAATGGGTTTCAGATGGTTCTTCTTTTATGCAATCTTTTTGACCATATTTCACCATATAACCCTGTTCCTTCTTGAAACATTCAGCTTCAATGATTTGAGATATACGCTAATCAGGATATTATTTAGCTCCCTGTTAACGTTAGTATTAATTCTCGTATCCGAGTTCATCTTTTTCCGTAAGAAAGAGCGTACATGAATAGTTTTTTTGCAAGAAGATTTGTTATCCAGGCGGTTTTTATTTCTGTTGCCATCATATTGCTTTTGCGGTTATTCTATATCCAGGTAATTGATAAAAGTTATTTTTTATCCGCAAATAACAACGTATTAAGAAAAGTAATCGTTTACCCTGCCAGAGGAGTTATCCTTGACCGTAAGGGGAAAATACTGGTTCAAAATGAACCTGTATATGATATTATGGTTATTCCGCATGAAGTAAAGCCATTTGATACCTTAGAGTTTTGCAAATTGGTTGGAATAGATAAGCCTGGATTTGATAAACGGTTTAAAAAGGCCAGAAATTATTCCCCCTATCGTGCATCTGTCTTTGAAAAACAGCTTTCTGCACGCATGTACGCCACTTTTCAGGAAAAGCTGTTTGAATATCCCGGATTTTTTGTTCAAAAACGTTCTGTGAGACGCTATCCCGACAGTACAGCAGCGCAGTTTCTCGGTTATATCGGCGAAGTTACAGATAAAGAAATTGAAGAGTCAGATGGGTTTTATCAACCCGGAGATTATATTGGCAGAAGCGGAGTTGAACGCTCGTATGAAGAATTACTCCGGGGGCAACGCGGGGTTCAAAATTTAATGGTTGATGCTTTTAATCGCCCTAAGGGACACTTTGCCAATGGAAAATACGATACACTGGCAGTAGCCGGAGATAAATTAATCTCTTCGCTTGACAAAGAACTGCAAAAATTGGGCGAGAAACTGATGCAAAATAAAATAGGCAGTATTGTTGCCATTGAACCTGGCTCCGGTGAAATACTTGCCTTTGTAAGCAGTCCTACATACGATCCGAATGAAATGGTAGGAAGAGAACGTGGGAACAATTATATTAAATATCTTAAACATCCTTACAAACCCTTATTGATACGTCCTATTCAGGCATATTACTCACCAGGTTCTTCTTTTAAACCCGTTGACGCATTAATTGCCCTGCAGGAGGGTATTATTACCCCATCCACCAGCTATTATTGCCCGGGATATTATATGGCAGGCAGCCATCGTGTCAAATGTGAACACGTAGATGGACCGACTGCGTTATCAAAGGGGATAGCCATGTCCTGCAACACCTATTTTTGTTATATTCTGAATGATCTTTTGAGGCTGCAAGGCTCAAAAAAAATTAAGCTGGCCTATGAGAACTGGAAAGAACATGCAAACAAATTCGGTTTCGGAGTAAAACTTGGCATCGACCTTCCCAACGAGAAAAAAGGCATTTTTCCAAGCAGTGAGTATTACGACAAAGTATATAATTCCAGGTGGAACTCAAACACCATTATTTCACTCGCTATCGGGCAGGGGGAATTAAATGCTACCCCTTTACAAATGGCAAACGTTGAATGTATAATAGCCAATAAAGGCTATTATTACAAGCCACACTTAATTAAGGCTATTGGAGATAAAAAAGTTATCAAAAAAGAATTTATTGTAAAAAATCATGTGGGTGTAGAGCCTAAATATTTCGAACCGGTTATAGACGGAATGCAACAGGTTGTAGATAACGGAACAGCAACAGCATCTAAAATACCCGGAGTTGTATTTTGCGGAAAAACGGGGACGGTTCAAAACTCACATGGTAAAAACCACTCTGTATTTGTTGGATTTGCACCGAGAGAGAACCCAAAGATAGCTATCGCAGTAATAGTAGAAAACGGCGGTTACGGCGCATCCTGGGCGGCGCCAATCGCTAGTTTTATGGTAGAAAAATATCTAAAAGATTCCATAACACGTCGTCCCTCTGGCATTGATGTTAATCGGTATATAAATGCCAATCTGTTACCGGCTTTACCGGGGCTAAAAAAAGAGAGCCAAGAAAAAACACCAGAAAAAAAGCAAAAACAGGATACAGTTAAAAAGGCCGTTAGCTTGCAGAAAGCGTATAATGGAACGGGTAAACAAAAGGAAAATAAATCATGAATAATCAAAGGGGGCTTTTCTTTAACGTTGACTGGTTTACAATTCTGCTTTATTTAAGCTTATGTATTATTGGCTGGTTTAATATTCATGCAGCAGTTTACGATCCTGAACATTCCAGTATTATTGATCTTAGCACCAATTATGGCAAGCAGTTCATTTATATTATATCTGCGTTAATACTAGGTACGATTATCCTTTTACTGGATGCCAAGTTTTTTAACACCTTTTCGCCTGTATTTTACGGAGTTTCGCTGGCTTTACTTGTTTTGGTATTAGTTATCGGACGAAATGTAGGAGGAAATCAGGCATGGATTGCCATTGGAAGCTTCAGACTGCAACCTTCGGAATTTGCAAAGTTTTCTACCTGCCTTTTACTTGCCCGTTACCTCAGTTCATCAACAATTAAATTCAGCGACCTGAAAACTCAGTTTTTTACGGGGATTATCCTATTGATACCGATGTTCCTGATCATGCGTCAGCCTGATGCAGGCTCGGCCCTTACCTTCACTTCGCTTGTTTTTACGCTATACAGGGAAGGACTTTCTGGATATGTGCTGGTTATTGAGGGAGTGTCTATTGTACTGTTTGTACTAACGTTACTATACAATAAGTTTTACGTAATAGCGGGTGTCGTGGTATTTGCAGCCTTTCTAATTTATAACTTCCGGAAAAACACCAAATTTACCCAGAAAATTATTGCAGGCCTCGTTTTATCTGTAGCCTTTATCTTCAGCGTTGATTTTGCTTATAATAATATACTCAAAGAGCATCAGAGAAACCGTATTGATGTTATTTTAGGAAAGATCAATGATCCTCGGGGTGAAGGATATAACCTGAACCAGTCAAAAATCGCAATTGGATCCGGACAGCTATGGGGCAAAGGATATTTACAAGGCACACAAACCAAGTACAACTTTGTACCAGAACAAAGTACCGATTTTATTTTTTGTACCATTGGAGAAGAATGGGGATTTGCAGGCTGTTTCGTTGTTATAACATTGTATGTTACGCTCCTTTTACGAATTATTCACCTTGCCGAGCGGCAACGATCCTCATTTTCCAGGATTTACGGCTATGGCGTAGCCTCCATTATTTTCTTCCACTTTTTTATAAATATCGGTATGACGATTGGATTAATACCCGTAATTGGAATACCGCTTCCATTGGTAAGTTACGGAGGATCTTCTTTATGGAGCTTTACCATCCTGATATTTATCCTGCTAAAACTGGATTCAAACAGAATGGGTTTTATTTAACAAAGCGGCGGTTTAAAATTTCATAAAACTTGTTTACCGTAGTTTGTTTGGCTGCCCAATTATTCTTTTCTGAATAGTTTGTCTTCAAAAATTTATCAGCCGCTTCCAACGTATCAAAGCGGTTTAACAATTCTATAGCTTCGCTGTATGCAAGGCTATATCCGTTAAATAAATCTTTAATAAACAAAAGCTTATCATTAAGGCTGATAGAGGATTTCAAATCAGCTGATGCAGGCTGCCGGTTAAAATAAGAACTACCGGTTGAAGCTTTTCTCTGAGCAGAGATTAAATCGTTGATTGTTTTTACAGGAGATTGTTGTTCTGAAAGGGTTGAATGAGAGTCAGGATTAATATCCGATAAGGATGTTTTTGGTTGTTCGTTATGAATAACAGGCGGTAATTCAAACACCTTTTGTTCTTCAACAGGTGTTTCTTCCTTAGCGTCTTCCATGGTTTGCCGAACATTCTCTTTACTCTCAAACGGCGTTTCCTCTATATGTTCATTTTCCGGGGTTGTTACAGCAGGAATTGCTTCATCGGTTATTTTCTCATCCTCTTGCGACGTTTCAACCACATTTACAACTGGAACTTCATTCTCTGGCAATTCTTCAATATCAGTTTCTGCTTCCTCTTTCAAAAAAGGTGTATCGTATTCTATTTCTGACGAAACGTCTTCCGTTGAATTGCTATTCTCTTCTTCCGGCTGGTTAAAAAATTCTGGTTCCGGAAGTTTTTCTTCCACAATTTCAGCAGGAGCTGCAAAAGGAATATGTAAGCCTTTTGACGGAATTTCTTCTGTGCTGTTTATCTTCTTTAATATCTGTAAGTGGTCTGCAAGAAAATTGGAGTTAGCAACAAAGAGCTCGAGCTCCAGCTCATTCAGACTATCGGGATTTGCAGAAAGATATTGATATTGCTCAGTTAATTCAGAAAGAATTCCGCCTATCTTACGTAAAATTTCTTTTTTATTCATACTACTGTACTTTGTGAATTGCAGCCTGAAACAGGTTAGCAAAAATACTATTAAATAACGAAATACAGGATAGAAGCTTATTTGAACATCGCTTTTAAAAGAGAACCGGTACAGCGGAAATGATTTTTACCTGAACAAACTTATCTTGGCAGATTTCTCTATTCCCATAAAACTGAGTTTGCAAATGTAAACTCCATCCTCTAAATCAGAAATTGAAAGCGGTAATGTGTGCTTTCCACTTGTATATCTTTTATTATCCGCAAGTAGCTTGATTCGCTGGCCTAATAAATTGTATAAAGAAATCGTTACCGGACCTTCCTGGGGCAATGAAATTTCAAGGTTAGGGCTTTCTGCGGCAATATTAACAGGATTGGGGTAAGATCTGATAACAATATCTTTACCTGCCGGCACTTTTGGTTCGGATTGTTGAAGAATGGCATACTTTTTTTGTGCCGCCGCTGCACTATTCTGAATATCATTTAAATTATCGCCGCCAATTAGAGCAAATGCCACAACAATAGAATCATTAGCGGGAACATTAAAAGGTCCTTCACCCATTACAAACATTACATCATATCCGTTCGGTGAATCTTCTCCCAGCCCACCTGATTTAATGCCGCTGGAAAGTGTTTTATATTTTTCAGAAATTGTAAAAATATCATCCGATACCGGATCTCCTTCAATACTATATGACAGCGGATAATAAAGCGGTGCAGATGTTTCCGAGAGTAATTTAACTCCCGTGTAAGCACTGTTCTTTCTTTTTGAATAAGTATATCCCATCCTGCTAACGGGATCGTATTTAGTAATATTATTATCACTTTCGTCTATATCCCAATCTGTAAAAAGTCCTGTATATAAGTTGTTAATCACCGCACTGCTTTCATTAATAATCTTGTACTCTACAATTACGTATTTGTCGTCAGGCACGTCCGAAAAAGCAACTACCCGATGTTTTACCCTTATATTAAACGGATTAGGACTTTTGCTATCATCAAATACAGATATTCCCTCGAAAGCTGCGGCACTGTTAGAAAGCCTGCGTGCCGCCTGCTGCTTTACAAAATGTTCGCTGGGAATGTTAGAATTAAAACGCGTATTGTTTGACACCCGAGTGGATGAATTTCCAATCATGAGTGATGCTTCAAAAAGCAGCGATTGATCTTTATATTGAAATCCGATTCCATTGGTTGCATCCGGTAAACTGTAACCTATCCTGCCGTTGCTGGTCATGGTTGTAGCAACTTCGTTCACTTTAACATTCAGATAGTCATGTGCGAGAATGAGTGTAAATGTTTCAAAGTCCTGGTAAGTATTTCCGTTCGCCGCGTAATTAAGTCGAAATACAACTTCGCTATTATCAGGTATGCCTTCCTTTATTCTGACCTGAAAAGGACCGAGATGCGTTTTTATCTCATCTGTTGCCAAATCTCCCACCGGAACCTGCTCTTGAACGATTGTGACGTTAGGATCATCGGTAGTTAAATTTACGAGAAGATTTTTCGCTGACGAGAGCGTATTTTTAAGATCAAAATAGATGTCGAAGACGGAACCCTCAGGAAGGTTTTCTTTTCCTTTGTCATCCACAACCAGATTCAGGTAACGTATTGAGGGCGGAGATTCTGTTAAAGCCCTGTAAACATTTAACCGGCCCCTCCCCAAACGTCCGGCAAAATTAGGATTCTGTGCATCTATATTGTCAGCTGTAACACGTAAACGCTCCCCCACCTGCTGCATTGTTAGTTCGGGAAAATATGATTTCACCAATGCTGCTGCACTTGAAACCACCGGTGTCGACATAGAAGTTCCAGTTAGCTGTTTATAGGTATTGTTAAACGCCGTGCTGCGAATATTGGTACCGGGTGCAGAAATAGAAACAAAAGAGCCATAATTTGAGGAGCTGCTTTTCACATCGTCATCTCTAACATTAGCAACAGCGATAACCCCGGGATAACCGGCAGGGTAATCGGGTTGAGCAGAACTGCTGTTTCCGGCAGCAGCTACAATCAGGCATCCTTTACTTATTGCATACTTAACGATATCAGCACCGTAATTACCGCCACTTGGTCCGCCCCAGGAACAATTAATAATCTGTGCGCCGTGATCAACTGCATATTTTATACCATCGTACCCGTAGTAAATAGAAGAAGCATCATTGTCTGCTCCTGTCTTAACAATTAATAATTTAGCATTAAATGAGATACTTGCTACTCCCACATTATTGTCGGTAATGGCTGAGGCTATTCCGCTGACATGAACGCCATGATCTGTAGAATCGCTCTTCACTCCCGGATCATTATCAGGTTCTGGGTTATTCCCAGACTTGCCCACAAGGTCCCAGCCTCTGTAGTTATCAACAAAACCGTCGTTGTCGTCATCCAGCCCATTTATCGGATCGGCGGTATTAATAAAAATATTTGAAGAAAGATCCTCATGATCTAAATCTGAACCGGAATCTACAATGCCTATAACAACAGCTGAAGAATTACGGGCAAGATCCCAGGCTTGTGGCGCCTTAACTTGTTGTAAATACGATTGCGAGGTTTTATATAGCGGGTCGTTGGGATCATAATTTGTATGAGAGATATACCGGGGTTCAGCGTATTCTACTGTTTCATCCTGTAATATTTCGTTTATTACATCTTCAATTTTAGCTTTAGCTGCAAATTTTACTTCAAAAATTCTGTTTAAGCCTGCAATATCCTTACTTGCGTCACTACGGTAGGTAGAAATAGCAGCTCTATGAGGAAACTTTTGTGCTATGGATTGTAACTTACCGAGTTTAAGTTTAAGATCGGGAAATTTTTCCGCCTGAACACTCTTTGTTCTGTCGCCCTGTTCCTGAGAACCCTCTTTAACCTTTATTATTAAAGAATTTGGTAAATAATCTTTTTGTGTTACTCCTGCAGGCAGATGAAATTTTCTGACTGCCCCCATTGGTTTTTCCTGAGAAAAACCCGTTAAAGCCTGCACAATAAAAACTGTAAAGAGTAGAAATTTAACCATTCAGGATCGTGAGACTTCAAAATTCGAGCATTGAAAGTTAATAAGAAATAATCTCTTTAAAAAATCAGTTGCTACGATATTTAAGCAAAAACAAGTTTAAAAAATTATTGTTAAAACATATTATTATAAACTATATGGGCCAGATTTTAACTATTAACTTAAACAAGTCCCACTACCAGTTCCAGGTACTAAAATTACAACAAACGGGACAGGTAATAGAATCGCAAATTCTTTTACAGGGAAGTACAGTTACTCTTTGTAAAGAAACAAACAAGGGCTGGATACAAAAAGATGATTCAGATCCGATTGTTAATGATTTAGTTAAAGCAATTGGAAATTCTATTTCACTGAGATATCGGGTTTAAGCCTGCAACTGCAGCTTTATGCTGCAGTTTCTTTTTCATCCACAGCAGCAGTCTTCATCAGGATTTCATTATATTTTTCGAGCAGTGCGATGTATTTATTCTTCCAGAAAGAAGCGCTGTTGGTTTCTTCTTTTTGCTGCATTGATTCAAGAAACCTGCTTAATTGTGCATATTTAGAGGATGTCAATTGCTCGGGAAAATCAATAGAGAAATCATACCCAATAGCAAAGCCTATCTTGCAAATAATATCAATACTTAACTTTTCCTGAGCAAACCAGTTATACAAAGACCGGCGGTTAACATCAACCTGCCGTGCTAACTCTGCTATACTAATTCCACTTCTTCGTACAGCTCTTTCTACTATTGCTCCTGAATGTTTCATACTAAGCGTTATTTTATTGCCTTTTAATAACAGGAGAACTATAAGAATGTTTTATAGAATTTGCGTATATAAAAAGAATCTTTCTCCTTTATTAAAAAACTTACTAAAAATAAAGCACTTAGCTTTTTATAACAGAGTGCCCACCAAACTCATTCCTCAAAGCTGCAACTACTTTTCCTGCAAAAGTATCTTCCTGCAAAGATCTGTATCGCATAATTACCGACAAGGCAATAACAGGTGTAGGAATTTGTTTTTCAAGAGCGGTTTCCAGTGTCCACTTTCCTTCGCCGGATGATTGCATAATTCCTTTAATAGAATTTAGTCCGGGATCTTTTACAAGGGCACGTTCAGTAAGTTCCATCAGCCAGCTTCGTACAACAGATCCCTGATTCCATAAACCCGCCACAGCTGCCAGGTTTAAATCAAATTCGCTTTGATTAAGCACTTCAAATCCTTCAGCAATTGCCTGCATCATCCCATATTCAATTCCATTATGTACCATCTTTACATAATGTCCGGCTCCCGAAGCACCGCAGTATAGATAACCCCCGGGAAGAGAGATATCTTTAAATATCGTTTCGCAATAGTCAAAAGCCGATTTTTCACCCCCAATCATTGCGCAAATTCCATTTAAAGCTCCTTCTGTACCTCCGCTTGTGCCACAATCTAAATATTTTATTCCTGCCTGTGCAAGATCAGCAGCTCTTCTGACAGTATCGTTATAATTCGAATTACCACCATCAATAATAATATCATCAGTTGATAACAGCTTTTTGAGGTCATTTAACGTACTGTCAATGATCTTTCCGGCAGGAATCATCAGCCATATTACCTTCATATTATTTAGTGCCTGAACTAACTCTACCAGCGAATTTACTGCTGCAATACCTTGCTGACTTATAGAATTCAGTGCTTCCTGGTTTACATCATATGCGACTACATCGTGATTATTACGTTTTAGGTTCAATGCCAGGTTATAACCCATTTTTCCTAAGCCAATTAGTCCTATTTTCATATTTTTTACATTATCAGATAGAATTCTGTTCCTGAACAATCTTAGACTTTAAATCATTTAGCTGATGCATATGTTGTTTTAGCGTCGGATAAATCGATTTGAAAATTCTAAAATATGTATTATATATTTCTGTATTAGCCAATGAGGGATAAATAACTGCACTGGAAGTTTTATTCGCTATATTATCCATTGGAATAAATATCCCCATGCTTTCCATACCCAGATAAGCGGCACCAATAGCAGAAGCATCAGCTGAATGTGCAATACGAATTTGTTTTCCGGTAACATCAGCAAGCATTTGAGTCCAAATACCAGAATTTACAAATCCGCCGCTTACGTACAATTCCGTTACGTTTTCTGACGATTTTTCCAGGCTTTCTAAAACATCTTTCAGAGAAAAACAAATCCCTTCCAGAACTGCCCTGGAAAAATGCGCTCTGCCGTGCTTTGAAGTTATACCTAAAAAAGTACCGCTGCTTCTTACATCCCAGATAGGGGCTCTCTCGCCTATTATATATGGGAGAAAAATCAAGCCCTCGCTTCCGGCAGAAACAGTCGCTGCCTCCTGAAAAAAGCTTTCATAATCTGTTGCTGAAAGGGCCTCTTCGTTTAAAATATTTTTTATATACCATTGTACAGCATTCCCACCGTTGTTAATTGCGCCGCCGCAAATAAATTTATTTTTCTTTAAGAGGTAATTAAATGTCATAGCCGAATAATTAAAAATCGGCTTATCGCTCGCAATTCTGACTGCCCCGCTCGTGCCAATGGTAACAGCCCCTTTTCCCGGTTCTGTAGCGAAGGAACCGAGATTTGCCAGACAGCCATCGCTGGCTCCAATAATAAAAGGAATGCCAGGCGTAAGTTCGGGTATAAAGCGGGTCACAAAATTCGTACCTCCGGCACTATAATCAGTATCAACCGGAACTGAAAGCTGACTTTCTGTAATTCCTGCAATTTCTAAAGCAAGTTTATTCCAGCTTAATTTTTCAATATCGAATAAACCCGTAGCAGTTGCAATAGAATAATCAACACAAAATTCATTAAATAATTTATACCAGATATATTCTTTAATTGAGATGAATTTGTGTGTTTGTTCAAAAAGTGTAGGATTGTGTTCTCTGATCCAGATTATTTTACAGAGTGGAGACATGGGATGCAAGGGTGTGCCGCTTGCTCTATATAAAGGCTCTCCATGTGCAGATTCTTTCAGCCGATCGGCAATATCTACACTTCGTCCATCTGCCCAGGTCATCATTTTTGCCAGGGCTTCTCCTTTTTCATTTACAGGAATCACGCTGTGCATTGCACTGCTAAAGCATACAGCCCGGGGTGCTTTTCCAGTTTTTGACAACAGATCTCTTATACAACTGGTTAACGCACCCCATATAGTTTCCGGATCCTGCTCGCTATAACCAGGATAAGGGCATTCTATTGAATAATGAATTTGAGAATCAGCAACAGGTTTTCCGTTTAAATCTACCGCCACGGCCTTTGTACTGCCGGAGCCAATATCAATTCCCAGGAAATAGTCTTGCATAATCAACTCTTAATAGCGGCAAGATAGAAATATGTTCTTTACTATGCTAAATAAGAGTAAGAATGATTAATTACTTTCTCACAAGTCAGCCAGAAAGCAGTATCCTATAAACTTAGCTTTTCAATAACTGTATCGCCTACTTTTTTACCTTCTTTAGAGCCTTCGTCCAGGCTAAATCTATAATGTATTCCACCATAAAAGCGACTAATTGATGCCTCGTTAGCGGCTTGAATAAAAGATTTAAAACTTCTCTTCATACCAATATATTTCTCGTCACTCGTGTCTTCAAACTCGAAATTATCTCCGAACATCTTAGTTAAAACAGTAGCTGCTGCACGAGTAATAGTACTATGGCCACTTGGATATTCGGGAAATGGAGGAGTTTGAAGTAAAGGCTGCCATTTTGAGTCTATTTTTTCATTAATTACGGTTATAGGCCTCACCGTACTGTATTTATATTTTAAATCCCAGCAGCAGATAAACGCGTCGTACATTGCTATTGCCGCAGCTGCATATGCCTGCGATGTTTTTGCCGGATCAGCTTTTGTTTTTTTGCAGGCAATTGCGGTTATACCCATCCAGTGCCCGCCTGGAGTAATTTTTTTATCTGCATACATCATATGGCCATGATGCTCAATAACAAAAGGATTATCATCCCAGAAACGAGCAATATCTTTTTGCTCTTTGGTAAGATTAGAAGTAACCTTGTAGAGTTCGGATATCTCTTTAAAATAGTCGCTTTGGGGATGAAGGCTGTATTTAACCGGATCGGGAAGATTTGAGGCTAAAGTGGCAGAATCAAGTAACAGTCCATCCATAGATCCCCAGCACCATTCTACTGCATCTAAATAATCAGGTGCTGTTGGCCGCCATTTCCCATCTTCGTGACTTCCTAAATACTTTTGTTTTCCTCTTGAGCTTTTATAATTATCTCTGTCTGCCCTTTCTAAAATTACATTTCCAATTGCTTCACCAAAAGCTACTGATCGCTGGTAAGTAGAATCATCCAAATTGGACTTAAAGCTTGAATACAGATTATCTTCATAATCCTTCAGAGAATCCAAAGAGAATACCACCTTATGAACAACAGTAAAGAAAGCTTTTGATGCCGCTAAAGTATAATTATAACTTTTCCCCTTTTCCGGTACCGGTAATGCTTTAAAACCTTTAAGTTTTGGTGCAAAAGACTCGTAACCAGGGTTGGCAAAGCGCATTGCTTCATAAGAAGCCAAAGAAGAATACGCGTAAATTCTGCTTGCAACAGGAGGTGAAAATGTATCGTATATTATTATCTCAGTTAACTGATCCTGGTTTTGATGCAATACTTCTGCATCATCAATTAGAGGTTTCTTTTGTTTGCATGAGCTTACTGTAAATAAAGTCGCGGTAAACAAGAAAAAATAAATCGCCCTTTTCATCATTCCATCAAAGCGTTAAATAATTAATATTCAGGTTCTAAACTCAATATCAAATATAGGATTTTTCTATTGGTATACAATTATTATGAAAGTTTATAATTCAGTGTTATTCCGCCTTATCTTTCCCAAAAAAGGCTTTATAATTATGAACTGGCGATCCTTTTTCAGAATATACAGCAATAAAATGAGTGCGAACAAGTACAGGCGTATGATCTTTTTGTTCGGCACCCTGAACCGTTAAAGTTTTTGAAGGACTTAAGGGCATATGACAGTCAATACAGTTTGTGGCAATAGAAGCGCCAAGAACAGGTGCCATTTTACAAAAATTTCCTTTTTTCTCCGAATGACAATTCATGCATTTTTGCGAAAAGACAATGAGGCTATTTCTTTCATTCATATGCGTATTATGACATGACGAGCAATTCATCGTACTCATTTTAAAACATTTACTGGCACTAAGAAGCTGATACTGATTTCCATGCACGTCGGGGGTATAATTAGTATCCATGGATTTACCAGAGCTCAGATAATCAGAGAGTGTATCACCAGGTAGGAATGTGAAAGGAGCTTTAAGACTCTTCCCAATCCCCGAATGGCATAAGGCACAGGCATCCAGTTTTCTTTGTCTTGGGAACCTTGCCGAATTAACAATATACCTGCCCACTTTTTCCTCAGGATTTTTCACATGAAACTCTACGTGCGCGGCAGCCGGACCATGGCATTTTTCGCAACCCACACCATAAATAATCTGGTCTTTGTTGTATTCTTCGGTTGTGTTAGGAATTTCTTTAAAAATTGTACTATGACACTCTAAACAACGTCCTCTAACCATTCGATTAAAAACAGGCCTGTCAGAAGGATAACCAGGACTATTTATCCAGATATTAGATGGTGTATAATAGGATACCGGGAGCTGAAACAAGTGATTTCCCTCCCAATATAAATAGCTTTGTCCTTTAGTTCCTGAGCCTATTACTATGTCAAATGGATATCCGAATTGCAATTTGTTATCAAAATAGGCCGATTGAAAAATCTTTCCGCCCTTATTTTCCATAACAATTTTAAAATGTTCATTAATCTTAAAAACATTTTTACCTGAATCTAAGCTTCCTTTTATAAATTTTCTTTGTGCCGGACGGGATGTAAGGAAATGTGCAGTTTTACTAAAAGAATCATAGATATCCTTATGACATTGCCTGCAAGTTTCAGATCCTATATATTCTCGCCCATTTATTCCGGTAATAACACTTATATTTTTTTCAGAACTTTGATTTATACATTGTGTCAGTATTAAAATAACGCTACTTATTATAAGCAGCATTTTAATTTTTCTATTTACTATTCTCACATTTAAGAAATAAAATAAAAAACGGCACCCTTTAATTCCACACTATTTCTGATAGACAATCTTTGAATTTCCCTGAGAATTTTTCAGTGATACAGACTTCACACTTTCATTAACAATTATAAACCGTCCTGATTGAGATAGGAATGAGTTACCCCATCCAAACTCCTGCTTTCGGATTTTTCCATTTTGAAGTTTTACAACGGCGCTTATATCCGAGGGTTGCAGATTTATTGTTTGGGCCATTTTTTTCAATTTCAAAATTTTCATCGGACCTCTGTTCTGGCTTGCCGCCAGAAGCATATTTCCTTCTTTATCCCGTAATTTTACTAATGCTTTTCCATCGCCGGGTATAAATATTCCACTTTGCAAAATAGACAGCGGTTTAAAACTTCCTTTACCATCTCCTTTCAAAAACAATCCATTTAAGGCATCGTATCTTCCTACAGAAACTTCTGTCCCAAAATCATTTCCATTTAATACAACATCCAGGTTCCCGTCGCCATCAAAATCTTCCGCTACCATACCGCATAGAACGGATGTTTGAGCCTGTTGCGGCAAAGGCACTATACTAAATTTACCATTGCCCTCATTTTTAATGAAACTTGAAAGAAGATAATTAGCACTAACTCTTAAAGCTCCTTCCCTTTGCTCCTTTGTTAACACTTCGTCCATTGTTGCAACAGCAAAGCTCTTATAATTCTGGAATCTGGTACGCATGCTGATAATCTGCTTCACCATATCATCTCTGGTATGGGCAGGGAACTCCTTCATATTACCTTCCTGATCAGGGAGATAGAGGGAAGGAATAGCATCGTAGCTACCATTATTATCAAAATCTTTAGCAGTAATAAAAACAGGATATTTTTCGGAAGCTTTGTAAAAAGTATTTTTTCCCTGATTACCTGCGATATAATCAATATCTCCGTCGTTGTCAAAATCACCAGAAACAATTGTATTCCACCATCCTATCTTATTGCTGATTCCTGATTTTTCAGTAACGTTTTTAAAAATTCCTTTATCATTTTTTAAGAAAGTAAGGGGCATCCATTCTCCTGCAAGTAATAAATCCTGCCAGCCATCATTATCAAAATCTGTAAAAACAGCGTCACATACCAGTCCAATACTTTTTAAATCCTTTGCTGCAGTAAGTGTTACGTCCGTAAATTTAACCTTCCCGTTTTTCGAATCATTTCGAAAAATAAAGCTTGAGACGGGTTTGGGATAATTCCATGGTTCCACTCTTCCTGACACAAATAAATCCAAGTCTCCGTCTTTATCAAAATCACTCGCCCTGACACAAAGCTTGCTGGTAAAGTTTTGAGGTAAAGCAGAAACATCTTTTGTAAAACTTCCTTTTCCATCGTTTAGATATAGCTTATCCTGGTACTCAGGCGAATTCGGAGCGCTTTCGTAGCCTCCGCTTGCAACATATAAATCCAGATCTCCATCTTTATCTGCATCGAATAATAAAAGCCCGTAATCCTTCGAAATGTTACCTGCGAGATTTGTATTTCCGGAAACAACAGGAGCAGTGAGTGATTTTTGAATGAATGCACCGTTCTTCTGCTGCAAAAAGATCTGAGCAGGATATCTGGAATTTCCACCACTAATCACATCATCTAACCCATTGTTATCTACATCTCCAACAGCCAGAGCCGGAGTATATTCTGAGAATTTATGCGGGAGAAGCTTCTGATAGTTAAAGTCAACGAAATCCACGTCCTGATGGCTGTAGTCGATTCCCACAGCATTTGTAATTTCTTTAAAAATTGCATTCGTAGCAAATTTCGTTCTATCTGAGTAGGTGAAAGGAAATTTTGCATCAGATTCCTTTACCAATAAAGTTTGATTAGGCTTAATATTCGTTAATATTTGCTTTTTACCAGCTGGCCAGATTATAACAGCTGAGTCTATAGCAGTAATTTCCCCTAAGCCAAAGTGGGCAATTTCCTGAACTGTGGAAAGGTATCCCCTGTATGGAGTATTTTCAAAGCTTTGAAGCTTACCTTTATCATAATAAATTTTAGCCGAGGCTCCCAGTCCGTTTGTGTTGGAGCTATTTCCTTGAAATTTAATTTGAATATAATTATTCCCTTTCTCATTTATCTTGTCTGAATTGTTCTTATATACAAATGCTTCATCGTTAATATTATTTATTACCATATCCAAATCGCCATCATTATCTAAATCAGCATATACTGCACCATTAGAAAAAGTCGGTTCTTTCAAACCCCACATATTCGTTTCATTTGCGAACTCAAGATTTCCTTTATTCTTAAATGCATAGTTGTGAAGCTTTACAACCGGTATTTGGTGCAATAGTTGCTCTTTGCTTGCTACGGAAAAAGATTCATCACGAAAAGCGATAAAATCATGATCAGTGACATCACGTGGATAACCGTTTGTAATAATAATATCCCTTAACCCATCGTTATCAAAATCGGCAACGAGTGGGGTCCAACTCCAGTCCGTTTCCGCAATACCCGCTAAGAAACTCACATCACTGAACACTGGAGCACCTACAGAATCATTTTGCCCTACTCGTGGGCCCTGGTTTATCTGCAATGTATTTCTAACATATTGGTACTGGTATCCGAAATAATCAAAATTCTGATAGGTTTGATAGCTGTTTGCGCTCATCATCATTTTCTTCCGGTAATTATCCTCCGGGTTCATATCCGCTTCAATAACGTCAGGAAGGCCGTCATTATTAATATCAATAATATCCTGCCCCATTGCATTTGCAGCAGTGTGTTTAAAGAACTTTCTGCTCTGGTCAGTAAAAGTTCCATTCTGATTATTGATATATAAGATATTATTAGATACAAAATCATTAGAAACATAAATATCTTTCCAGCCATCCTGGTTGATATCACTGATAGTAGCCCCATGACCGTAACCTTCAATTGTAATTCCTGCTTCTTTTGAAACGTCTGTAAAATATGGATGATTTAATGAGTCGTTTTTATCATTTCTATATAATTTACCTGTACTTTGAAAAGAACCGTCATTAATAATAGGCCTGAAACGATTTGGATTTTCAGATCGTAAAATTTCATTTACAACCAAATACATATCCAGGTCACCGTCATTATCATAGTCAAAAAATTGGGCCATCGTTGAATGGGAAGAATCATTTAACCCATATTCAGCCGCCTGCTCTTTGAACTGAGGTGTTCCCTGTTTGTCATTTCCCTGATTGACATATAGTAAATTCTCTCGCTTTTTGGGATCTTTCGAAAGCGTTGCACAAACATAGATGTCCAATTTTCCGTCGCTATTAATATCAACTACTGCAACTCCGCGACTCCATTTTCCGTTACCATCTACATTTGCCTTTTCAGTCACATCCTCAAATCTCAAATTTCCTTTATTAAGATATAACTTATTAGGCACCATATTACCCGTAAAGTACAGGTCTTGCAAACCATCCATATTAAAGTCCCCTACCCCAACACCGCCGCCGTTGTATATATTTACAATGCTTAAGGGATTTATAGAATCGGTTTCCACTATTTTATTATTAAAGGTAATTCCTGAACTGGAAGAGTTTACCCTTTCAAACAATTGGTTTTTTCCACAAGAAGCAAGAGTGAAAGTAATACCAAGAATAAAAAAAGATTTATACGAAAAAACATGCATAATAGTAATCGGGACTTAAACTCAAAAAAAAGAGGTAGAGATTAATCTCTACCTCAAATATACAAGTATATTTTATTTATAAAATTCTATAAGCCAGTATTTTGATTTTGCTTCAAAGTACCGTTGCTAATGTCAATCTGGCCTTGAGGAATAGGAAATACCTCATCTTGCCCTTGAGTGAATTTAGCTCCATCCAGAATTTGGTATTTTTTACCTTTCAGGCTATAACTTTTATTTTCGTGACTGATGTACTTATTAAGTACACCTGCCATGTAACCATTATTTGCATTAGTTGTCCAGTCGATTGAATACCGCTGAAGATCAAAGAAACGGTGGCCTTCCATAGCTAACTCTAGCCTTCTTTCGAAACGAACTGCTTCAACAGCATACGCTTTTCCTTTGGCAACAAAATTAGTATACATGCCAATTTTATAGTTAGCAGCTGGAGTAGTAGTGAATCCGTCCAGAGGTTTAGCATCATCCTTATAAGTATGAACCCAAGTTGCAGGATTTGCTGCTCTCGTTCTAACCATGTTTACGTAAGTCTGCGCCTGTCCAAGATTACCCGCATCAGCTTCACATTCTGCAGCCATTAACAGCACATCAGCAAACCGCAAGTAGTTGTAGTTATTACCTGTTGACTCATTTACAGCCCAACCATCAAAAGAATCTGCCTGAGTATCTTTTTCAGCGCCCCAGAATAAATTCTTAACCGGCAAATAAGGGCCTGCAGCAGCTTGTGCGCGAATCCAAGCTTTACCTGGCATTACACCCCAGTCTAAATATGGAATTCCTCTTCTACCTACTGTCCAGTCTAAACGAGGATCAACAGGCTCGGTAGTCGGAGTAAATGGATCACCTGCCTCAATTTCATAATCGTTCTTTAAATCTGTAACGTTGTAAGCATCATTTTCAAACATCGGAAGTCCACTTGCATCAACTTTAAATGCGTTAGCTAAACTAAACGATGGCTGATAAAAACCGCAGCAGGTAGTATACCCACCACCAGGGAAGTTTAAAGCATCACCTGCATTACCGTTGCGTCCATTGTCTCCTTTGGGAACTGCCATCTGAACTGCAAATACAGTTTCTGAATTATTCTGTGCAGAAGCTCTGAAATTGTCAGAAAAATTTGTAACTAGAGCATATTTAACTCCTCCAGAGTTAACGCCATTAGCAATAACATCCTTCAATATAATATTAGCATCCGCATATTTATGCTGGAACATCATTACTTTAGCTAATAATGCTTTCGCTGCCCATGAGTTAACACGTCCAAACTGAGATTTAGTAGGAGTAAGGTTTTCAGCGGCAAATTTTAAATCAGCTTCAATTGCAGGATAAACGCTTACATCATTAGGGACATAATAATTCCCATTTTCGTAAGTTACGTTTTCTGAAACGAATGGAACCATAGGACCGTAAACTTTTGCAATTTCAAAATGGTATACTGCCCTTAAAAAACGTGCTTCAGCCGCATTTTGCAAAGTATCAGCCGGAGTAAGTGATCCGTCAGTTACCTTTCTCATTAACCTTAACACGTTATTTGCACGTTGTGCACCATCGTAATTAGCAGCCCATTTAGCGGAAATATAAGGATTTGTTGCAGGAATAGTATAATTCTCAACAAACTCCGCATCCTGCTGATCCCCGTACTCAGATCCTTTGTGTGCGTCATCAGAAGCTACGCCACCCCAAACCCAGTTACTTATTGCTTTAGGCCAGTGATCCCCTGCCGGGCCACCAATTCCATCTAACAGGGAATAGGCTCCTATCAGCATCCCGTCCACTCCTGCCTTATTTGCAAGAGTCGATTCACTCAATGCACCAGCCGGACTCCTCTCAAGGAAATCCTTTTTACACGCATACGCAGTTACAACTAATGCTGCACATGCCGGTATAAATAATTTTAAATTAAATCTTTTCATAAAAAATTTGTCAAAACTTTTTTCAAACAATTATAAAGTCAGGTTAACGCCGAATAAGAAACTTTTTTGATTATTCGGATAATTACCATAATCAACACCAAAACCTGCAGATTGCTGATCACCACCCAAATTACCAGAAGAAGGAACCAATTCAGGATCCATACCGCTGTATTTTGTGATGGTAAATAGGTTTGCTCCCTGCACATAAACTCTTAATCTGCTTATTCCTAACCGGCTAAGAGCAGTAGCCGGAATTGTATACCCTATTTGTAAAGAACGCATTTTAAGGAAGGAGGCATCTTCCACATAATATGAGTTCATGGCACCGGAATTACTAATAGTACTTGCAGATTCAGCTACCGGAGTTGTTGCATTTGGATTGCTGGCAACCCATTGCCCTCTTGGAGCAGAACGATCAACTGGTTCCCAAGCTGTTAACAAAGCTTTACTTTTACCGCCCACAAAACTACCAAGAAAATCAGTCCAATACTTAGTATAGTTAAGCGCCTGATTACCTTGAGATCCAAAAAGAACTGTCGATAAGTCAAAGTTTTTATAACTTGCCCCGATATTGATGCCGTAAGTAAAATCAGGATTTGGGTTTCCTATAAACGTACGATCTTTGTCAGTCACTGCACCGTCTCCATCAACATCCTTATACTTGAAACGGCCTGGAGCAGATCCACCCTGTGTAGGAGAATTTAATACGTCTAAAGAATCTCTGAATAATCCCTGTACCTGGTAGCCGTAAAAAGAAGCAACTGGATGACCTACCTGGTTACGAATCAGGTTACCGATACGAGATCCTGACGTTTCAAAAAAGTTTCCGGGAACGCTGATAATTTTATTATCATAGGTGGTAAAGTTAACACCTACATTGTATTTGAAATCTTTGGACTGGGAGCTATTATATCCTACTGACACATCAAGACCAGTGTTCTGGATATCCCCAAGGTTTACATAAGGAGCTGTTGCGCCACCAACAGTATAAGGCAGCGACTCGCGGAATAATAATCCGTTAATCTTTTTCTTATACCATTCTGCTGATAAAGTTACGTGGTTATTCAGGATTGTGGCATCAAAACCAGCATTTGTAACAATATCTTCTTCCCATCCCGTAGCCGGATTTCCTAGATCAGAAGAAAGAAATCCTTGTTGAATTCCATTACCACCACCGATAGGATAGTATGCAGTCTGGTTATTTCCTCCAAAAATATTATAGGCATTGCGATTAGGGGTATTAGCATACGAACCCATTTTACCCCAGCTTCCCCGGAGTTTCAGGTCGTTCAACCACGCAATATTTTTCATAAAAGCCTCCTGGCTGATTCTCCATCCTAAAGATACAGCAGGGAACACACCATAACGTTTCTCACTACCAAAACGAGAAGAACCATCACGGCGAATAGTTGCTCCTATTAAATATTTATCTTGAAAAGAATAATCTACACGACCGAACAAGGAAAACAACCGGTCATTATTATTTACATGGCTATAATTTGTTTCATTAGCCGAGCCGTTGTCAAGATTTATGAAATTTGGATCTGTAGAGAATAGGCTATTTATACTTCCTCCAAGATCCCGGCCATAAGAGTTTACAGCTTCAGTTCCTGCCAATATTTTAATATTATGAGTACCTATTACTTTAGAGTAATTTAACGTATTAGTCCAGGTCCAGTCATTGTAATAAGAAGCATTTTCACTAAAACTGTTAGGGTTACTAAAACCTTCACGGTTCCAATAATTAGGGAAACCAAAGTTGTAATAATAGTTATTTCCAATACTACCACCGAAAGATGTGCGAGCAGTAAGACCTTTAATTAGATCTACTTCAGCAAAAATATTTCCCTGCATCTGCCAAAAATTCTGTTTGTTATTTCTTTGAGCATCCTGCATTGCAACAGGATTCTGTCCGTTCCCCATCTCACCGGTTCCTAAACGAGTACCGGCATAGTTACCCTGAATGTCGTATACGGGAATAAATGACTGCATACGATACGCAAACGAAATGGCATTACCTTCATTTTGGTTACCACCCGGGATACCAGGAGAATTCTTATAATACAAATATGCATTTTCACCTACACGGATGCTTTTACCAATATTAAAGGTTGTGTTTATACGAGTACCATATCTTTTATTATAGGTATTCATTAAAGTACCCTGCTCATTTAAATAATTTAAAGAAAACAAATAGGTCGCGTTTTCGGTACCCCCACTCGCTGTTAAGGAATGATTCATTACCGGTGCTGATGAGAAAATCTCATGGAACCAGTCTGTTCCTGCTTGGTTAGACCTCGCTATTTGATAATTATTAGCAGGATTCACGGGATCAAAACGATATTTAGCAGGATCAACTGCAGGAGATCCCGCCGCTGCGTATCCTCCTTTATTAGCTGCATTGTCCACCCATATATACTCAGGGACTTTTCCTCCCGCATAAATAGCGTGATTTGGGTCAACCCTGTTAAAGACAGTAGCCATCTCAGAAGGATTCATTAAATTAAATACGTTGCCTGAAGGCGGTGTAACCTGCCCATAATAAGCATCGTAAGTAATTTTAGGAGCGCCTGATTTTCCTTTCTTAGTAGTTACTACGATTACTCCGTTAGCCCCACGAACCCCGTAAATTGATGCCGCACCCGCATCTTTCAATACCTGTACTGATGCGATATCATTTGGGTTTATATCGTTCAAACCCGCCTGAACTCCATCAACAATAACCAAAGGTTTGGTATTACCAAATGAAGAAACACCACGAATAAAGATATTAGCTTCTTGTCCTGGCTGACCAGCTGCTAAAACCACTACCCCTGATGCTTGTCCTTGAAGTAATTGAGAAGTCGAACCAGATGGAACCGAAGTCATTTGGTTTACATCAACTACAGCAACTGAACCGGTAATATCTTTCTTTCTTTGAGATTGATAACCTGTTACAACCACCTGGTCTAAAGCTTTTGCTTCTGACGCCAGTTTTACATTTAATGAAGATTGTCCGTTAACTGCTACAGATTTTGTTGTATAACCTATATAGGTAAATACAAGAGTTCCGTTAGATGGTGCGTTGATTGAAAATGCCCCATTAACATCGGTGGTAGTTCCGGCTGTAGTTCCCGAAACTTTGATACTTACGCCTACAAGAGGCTCTCCTGCCGCATCGGTTACCACACCTTTAACAGGAATGTTCTGCGCAATGGCTGCAGAAATTGACACTAGGGTTAGAAGAAGCATGAACACATACCTCATCCTACTGAGTAGAGAATAATGCATAGATTAATTTAGTTAGTTATTATTTGGTTATTTGAAAGCACATCAGGATGCCTATCAAAAACTAAAGATATAGGCATTTTTATTTCCCTCCAAACTTTTTTAAAAAAATATAAGTTAAGACACGATTTTAATATTCAATACAGTTAATAATTTTTGTTTTAAAAGCAGGTTTATATCCTATAAATAGTACTATCTCTTAAATGAAACTATCCGCTTCCCGATATGCTTTTATTAAAGCGTATTCACCCTCTTTCCCTTTTATTGAATTTCCATGCTCCATGCCCATTATCCCTTTATATCCTTTATTATATAAATGCTTAAAAACATTCTTATAATTTACTTCGCCGCTGCCAGGTTCATTCCTGCCAGGATTATCCCCAATCTGGATATAAGCAATCTCATCCCAATTTTTATCAATGTTTGGAATAATATTCCCTTCGTTTCGCTGCATATGATAGATGTCGAAAAGAATTTTACATGAAGGACTGTTTACGGCTTTGCAAATAGAAAAAGTCTGATCGGAATTTCGAAGAAAAAGATCCGGAGTATCACTTAATGGCTCCAATACCATAACCAAACCGTGAGGCTCAAAAATTTCAGCACCTCTGCGTAAAGCGTCTATTACATTGGCAGTCTGGATTCCTATTGGCAAGTTTCGTTCAAAAAAACCCGGCACAACCGTTGCCCACTTTGCATTTACTCTTTTTGCCGTTTCCACCGATTTTTTACAGGTTTCAATAAACTTGTCTTTAAATTCCTGTTTACCGGTAGTAAGAGAGATTTTCCAGTTATCTCCTCCATCTACAACAAACACCCCCATCTGCATTCCCAGTTTGCTTAGCAAATTTCCAATTTTCTCCTGCTGGTTAAGGGGCCGTGCAAGCATTCCGTTATCTTCAATTGCTCTAAAGCCCTGATCGTGCATATAACGGATTTGATCAAGAAAATCTTTGCCCCCATTGTTCGCAAACATTCCTTCGTGCGGGGCATAACTAAGATTAAAAGTTTTTCCGCCAGCAGGTGTATTGTATTTTAAAGTTGAAGAGAACGCGGTAGTTCCTGCAGCTATAGAAGCGCTTGCAAGTAGTCCGGCTTTTAAAAATTCATTCCTTTTCATTTAATCTGACTTTAGTTCTTGGTTAAGTTTATATAGGTTGAGGATTGTTTTAACATTTATCGGAAGGAAGTTTAAAAAATTTCACGATAAGATGTTTCCCTAAGGGAGATTGTACTTTCTAAAAGCTCAATGATTTCTTAAAAAATTAAGGGAAAGGTCTACTGATTCCTGTAAACTTTTCGTTAAAGGATATAATTGAAAACATAAGAGTAGGCTTATAATTTGTTTTTATAACAATTATAAAACTACGAACATTTGGAAAAAATCAAACAAAAAGTTAAAAACAGCTGTCGCTGATATCAGAACGATAAATAAGAAGATTATAAAAGGGAAGAGGAATCAGCCTATAAAGTTAATAAGCAAAGCAGCCTATAAAAATTTCAGCAGCAAATCAACAATATAATAAACCGCTATAAATACAATTAAGGCTAAAAAAACATTAACAGTTAGCTTAACATTACTATTGTGACTTTTTAAACTTCGCCCCTGCCTGTAATTATAATTATTCTGCTGGTTCTTCAGGCGTAAATACTCAAGATTAGTACTACTTAATCTTTCCTCCAGATCCTGAATCTGCTGAAGCCTTTCTTCAAGTTCCTGTTGTAAACGTTCTTCTTCGTTTACTGATGTTTTGTGTTTCTCAAATTTCCCCAGCATTCTCCCTCTCTTTCGGTAAAATGTATGTAATTAAAGATATAACGAATCTTTAATTACATAGTTACAAAAATAATTTAGTTTACGTGTATTGGCTCCAGGCTATAAAACAAAAAAGCTCCAGATTTCTCTGAAGCTTTGCGGTGGTACCAGCTGGAATCGAACCAGCGACACAAGGATTTTCAGTCCTTTGCTCTACCAACTGAGCTATGGTACCGCCTTCCGATTGGTATCGGAATTGGGTCTGCAAATGTAGCTTCTTTTTTCATTTATGAAACGAGCTGTGCGTCACTTATGCGTCAGTTCATGTATACAGAACCTAAAATTATTTCTACTGAAAATTTAAAAACCAGATCCTATATTTTATTTTACTACAACGGAGAAAGATTCCGGGAGTACAATGGTAAAAAGCTAGGGATGTCCATTACGCCCAATCGTGCTGCAAGCTTAAAAGAGAGAGACAGACTATTAAAAAAGCTTCTATTTGAGTTTCATAAGGCTTTAGAAAAGGGTTGGAATCCAACCCAAGAGAGCGAGCTACGAAAATCACCCAAATCTACAATTGAAGTACTTGGAGAAATAATCAACGAAAGACAGAAAAGCTCCTTAAGCGCTACTTACAAAAGAGATCTTTGTAGTGTTTACAAACAACTGTTAGAGTTCTTACTGCCTGAAGAAAAAAACGGCCTGATTTCCAGTATCACAGTCGCACGCTTAACAGATTTTTTAACTCAGTTCGATACTAGTGGAACACACTATATGAATAAGAGAAGAGCTTTAAGCGCGCTTTTAACGACAGCTGTCAATAAAGGTTACCTTACTTCAAACCCAATAGAAAAGACCGCTAAAAAGAAATCAAAAGCAACTCTTCACAAAATATATACACCTGAGCAAACTAAAAAAATACTAAGCTTTTTGAAGGAAAGCTACCCCAACCTTCACTTATGTTGCTTGTTAACGTATGGATGTCTGCTTCGACCTCATGAAGAGTCCAGATTACTTAAGAGAGGACATTTTAATGATCAAGTTACTCAAATTCAACTTTCAGGGTTCGAAAACAAAAGCGGCAGGATAAGAACGGTATACATTTCTGATTATGTGAGAGAAGAACTAATTGAACGAGGTATTCACCTATTAGAACCTAATCAAAATATTATAAGCAGAACCGATAAGCCTTTCAACGTCAGCTACTTCAGCTTACAATGGTCAAGAGCTAAGAAAAAGATGCTTAAGCAAAAGGGGCTATTAGAGCCGGAGCAAACAATTTACTCATTCAGACACTCAGCCGCAATTAATATCTATAAGAGAACTAAAGATTTGCATATTCTTCAACAGCTATTAGGTCATTCGAATATGATCGTTACCTTAAAATATCTGCGGGGATTAGGACAAGTAAATTTGGAGCATTTGAAGGAATCGTACCCTGAATTATAATAACGAAGACACCAGCGGAGTAACTATTTATTCCGCTGTTTCTATCTTTGTACCTTTTAAATGATATGGATTACTTTGTGCTTCACCCTAACTTTGAAATTCTTCGTTCTTACCTCGGTACGAATACAGACCAGCAGTATGATGCAATGGTACGAGAATTTGAAGCATGGGGAAATGTAGTCCAATCTCCAAGCTTTAGTACAATAGAAAAAGTCGAACAACTTAAAGAGGGGTTCAGAGAACTGCTCTCCAAATTTAACTTGTCGTGTCATTACGAGAACCTTCTGTACTTGACATTACATTATTACGAGGTTATACATGCTGATTATACTTCTGCTTTAAAGCATCATGCTAATAAAGAGTTCATGTTGGAGGAAGGTTATAGTGAGTGGGTTGAATATGGAGAAATACAGAGGGCAAAAGAGCTAGCTGGACTTCTCCTATTCTTAAAAAGATCTAAAGCCGATGACCTTCATATAGCTTTCCAAGCGCCAAAGGATTCAGTTAGGGTAAAAGATTCAATCCTTTCTTCATGGATTTGCGACACATTATTGGATGCTATAGAGAATAGTAAATCAAACTTAGACTCACTAGGTGAAAAAGCATTACATATGCTTACTTCTCCTAATGGTGGTATTGATTTAGCAAGGATACAAGAAGCAGCAGATGCTAAAATTAAAAATCCTAAGAAAGTGGTTTCTAAGCTAATTGCTAAGTTCTGCTTATCACTGCTTCCTTATTTAAATAATGAAACTCATTTAAAAGCAGTAGGAGTGAAATACGGAGATCAACAACTTAAATTTCTATATGACCTACTCGTACTGTTAAAGTTGCTTTATGTGAAGCTATTCGAAGAGCAATTATTCAAAGCCAATGATTATCATCCTAAAGATTATATCAGGTCTCTTCTTCCATAATCCCTTGTGAACCAAGGGAAAGAAAACTGAGTTGAAAGTTCTAATATTTCCTCTTATAAATCATTTTTCGATCATAGCCACCTTTGATGTGTCGAAAGCAAAGGCTTCGACATTAACAAATGAAGTTATTTAATAAGTTACATGGAGGATCCGAGGGATCAGGCCATGATGGAAGTCTGATTACAGCAAAAGTCTTTTTAGGAAAAGAGGATGGAACTAATTACTTTACAGCTAAAGGTTTTGTGGAGTATGCAAAGAGTTTGAGAGAACACGAGGTTGAACAGTTAGAACAGTTCTTCGAGTTTGTAAAAAATGGGCATCGTATCGTAGGAACCTTGATCACAAGGAAAGATAAGGCAGGACGTCCTTATCAACATCCTCCTTTTCATATGGCTAAATCAAGCCAAGGTGTAAAGGTAATCACCGAGGGAGGAATGGCTGTTTTCATTAAAGATTATCAAGAAGGTAGGATTACCATAAACTTTACCTTGGAAGAACTCATAGAGGAAGCGTTAAACTAAATTGCTCTAGGGTGAGGCTTCTTTACCTCACCCTTTTCATTTCAGCTAATCAATTATCATTCAAATGTTCAAAAGCACTACTACTTACAAGGTAAGTCGAAGCACTTATATCAATAAAATCTTTCCTGATGGACTGCCAGTAAATGCTTTTATAGATAAAGGAAGGTGCGCTATCGGAGGCACAACACAAGAAATACAAGATAAATCACGGTGTACAATCTTGATAGTACCTAACACTAGTATACTTTTAAATAAACTACTTTCATCAAAAGGCGATGAGAGACCGGACTATATCGTCTATGGAGATATAAAATTACCAGAAGTTCAAAAGATGATGCAAGACAAAAGATCAGGTATAAAGATCATGTCAACACCTGAAGGTATTTGGAAGATTATAAAGGCTGCTGAACGAGAAAGAAGACTTGAAGAGGTATATAAACAGTGGTTCTTACTTCTGGATGAATCTCACACTTTTATCAGTGAAGCATACCGAAAGAACATTCTTCTGCCTTTCAAATACTTCTGGAGCTTCGACAACAAGTCCATTATATCTGCTACTCCGTACTACTTCTCTGATCCAGGATTTCATGATTTGGATTACCACCAAATTACATTTACTGAAAAGCTTGGTAAGGTTACGGTAGTAAATGCTTCAAGTGTAGTTGGAACACTAAATTACCTTTTGAAGAATGTTCATGAGTTTCCAGGAAATGTGCACATCTTCTATAATTCAGTAACGGAGATTAGAAACGCTGTTCTCAATGCAGAACTTACAGAATGCAGTATTTATTGTGCTGACGATAAAGATAGTAGCAACATGGACAAGCTTGGAGAACTGAAGAAGTTCTTTGTCCCTGAACCCCATGAGAGCAATTATAAAAAGATAAACTTCTACACCTGCAAATATTTTGAAGGCTGGGACTTGTACGATGTAAATGCTACAGTTGTATTAGTAACGGATTGCTTTAAATTGTACACGAAAGTAGGAGTTGCCAGCAAGGGAAAGCAAGCTATGGGACGTCTCCGTAATCCAGCCTATCAGATAATTCATATTACTAATCATGAGCATAAGAATCAAATGGTTCTTTGGGAAGAATATAAAGAGGAATATCTAAAAGATGCTAAACGAATTATCAAAGATTACAACGACGCGATTCTGAACTCTCGGTTCAACAAGTTCACGAAGGATGAAAGGCTTAAATTCTTTGCTGATATAGATAAAAACACCAAACTTGCAACGCTCAACTTGAACCTTTTAGACCAACAGATTAATGAATCAGCTAGTAACGAAGTTTATAAAAACATCAAGTTCATCATTGAAGACTGGAACAAAGCTTACTTCGATGTGGAAATGCAATATTCTGATCATAAATTAGAAACGAAGACAGAACGCAATCGGAAATCAGCAGCTACTAAGTTAAAAGAAGATTACTTTGAGCTTGAATCGTTATTAACTACAACAACATTAACATTCCATTTCGGTAAGAGTGCAGAACAGCAAATTGCGGAAAGAAATCCCATAGCTTATAAAGCATTTAAGCTTTTAAATAAGCAGTTAGTTGAAAATCTCAAATACAACCCAAAGAAGTTAGAACGCGAGATTATACTTAGAGAAAATGAAGATGCAGAAGTCAAATTAATGAAGCTTTTAAAAAGGACTTTTACATTTAAGAAAGGAAATGATTTCTATTTCAATTCATTTATTACATCAAAACTTCAGGAACTCTATAAAAAGGTCGGATTGAAAGATGCTAAAACCGGACAAGTAAAAAGAGCTTCTCCTTCAGATCTTGGAGAAGAAGGAAGGTTCATCATAAAAATAGCAAAGAGAACTAACCCTCAGGGTAAACGTGAAAACGGAGTGATCATAATAGGTCACCGACTTGGCTTAAAGACAACTGAATGATTTATTCATCAATCAATCAATCTGTCAACTGTCCACTAAATCACTAAAAATTGTAATTTATATAGGGAGATTACAAAAAATATCATTTTGATGGACACAAGAGAATTTCTTATATCTAAAATAACAAATGCAAGCCATCCTAATAACCGGTTTTTCATGCTCATTATTCACATTAATAAATTATTTATCAAGATGAGTCTTTAAAGGAAGAGATTTAACTTAGTACTCAGGACCCGTCAATGCGCGTTATATACTTGTTCCAAATTTTGGAAAATATTCTGCTTGCTCCATCAAACATACCTAGACCATTCAACACAAAAAATTTTACGAGATGTTCAGGATGAATCATAACAAAAATAGCAGACAGAACAGGTAATAGTCCTGCTAGAATTATTTTTGGATTATTGAAATAGTGAAATAAAAACCCTTTCCATAACGCTTTGACGGGTCTTTGTTCACCTAATTTGTAATAGCCAAGACTTGATCTGACAATTGCTAGGTTTTAAAAAGTGTCAGATGTTCTCTTCGAATATATAAAAGATTCTTCGAACTCAACAGACCCAT